>CAYSXA010000025.1:0-21863 GCA_964435005.1 uncultured Anaerolineaceae bacterium | reverse complement strand
GGTTTTTCCATGCCCACATTCTGACACAGTTCCACCTATTTTTCAAAAGTCCAAATCACAAACTACGCTTGTTATCCGAGTTCCCTGCGCACGGTCTGGTACAGGCTGTCGGCCTGGAGGTCGGCCATGGTGTAGCAGGGGGCGTTGAGGTGGTCGGCCAGTTTTTGCGCCAGGCCCTGGTCGAAGGCGGCGTGCTCCATGTTGATCACCACGCTGCGGATGTCGTCGGCAGCAATGGCGTCGGCGATTTTATGGGCTTCCACCTGCGGCGGCATATCGCTCATGGAGACGTTGCCCGCCCCGTCGGTGAGCAGGATGAGCAGCGGCATCACGTCGGGATGGGTGAGGCGCTCCTGGCGGATCACACGGTGGGCCAGCAGCAGGCCGGCAGAGAGCGGCGTCTTGCCGCCGACGGGGATGTCGCTCAGCGCGCGCTGGGCGAGCTCGACGGAGTTCGTAGGGGGGAGTACCAGGGTGGCGCGGTCTTTCTGGAAGACGATCAGGCCGACGCGGTCGCGGCGCTGGTAGGCGTCGGTGAGCAAGGAGAGAATTGCGCCTTTGGTCGCGGCCATGCGTTCAGCGACGGCCATCGACCAGGAGGCGTCCACCACGAAAAGCACCAGGTTGGCTGACCGGCGCACACGGACTTTGCGTTGCAGGTCGTCCGGGCGGATGACGAACGCTCGCCCGTCCCGTTCGCTCTCTCGTTGTTTCTGGAAGGGCGCCGCGGCGCGCAGCGTGGCGTCAAAGGCGATGTCGGTGGTGCGCCCATTCGCCGGACGCGCCATGATGTAACGCCCGCGCTTGCGTTCGGTGCGGGTGCGGGACCGACGTCCACCCTGGCGGCGGGTGATCTTGTCCAGCGGTGTGTCCAGGTTGCGCGGGTCGAACACCCGATCGGGGTTGACCTGTTCGCCCCCTTCCCACCAGTGAGCAGAGCCGCTGTCGAAGACATCTTGCGGCCCTGGCGGTGGATTGCCGTGCTGTTCGATGGGTTCGCCGCTAAGGTTTAAGTTTTTTTTTGCGCGCGGGAGGATTCCTGACGCTCCTCGTCCGCTTCCAGTTCCTGCTCTTCACCGGCGGCCTGGCCCCGCGCCTGCTCGATGCGCTGTTGCAGTTCGTCCAGGCTGAGTTCGGCCTGCTCGAAGGGGCCGCGCTTCATGCGGTGCGGCAGGGCGAGTTCGGCGGCAATGGCGATGTCGCGGTCGGCGATGCGGTCGCGGCCTTCAAAGGCGGCATGGGCGCGGGCGGCCTTCAGGATGACCAGATCGGCGCGGTGGCCGTCCACGTGCAGGGAGGCGGTCAGCGCAGCGATGGTGAGCAGGTCACGGCGGGAGTAGCGCACGCGGTCCACCATCTGTCGCGCCCGCTCGATCTGCTCGGAGAGTTCCTGTTCTTTGGGAAGCCATTGTTTGCGGAAGCCTTCAGGATCGGCGTCGAAGGCCAGGTTGCGCTCCATAATGGCGACGCGCTGGCGGGCGTCGGGGATGCCGTGGATTTCCACGGAAAGGGCGAAGCGGTCGAGCAGTTGGGGGCGCAGATCGCCTTCTTCGGGGTTCATGGTGCCCACCAGGATGAAGCGTGCCGGGTGAGTGAAGGAGATGCCTTCTCGCTCGACGATGTTCATGCCCATCGCCGCTGAGTCGAGCAGCACGTCCACCACATGGTCGTCGAGCAGGTTGACTTCGTCGATGTAGAGCAGGCCGCGGTTGGCGGCGGCCAACACGCCCGGCTCGAAGTGCCGCTCGCCGCGCTGGATGGCTTTTTCGATATCCAGGGTGCCGACCACGCGGTCTTCGGTGGCGGAGACGGGCAGGTTGACGAAGGGAGTGGGCTTCCAGTCGGTGGGGAGTTGTTCGCCATCGGCGGCGCGCTCCCGGCACTCGGTGCACCAGGTGGTTGGGCGGTCGGGATCGCAGCCGAAGCGGCAGTCGGCGACCACTTTGACTTTGGGGAGCAGTGCAGCCAGAGCGCGCGCGGCGGTAGATTTCGCGGTACCGCGTTCGCCGTAAATCAGCACGCCGCCGATGCGCGGGTCTACAGCGCAAAGAATGAGCGCACGCTTCATGCGCTCCTGACCAACGATGGCGGTGAAGGGATAGACAATGGGCATGCAGGTCTCCGATGTGGATGATTGTAGCTCTGATTATAACCGATGTTGGTGCGTTTGTTCGCCTGTCCTTGGTGCAGCACGGCGAACGCGCACATCTCAATCTGAAGAGGTCTCTTGAAGTATAATCTTTCCTGATGGACACCCCAATCACGTTGAACAACCGCTATCGGCTGGAACGGCCTCTCGGTCGCGGGGGCATGGCGACGGTGTACCTGGCGCACGATTTGATGCTGGAACGGCGTGTGGCGGTCAAGGTGTTGCGCAGGAGTTATTCGCGCGACCCGCGCTTCCGCGAGCGCTTTCGCCAGGAGGCCATGGCGGTCGCCCGGTTGAGCCATCCGAACATCGTCACCGTGCACGATTTCGGGCTGGATCAAGACCTGCTTTTCATCGTGATGGAGCACGTCCCCGGCGCCGATCTGGGCAGCCTGCTGGAGGAGCATGCCCCGCTGTCCATCCCGGCGGCAATTGACCTGATAGTGCAGGCATGTGCCGGCATTGGCTACGCCCACCGCTCTGGCCTGGTGCACTGTGACGTGAAACCGCACAACATGCTGGTCACCCCCGACCGCCGGTTGAAGGTGACTGACTTTGGCATCGCCCGTGCCCTGGCTTCCATCCGCGCCGATGAACAATCACGCTACATCTGGGGGTCGCCACAGTACTTCTCCCCGGAGCAGGCCGGCGGCGAGCCGCCTTCTCCGGCCTCTGATGTATATTCGCTCGGCGTGGTGTTCTACCAGATGGTTACCGGCCGGTTGCCCTTCAACGGCGCCACGGCGACCGAACTGGCGCGCATGCACCGCATGGAGCCTCCGCCACCGCCTTCACAGTACAACCCGGACATCCCGCCGACCATCGAACAGATTATCCTGAAAGTGCTTTCCAAGGAGCCGGCACGGCGCTACCGCACCGCCGACCAGCTTGGGCGCGTGTTGCTCACGTTTTCACGGGCGCAGCGTGCGCCTGCGGCCCAACCTAGACCCTCTCGCCCGCGCCCGGTTTCCACAGTCGCGCCGCCGACGACGGCCACACCTGTCGAGGAAGCAGAACCGATCGAAGTGGACTGGTTGAACGTCTTTCTCGGCTTGCTCGCTTTGCTGTCCGTTGGGGGGCTGATTCCGTTCTGGATGTGGGTTTACTTCCTTTATAACCCGCCGCGTTAGCGTGGTGTAGAGGGATTGCGTGCGCGAAACGGAGCCGGACGGGCCTGGCGATGCTTGTCGAAGCATCCCCAGCGATACTCAACCCTTGTCATATTGCCTCTGAGACGGTATCATACCGCCATGCACTGCATCGCCCCCTCCATCCTTTCGGCGGATTTCACCGAACTCGGCGCACAAATCCGCGCGGCAGAACAGGCCGGCGCGGATTGGATTCACATTGACGTGATGGACGGCCACTTTGTGCCCAATCTGACGATGGGGCCGGTGGTGGTGCGTGCCTGTCGCCGGGTCACCGATTTGCCGCTGGATGTGCACCTGATGGTCACGAACCCGGTGTCATTGCTGACCGCTTTCGCCGAAGCAGGGGCGGATGGGCTGACGGTGCACGTGGAAGCAGATCCGCATCTGCATCGCACGCTGCAAACCATCCGAGACCTGGGTTGCCGCGCGGGTGTGGCGATCAACCCCGGCACGCCTGCGGAATCGGTGCGCGAGGTGCTTCATCTGGTCGATCTGGTGCTGGTGATGTCGGTGAACCCGGGCTTTTCAGGACAGCGTTTCTTGCCGGAGGTGTTGCCCAAGGCGCGACGCATCCGTGAGTGGCTGGACGAAGTCAACCCGCAGGCCGTGGTCGAGATGGACGGCGGCATCAACGCCGAGACGCTACCCCACGCGCTGAAGGCCGGAGTACAGGTGTTCGTCGCGGCCAGCGCTGTGTTTCATCACCCGGACGGAATCGCTGCCGGCATCCACGCGCTGCGGCAGGCCATCCAGAGGGCGCATGTCTCTTAAACGCAAAAATCGTGGCCTGCGCCACGATTTTCACGCTACGGACAGGGCCGCCTCAGGCCGTGGTCTTGACCAGGGTGCGGATGCAGCGGGTGCACAGCGTCTTGCGCACCTTGCGCCCGTTCTCGTACACCGATACTTTCTGCAGGTTGGCCTTGAACTGTCGCTTGGTCGCTTTCTTCGACCAGGGGCGGTTCTGCCCAAAGGTCGTGGTCTTGCCGCACATTTCACACTTCGCCATGATTTGCTCCCTTTCCCATCACTCGGGTTGTGCCCGTCGCCGGGCCCGCCAATCTTACCACAGGTCGCATCGTTTTTCAACCATTTCGGTTTAAGTTTGTGAGGTTCATTATGTCTGGAGAAACCACTACCCTCGGCTCGATCCATGTTTCCCCTCGTGCAGTGGCGACCATTGCCTACCATGCAGCGCTGCAATCGTATGGCGTGGTCGGGCTGGCCTCGCGGAATTTGTTCCGTGGCCTGGCCGACACGTTAACCAAAGACCCCACACGCGGCGTGGAAGTCCATTTTGATGACGATGCGATCAATATTGACATCTACATCGTAGTCGAATACGGCACGCGCATCAAGTCTGTGGCTGCCAGTGTGGCGAATACCGTGCGCTATCATGTGGAGAAGGCGCTCGGGTTGCCCGTAAACGAAATTAACGTCCACGTACAGGGGTTGCGCATCAGCGACGTGGACTGATCCAGGAGCAAGTATGCCAGAAACAATCACCAGCACCACCATGGATGGTCAGATGCTCAAGCGCCTGGCCGAAGCCGGGCTGACCTGGTTGCGTACCAATCAGCAGATCGTCAACGCGTTGAACGTCTTTCCCGTTCCCGACGGCGACACCGGTACGAACATGGTGCTCACCATGCAATCCGCCGTCAACGAGATTGCGGAGAGCGGGGAGCGGCATCTGGGTAAGATTGCCAACGCGATTGCCCAGGGCGCGCTGATGGGCGCGCGTGGAAATTCCGGGGTGATCCTTTCCCAGATCTGGCGCGGGTTCGCCCGTGGTGTGGACCAGGCGGAGATGCTGGACGCTCCTTTGATGGCAAAGGCTTTTGCCCAGGCGCGCGATACGGCCTACAAAGGTGTGGTGCGCCCGGTAGAAGGCACCATCCTGACGGTGATCAAAGAAGTGGCGGTAGCGTTGGAAGAGGCTTGTCAGCAGGAGAGCGATCTGAAGGCCCTGCTTGAGGTGGCCGTGGAGGCCGCCGACTGCGCGGTGGAGCGCACGCCGGAACTGCTCCCTGTGCTGAAAGATGCCGGTGTGGTGGACTCCGGCGGGAAGGGGCTGTTCTTCATCCTGGAGGGCATGTTGCGCTACCTCAACCGTCAGCCGCTGGACACTGCGGTGACCACGGTGCAGCCGCTGGCCGCGATGAATCTGGACAACGCGATGGAGGCCATCGAACCCGGCCAGGATTTTGAGGTAGTGGTGGATTTCCGTCCGAACGGCGAGCTTGACCTGGAGTCCTTCTACGGGCGGCTGGAGGAGATGGGCACGTCCATCCAGGTGGGCGAGGGCGACGGTATGTACCGCATGCACATCCACGTGCCCACCGAGAAACGCTACGAACCGATTGACTACATCATGACGCTGGGCACGATTTCCAAAGTGCACATCGAGAACCTGCTGGCGCAGATGGAGGAGATCGAGCAACAGGCAGGCGAGAGCAAGCTGACGCTGACGCAGGTGGAGCCGGGGCAGATTGCGGTGATCGCGGTCACCCCTGGGCCGGGCATCGCGCGCGTGTTCGCCAGCCTGGGTGTGGCGGCCATTGTGGAAGGTGGGCAGACTATGAACCCTTCCACGCAAGACATCATCGACGCGATCGACACCGTGACCACGGATCGCATCATCATTTTGCCGAACAACAAGAACATCATCCTGGCCGCGCAGGCGGCGGCGGATCTGACCGTCCGCGATGCACGCGTGGTGCCCAGTCGTACCGTCCCCCAGGGGCTGGCAGCAATGTTGTGTCATAATCCCGATGGCGACCTGGACGAAGTGGCTGCCGAAATGGCGAAAGCGTTGCAGGATGTGGTGACGGGTGAGATCACCACGGCCACCCGCACGGTGGAAATCGACGGGGTGCAGGTGCAGGAAGGACAGATTATCGGCTTGCTGGACGGTCAACTGGTCGTCGCCGAAAACACCATTGAAGAAACCTTGCTCCGCTTGCTGGAGAAAGCCGAAGTGGAGGAGTACGAATTGATCACCCTGTTCTACGGCGGCGACCTGGATCGCAAACGGGCGATTTTGATCGCCGATCAGGTTCGCGAAGCCTATCCTGACCTGGAGATTGAAGTTCAGGAGGGTGGGCAACCCTATTACCACTTCATCTTGAGCATTGAGTGATGGATCACGTAGCCATCCTGACCGATTCCTCGGCCCAGTTCACCCTGGCCGACTTCCCTGGCAAAGAGCTGGTCCACGTGATGTCGTTGCGCATCCAGTGGGGCGAGGGCGAGCCTTTGCCGGGCGAACCACGGCTGGGTGAGATGCCGCAATCGGCGCAAAATGGCTTTCGCCCGCGGCTGGTGTCGCCTTCCCCGGCGGAGTTTCGGCGAGCGTTCCTCGCGCTGCGGCAACGGTATCACGAAGTGATAGTCATTCTGCAATCCGGGCGGTTGTGTGCGGCGCTATCTCACGCCCGCGAAGCCGCTGCATTGATCAACGGACACGCGTCCGTGCACGTGTTGGATTCCCAGACCACTTCAGTTGGCCTGGGGTTGCTGGTGCAGCGTGCTGCTGCTGCGGCGGCGTGCGGCGCGCGGGCGACGGAAATCATCCGCCAGTTGCGCGGACTGATCGCCCAGGTGTACACCGTGTTCTTCGTTCAGGGGCTGACCTATCTGGAGCACGCCGGCCATCTTGACCACGGCCAGGCGGTGATCGGCGAGATGCTGGGCGTGACTCCTTTCTTGCTGTTGGAGAACGGGCGTCTGGTGCCGATCACCAAAGTGCGCAACATGCGTCACCTGGTGGACACGCTGTACGAGTTCCTGAGCGAGTTTCTGCACGTGCAGCATATCGCGCTGCTGCAGGGATACCCGCCGTTCGAGCATGAGGCGCGCATTCTGCGCGAGCGCATCGGCGCGGACTTCCCGGATGCACCCTTCACCGAGCACCCCATCAGTCCGGCGCTGGCCACCCTGATCGGCCCGCGCAGCCTGGGAGTGGTGGTGCTGGAGTAACCTTCCATGTCCATCGCCATTGTCACCGACAGCACGTCGGATTTGCCGCCCCACTGGTTGGCGCGTTATGGCATCCACAGCGTGCCGGCAGTGGTGGTGATGGACGGGAAGAACCTGCGCGATGGGGTGGAACTTTCCCGCGAGGACTTCTACAATCGCTTACCGTCCCTCAATCCCCCACCGACCACAGCCGCGCCGTCCAGCGGCGAGTTCGAGACGCTGTACCGCCGTTTGTTTGATGAGGGGGCCAGTCATGTGATCTCCATTCATCTGGCAAGCCCGTTGAGCGGCATCTACAACGCCGCGCGGCTGGCCGCGCAGGCTTTCAAAGATCGCGTGAGCGTGGTGGACAGCGGCTCGCTCACGCTGGGGTTGGGCTGGCAGGTGGTGGAAGCGGCGGAGGCGGCGTTGCGCGGCGAATCGGTGGCGCAGATTCTGCGTCTGCTGGAGGAACTTCGCCCGCGCACACGGGTGGTCGCGCTGCTGGACACGCTGGAATACCTGCGGCGCAGCGGGCGCGTCTCCTGGGCGCGCGCCGCCCTGGGCGATTTGCTGCGCATCAAGCCGTTGGTAGAGGTATATCTGGGGGAAGTACTCCGGGTGGCGCAGGTGCGCACCCGCAAGAAGGGGGTGAGGCGATTACTGGATCATGTGTGCGGCCTGGCTCCGTTTCAGCGGATCGGCGTGCTGCACACGAACGCTGAAGAGGTCGCCCGTGAGTTGATCGCCGCTCTGCATCTCCCCCCGGACACTCCGCTGATCAACGTGACCACGGTGATTGGTACGCATGTGGGGCCAAACGGCCTGGGGTTCGCGTTGATCCAGCGCCGGCCATGAACCTCTCTGAGAAAGAGGAGTTTTCTCATGGAGAAGAAGGCTTCTCAAATCAGGCATCTGGAAGAAATGGTCGCCAGGCTCCAAGAGATCATTGCGGAGCAAGAGCAAACGATTGAGCGCCAGAAAGAGACGATCCAGGATCAAACGGCGGCTATTGAACAGCAGAAGAAACTGCTTTCGCTGAAAGACAGTTCTCACCAGGAGACCCGGGCAGTGCTCAGAGCATTGCTCTCGTTGCTTACCAAACTGGTTGAGTTGCGCGATCCTTACACCGAGGGGCATTCGCAGCGCGTCGCCCAGCTTGCTGCGGCTATTGCCGAGCGCGCCGGCTTTTCCGAGGAGAAGATTCGATTGTTGCAATACGGCTGTCTGCTCCACGATGTGGGGAAGATCGCGATCAACGATTTCGTGCTCAACAAGCCAACCATGCTCACCCGGCTGGAGCGGTTGATGATCGAGCAACACGTGGAAATTGGCTACGAGCTGATCGAACCGCTGGGCCTGGATCCGATGATCATGAACATCGTCCGCTATCACCACGAAAATTTCGATGGAAGCGGATACCCCAGAGGGCTGCGGGGGGAGCAGATTCCGGCAGAGGCGCGTATTGTCCGCCTGGCGGATATGTACGACGCGCTGACCACCAATCGCCCCTATCGTGACGCTTACACGAAAGAGGAAGCCTGGAAGGTGATGGCCGGGTGCGCCGAATGTTTTGATCCTTACTTCCGGGCGATCTTCAAAGAAGTGCTCCAAATTGAAGACTGATCGGGCGCGCGCCGCGTCTTGGTTGCAGGTCTTCTTTGATCACTTGCGGGGCAACCAAACGGCTGCCCCGCAAGTGGTAAAATTGAGCCAATGAAAGCGAGCATCGAGAAACTCCACAAATTTTTTACCCTGGAAGCCGAGCGCGGCTATGACAATGGCGCGGTTTTGGGTGGCCTGGAGCGCATGATCGAACCCTGGACGAACGAAGCACGCGCCGAAGGGTTGCCCGAGGACTTAATCCAGACCGTGGTCACACGGTTGCGGGATTACCGCCGTCTGTCGCCCGATTCGCGGCGCGAGGTGCTGCGCGGCATCTGGGAGCGGGTGCGCCGCTCATTGGATGTGTCGCATCTGGAGACCCCGCCGCCTGCCAGGGAAACTGTCCGCCCGAAGGCGCGGACGCGCCCTCGTGCGGTGCAGGAACCCCCAAAGACAGAAGAACGCCCCGCCCGGAGCGCTCCAGCCCGACCGCGGGCAGCCGTCGCCGCCGATCTGGTGCCCGACCTGGATCAGTCAGTGACCACCTTGCCGGGCATTGGCCCCCGCAACGCGAAGACGCTGGCCCGTCTGGGGCTACATACGCTCGGCGACGTTCTTTACTACTTTCCCCGTCGCTACGACGATTATTCGCAATTGAAGCCGATCAACCGTCTACGCTACGGCGATCAGGTCACCGTGCTGGGGAAAGTGCAGTCGGTGCACAGCCGTCAGGTGCGTGGACGCGAGATGACCATTGTGGAAGCCGTCTTGCACGATGGCTCCGGCGCGTTGCGGTTGACTTGGTTCAACCAGCCCTGGCAGACGAAACGGCTGCGTACGGGCATGATCATCGCCGCTGCGGGCGTCATCGACCAGTACCTGGGGCGGCTGGTGATGAACAACCCGGAGTGGGAGCCGGTCAATGAGCAACAGTTGCAAACTGCGCGCATCGTGCCGGTGTATCCGCTCACCGAAGGGATTACCCAGCGTTGGCTGCGGCGCAAGGTGCATGCCGTGGTCAGCGAGTGGGCGCCGCATGTACCGGATCCGTTGCCCGAGGGGTTGCGCCAGGCGGCTGAGCTGATGCCCTTGCCGGAGGCGCTGCAGCAGGTGCACTTCCCCGATTCGCAGGAGACCCTGCACGCGGCGCGCGAACGACTGGCCTTTGATGAGATCTTCCTGCTGCAACTTGGGGTGTTACGCCAGAAGCGGCAGTGGGAGGCGCGTAGCGCGCGTACGTTCCCCGTCTCCGACGAATGGTTGCAGGCACGGCTAGACCGGTTGCCCTATCCGCTGACCGGCGCTCAGCGCCGCGCACTGGAAGATATCCGCCGCGACCTGAACTCCGGTCGCCCGATGAACCGTTTGCTGCAGGGTGATGTGGGTGCGGGGAAGACGGTGGTCGCTGCACTGGCCATGGCGATGGTGCTGCACGGCGGCGCACAGACCGCCATGATGGCCCCTACGGCCATTCTGGCAGAACAGCATTACCGCAACCTGTTGGGCTTCCTGGGCGATCTGCTCCCCCTGGAGCGTATCCGCCTGCTGGTGAGTGCTACGCCGGAAAGCGAGAAATGCGCCATCCGCGAGGGGTTGGCCGCGGGCGAGATTCAGGTGGTGGTCGGCACGCACGCGTTGCTCGAAGACCCGGTGACGTTCCACGACCTGCAACTGGCGGTGATCGATGAGCAGCACCGTTTTGGCGTGCGGCAGCGCGCTGCGCTGCGTCAGAAGGGTGAGAATCCGCACCTGCTCGTGATGACCGCCACGCCGATCCCGCGCTCGCTGGCGCTGACGATCTACGGCGACCTGGACTTGACCGTGCTCGATGAGATGCCGCCCGGCCGTCAACCGGTGGGTACATATTTGTTATATCCCCGCGAACGCGAGCACGCTTACCGCTTGATCGAGCGCGAGGTGCGTGCCGGGCGTCAGGCGTTCATCGTCTATCCACTGGTGGAGGGGGATGGCGAGAAGGCTATGCAGTCCGCCGTGGCGGAGTTTGAGCGTCTGCAACGCGAGGTGTTCCCGGACTTCACCCTGGGATTGCTGCATGGGCGGATGAAGCCGGATGAAAAAGACGAGGTGATGCGCCGCTTTCGCGATGGCGAGGTGCAGGTGCTGGTCTCCACCACGGTGGTGGAGGTCGGTGTGGATGTGCCTAACGCCACGGTCATGCTGATTGAGGGAGCCAATCGCTTCGGACTGGCGCAGTTGCATCAGTTGCGCGGGCGCGTTGGGCGCGGTGCAGAGCAATCCTACTGCATCCTGATCCCCGAAACTGAGAACGCGGTTGAGGAGAATGAGCGGCTGCAGGCGATGGTGGAGACGAACGATGGCTTTGTGCTCGCCGAGCGCGATCTGGAGCAGCGTGGCCCCGGCGAATTCCTCGGTACGCGGCAGGCCGGTTTCACCGACCTGCGGCTGGCTTCGCTGACGGACACCCGCCTGATTGAGAAAGCGCGGCACCATGCGCAGGCGCTCTTCGAACAGGATCCTGACCTGACGCAGCCGGAGCACAAGCTCCTGGCGCAAATGCTGGCACGATTCTGGCAACCCGGACAGGGAGATGTGAGTTAAATGGTAAGAGCCGTTTTCCCCGGCACTTTCGATCCGATCCACTACGGCCACATCGACATTGCGCATCGCGCCGCGCGGCTGTTCGATGAGGTGATCGTGGCGGTGTACGATCGCCCGCTGAAGAACCTGCTCTTCACCCCTGAAGAACGCATCGCGCTGGTGCGACAGACCTTCGTCGAACACCCGAACATCCAGGTGACCGGCTACAGCGGGCTGACGGTGAAGTTCTGCAGGCAAATCGGTGCCCAGGTGATTGTGCGCGGGCTGCGCGTGTTCTCCGATTTTGAACACGAGTTCCGCATGGCGCTTGCCAATCATCGCCTGGAGCCGGGCATTGAGGTGGTGGCGCTGATTACAGCGGAGGAGCACACGTTCCTTTCCTCGACCACGGTGCGCGAGATCGCCGCGCTGGGCGGGGATGTGAGCAGCATGGTGCCTGCTCACGTGGCGGATGCGCTCAGAGTGCGCTTTGCCAGCATGGCTGAGAGTCAGCAGAGCAGCCATTTCACTTCATTGCGGGATTGAGGCATCTCCCCGGTACCTTCGTGGTGTGCCTGTGTTTCTGAGGGAATGTGGGTGCGCACCACAGGGAAGAATATTTGACGAAAAATGCTTTTGCGTGTAATCTTTAAAACGTAGCCGAGACGATCCCCCACCAGGGAGGACGAGATGGATATTCTGCAACTGGTTGACCGCCTGGAAGAAATCATCACCGAAAGCCCCAGCCTGCCGTTCACGCGCAATCGCATCGTGGACGAGGATCGGCTGTTCGATTTGATCGATCAGATGCGGGTGGCGATCCCTGAAGAGGTCAAGAAGGCACGGCAACAACTGGCGCAGCGTGACCGTATCCTGGCGCAGGCAAAAGAAGAAGCGGAACGCACCATTGCCATTGCCAGGGAGAAGCAGGCGGAACTGATTGAACGCGATGCGATCGTGCAGGCGGCGCGCACTCAGGCGGATGAAATCATCAGACAAGCCCAGGCGGAAGCCGAGGCCACCCGCCAGGAAGCCGATGAGTACGTCATTGAGGTGCTTGCCACGCTGGAGGACTACCTGCAACGCTATCTCAACCAGGTGCGCAACGGCATCCTGACGCTGCAAAAGGAGAAGGAACCCACTCCCCCGCCGGAATGATCCGTTTGGTGATTGCTACGCTTTACTGAAACAGGGGCAACCGATGACCGGTTGCCCCTGTCGTGTTGTTCCGGGCAGGAATGGGTGTTTTACTCTTATGTCGCGGCCTGGACGATGTCCACGAAGGCGTCCGCTTTCAGGCTGGCACCACCCACCAGCGCGCCGTCGATTTCGGGGTGGGCGAAGAAGCCAGCGGCGTTGTCCGGCTTGACGGAGCCGCCGTATTGCACGCGCACTGCCTGAGCGACCTCGGCACCGAACAGCTCGGCCAGCGTTGGGCGGATCACACCACCGATCACTTCGCCGGCCAGGTCAGGGGTGGCTGCGTGCCCGGTGCCAATGGCCCAGATCGGTTCGTAGGCGATCACCAGGTCGTTGGCGTCGTTCAGCGTGACGCCCGCCAGCGCGCGTCGCACCTGCCGCCCGACGATCTCCGCCGTGCGGCCTGTCTGGCGCTCGTCCAGCGCCTCGCCCACACAGAGGATGGGCTTCAATCCATGCGTCAGGGCGGCCTTCACCTTCCGGTTGACCGTTTCGTCCGTCTCGCCGAAGTACGTGCGCCGCTCGGAATGTCCCAGGATCACGTACTGGCAAAACTCGGCGACCATGAGCGGCGAGACCTCGCCGGTGAAGGCGCCGGCTTCTTCCCAGTGCATGTTCTGCGCGCCCAGGCGAATGTCCGTGCCTTCCAGCATCGCGGCCACGGCCAGCAGCGCCGGGAAGGGCGGACAAAGCACCTTCTCCACGCCCCGAATGGCGTTGAGCTGGCGGCCCAGCGCCGCGACCAGTTCGCGCGCCTCGGCGACGGTCTTGTGCATTTTCCAGTTGCCGGCTACGATGGGGGTTCGCATGTTGGGTGTTCCTCCGATGATCAGGGCTGGATCTTTTGCAACAGCCGCCGCGCCTCGACTTTGATCCATGTGGGAGGCTTCGGCGAGGAGATCAGATTGTACAGTTGCGTACGCGCTTCCTCTGTTGCGCCTTTTTCGATCTGGATCTCTGCTGTCAGCAGCAGGACTTCGGGCATATCCGGTTTTCGTCGCTGTACCGAGGCGAGCAGTTCCTGGGCTCCCGTGATGTCGCCGGCGTAAAGCAGGTGCCGTGCTTTGGCGATGCCGGCCAGCGTGAGGTCTGTTTCAGCCAGGGTATCAAAGGAGACCTCACGAGGGTAGTTTGGCAATGCGGCGGCCTGATAGACGCTTTGATGGAAGTGGTCTACCACCTCATCCGGGGCGGTGTCGCCCAGGAACTGGATCGCCGTCAGGTATGCCTGGGCAGCCTGAACTGGGCGATGATACTTCATGAATATATCGCCAGCTGCGACGTAGTAGAACGGGTCGCCGTGGGATTTTTCGCTGCCCTTTTCCAGGTACCAGGCGGCCTCCTGAAGGTTCCCCTGGTAGATGTAAGCATCGGCTACTTTCAGGTAGGCGTAGGGGTCATCCGGGTTGGCATCCAGGTTGCGCATCGCCTCGCTCAGATCCAGGCTGGGGGGAGGAGCCTGGGTATCATCTTTTGCTGTGGGACGAACAGCTTGAGTCGGAGGACCGGATTCCGTGACCATTGGTGGGGGCGCTGCCGCCGGATGACCGCGATCCTGCTGGCTCGCTGAGCCGAGCACGATCAGTCCACACAGACAGGCCAGGCCAAGCGGCAGCAGATACCACCAGCGCCAGCGGAGTTTTTTCTCTGGTTCGGAAGTGGCTGCGGCCTCAGTGGAAGGGACTTCCGCTTTTTGGGTCTCGCCCGGCGTCTGGAACTGGGTAGGCGCTTCGTCCGGTTCTCGTTCCGCGGCCACTGTGCCAGTGGGTTGCGTCACCGTTACCGGAGGCTGGATGAGCTGCGCGCTGTACGCCTCTCGGAAGGCTTTTACCAGATTGTTGACATCCGGGTAACGGTCGGCGCGGTCTTTGGCCAGCGCCTTGAGCAGCACTCGTTCCACCGCTTCGGGCACTTCCGGATTGATCCTGCGCGGCAAAGGCAGCGGGGTGTAGATGTGATCGTGGATGATCGAATAGGGCGTGTCGGCGCTGTAGGGCACTTTCCCCACGACAAGTTCGTACAGCACCACACCGAAAGAGTAGATGTCCGTCCCCTCGTCCAGATCGGGTTTGCCCAGTGCCTGCTCCGGCGAGATGTACTGCGGCGTGCCGAGCAGCATGTCCGAGGAAAGCGTGGATTCGCCCGCCTGAGCAATGCGTGCCAGGCCGAAGTCTGCCAGATAAATGCGCCCATCGTCGGCTAGGATCACGTTGGACGGTTTGATGTCGCGGTGCAGGATGCCTTTCTCGTGGGCGTAGGAAAGCGCGGCACCGATGGCTTCCACCACGCGCAACACCTCTTCCTGGGAGATCGGGCCGCGTGCCAGTCGAGCCTTCAGCGTTTCTCCCTGGATGAACTTCATCACCAGATACGGCTGGCCCTCGTGCTCGGAGAAGTCGTACACCGGCACGATGTTCGGATGCTCCAGCTTGGCGACCACACGGGCTTCTCGCTGGAAGCGGCTCAGGAAGTTGGGATCCTGCGTGAAGGCGGGGTGCAGCACTTTGATGGCAACGTAGCGGTCCAACGCAGCATGGTAGGCTTTATAGACCGTTGCCATCCCTCCCTGCCCAAGCTGTTCGAGGATGCGATAGGGGCCGACGTTTTCACCAGGGGCAAAAGGCATGGGGCCTCCAGAAGAAACGGGGTTGGCACATGCCCAACCCCGATTATAGCAAAGCCTGACTTATCGGTCGAGCAAGGCGGCCAGGCCGGGGAGCACCTTGCCTTCGAGCATTTCGAGCGAGGCGCCGCCGCCGGTGGAGATGTGGGTGATGCGCCTGGCCACGCCGGAGCGCTGCACCGCGGCGACCGAGTCGCCACCGCCGACGATAGTCACTCCCTCGCATTCGGCAACCGCGTGTGCCACGCCGAACGTGCCCTCAGCAAAGGGGAGCAGTTCGAACACGCCCATCGGGCCGTTCCAGACCACGGTGCGCGCGTCGGCGATCGCCTTCGCATAGGCGGCCACGGTTTGCGGGCCGATGTCCAGCACGCGCCAGCCGTCGGGCACCGGGCCTACGGGTTGCACTTTGTGGCGCGCAGTGTCCGCGAAGTCGTCTGCGATGACTACGTCCTCCGGCAGGCGAAGGCGGTCGCCGGCCTGCGCCAGCAGGTCACGTGCCAGATCGAGGGCGTCCGGTTCCACCAGCGAATCACCCATTGGGATGCCCTGCGCGGCGAAGAAGGTGTTTGCCATGCCGCCGCCGATCAGCAACGTGTCGGCCTTCTCCAGCAGGTTGCGGATCACGCCGATTTTGTCGCTCACCTTCGCGCCGCCGAGGATGGCGACGAAGGGGCGCTCCGGCGCCGCGATCACCTCGCCCAGGTAACGGATTTCCTTTTCCATGAGGAAACCGGCCACGGCGGGCAGGAAGCGCGCCACACCCACGGTCGAGGCGTGCGCCCGGTGGGCTGAGCCAAAGGCGTCGTTCACGAACAGGTCGGCGCCTTTCGCCAGTCGCCGCGCGAAGTCCAGGTCATTCTTCTTTTCTTCCGGGTGGAAGCGGGTGTTCTCCAGCAGCAAGACCTGGCTAGGTTGCAGCGCTTCTTTCGCTGCATCGGCGACCGGGCCAACGCAGTCTTCGGCAAAGGCCACGGGCAGGTTGAGCAGTTCGCCCAGGTGTTCGGCTACCGGCCGTAGCGAGAGTTCGGGGCGACGTTCGCCTTTCGGGCGTCCCAGATGGGAGCACAGGATCAGGGCGGCGTCCTGCTGCAACAGGTATTCCAGCGTGGGCAGCGCGGCGCGCATGCGTGTGTCGTCAGCGACTTTCCCTGAGGCGAGCGGGACGTTGAAGTCCACCCGCACGAGCACCTTGCGCGTGCGCACATCCACATCGGCGACAGTTTTCTTACGAAACATGCGCCCTCCTGTCACAGAGAACGCGCCATCAGGGCGGCGAGGTCCGCCGTGCGGCAGGAGTAGCCCCACTCGTTGTCGTACCAGGTGATCACCTTGATCATCTTCCCGTCCATCACGCGGGTGGACAGGGCGTCGATGATCGACGAACGCGGATCGCCTTTGTAATCCATCGAGACCAACGGCTCTTCGGAGTAGCCCAGGATGCCCTTCATTTCGCCCTCGGCAGCGGCTTTGAAGGCGGCGTTCACCTCTTCGACCGTGGTGGCCTTTTCCACTTCGCACACGAAGTCCACCAGCGACACGGTGGGCGTGGGGACACGTACGGCCATGCCGTCGAACTTCCCCGCCAGATCAGGGATCACTTTGGCCACGGCCTTCGCCGCGCCGGTGGTGGTCGGGATGATGTTCATCGCCGCTGCGCGGGCACGCCGCATGTCCTTGTGGGCCAGGTCCAGGATGCGCTGATCGTTGGTGTAGGAGTGGATGGTGGTCATCAGGCCGCGCACGATGCGGAAGTGATCGTGCACCACCTTGGCAGCGGGCGCCAGGCAGTTCGTGGTGCACGAGGCGTTGGATACCACGTGGTGCTTCGCCGGGTCGTACTGGTCGTCGTTCACGCCGAGCACCAGCGTCAGGTCTTCCCCTTTGGCGGGCGCGGAGATGATGACTTTCTTCGCCCCGCCCTTGCGGATGTGAGACCAGGGGCCGGGCTCCTTGGATGCGTCGCGGAACACGCCGGTGGACTCCACCACGATGTCCACTCCCAGATCGCTCCAGGGCAGGTTGCCCGGATCGCGTTCGGCGAACACCTTGATGCGGTGACCGTCCACCACCAGGTCGCCGTCGATCACCTCAACGGTTCCGGGGAAGATACCGTAGTTCGAGTCGTACTTGAAAAGATGTGCGTTGGTATCTGGGGGAAAGAGGTCGTTGATGGCGACCACTTCCAGTTCGTTCGAGTGATACTCTAGAATGGCTTTGAGCACCTGCCGACCGATGCGCCCAAATCCATTGATACCGACTTTTACCGTCATCATGACCTCCTGAGTGCGAAATTGTGCCGTATGGCACAATTGTAGCATATAAGGAGGATCTTATGCGGTCAGAGGGCCGGTGCGTTCTTCCAGCAGCGCGAGCAGGGCGCGCGCCAGCTTGTCGGGGTCGTGTCGCCAGGGGTGGTTTTCGTCAATCAGGTCGGCCTGATAGACCGGGTACTCGCCCGGCAGGTCGGGTTCCACGCGCACCCACTCGATTCCGTTGGGTAATTCCCCCGGATGTCGGTTGTTGCACACCACCAAGTCGAACAGTCCTTCACCGACGTGCTCTTCAAGCACACGGATGTGGTCGCCGGCAGTGAAACCATCGGTCTCCCCGCGCTGGGTGGCCACGTTGCATACATAGATGCGCAACGCGCGGCTGGCGCGGATCGCAGCCGCGATGTCGGGCACGAGCAGGTTGGGCAGGATGCTGGTGTACAGGCTCCCTGGCCCGATGGCGATCAGTTCGGCGGCGAGCAGTCGGCGGATGGCTTCCGGGTAAGCCGGAGGGTTCTCCGGTTCCAGATACACCCGGCGGATATGCCCCTGTGCCTGTGGGATGCGGCTCTCACCTTCTACGCGCACGTCTTGCGCTATGTTGGGGAGCACCACGTCGGCCACCAGCCGCACGTTTTGCAGCGTGGAGGGGTACACCCGTCCCTGCACGGCCAGCACGCGCCCGGATTCCACAACAGCTTCCTCAAAGCTCCCGGTCACCGCTGCCAGCGCTGTGATGAACAAATTGCCAAAGGAGTGCCCTTCCAGGCCACTGCCCTGAGCGAAGCGGTATTGGAACAATTGGGTGAGCAGCGCTTCTTCATCGGATAGCGCGGCCAGGCAGTTGCGGATGTCCCCCGGCGGGAGGATGCCCAGGTCTTCGCGCAGACGTCCGGATGAGCCGCCGTCGTCCGCCACGGTGACCACGGCGGCCAGGTTGCGGGTGTGTTGCCGCAGGCCGCGTAGCAGCGTGGACTGTCCGTGGCCGCCGCCGATCACCACCACGTGCGGGCCGCGTTCCCGTCGCCGGTGATCTTCCAGGGCGGCTACCACTGGCCTGTCTGGCCGCAGGAAGGGTGCCAGCAGGGAATGCCCCAGCCCCCAGACGCCGTACATCACCAGGGCCACGCCCAGCGCCCCGAAGATCACCACCCGCAGTGGTCGGTTCAGGGATTGCAGTGCTATAGTGGATAGCACGCGCACCAGACGCGGATCTTCCGCTGTACGGTAGATGTTTAACAGGAACATCGCCGCGCCGATGGCCAGCAACAGGTTGCCCAGGAAGATCAACCCGAAATACCGCTTGACCTTCAGCCCCGGGCGTAGCCAGCGCGGCCAGGAGCGCATCGCGCGCAACGTGTTCCGCAGCCAGCGGCGGTTCAGCCATTGCATACCGGCATGATAGCAGCAAAGGGAGGGGGCGTCAAGCATCGCACGCGCTCCTGTGAGCGGGCGGACTTTGCGATCAAGGGCTTTTTCCCCGCCCACTTTCCACGTGGAGGGCTTCTTTGGCCTCGGCGATCGACTTGCGCCGGAGGTGCAATCTATGCTATAACATGATCAAGTCGAATCAGCGAATGAAGGAGAGGTCAGCATGAGCCTGCAAGGGAAGGGCTTTTACATCTGGAGGATCAGCCGTGTGGAAGGGGGGGACGTTAACACCATCGCCGAGATGGCGGAGCGCGCTCAACTGACCCATGTGTTGCTGAAGATCGCGGATGGCACAAAGTCATACAACATCGTGAACGGCCAGGATCTGGCTCGTGCCCTGACCAACGCGCTGCATCAACGTGGCATCCAGGCCTGGGGCTGGCATTACGTGTACGGCTACGATCCGCTCGGTGAGGCACGGATCGCCATTCAGCGGGTGAAGGAGTTGCGCCTGGACGGCTATGTGATCGATGCAGAAGCCCAATACAAGGAGCCCGGCAAGGACGTGGCCGCGCGCAAGTTCATGCAGGCGCTGCGCAATGGCTTGCCGGATATCCCTGTAGCGCTCAGTTCGTATCGCTTCCCCTCTTATCATCCTCAATTGCCCTGGCGCGAATTCCTGGAGAAGTGCGACTACAACATGCCCCAGGTGTACTGGATGTTCGCCACCAACCCCGCTGCCCAACTGGCGCGCTGCGTGCGCGAGTTCCAGAACATCACACCCTTCCGCCCGATCATTCCCACGGGGGCGGCTTTCTCCGAACACGGCTGGACGCCTTCCCCTGCGGAAGTCAAAGAGTTCCTGGACGCTGCACGCGAACTCAACCTGAGCGCGGCGAACTTCTGGGAATGGTACGATGCGCGGCGCATCCCCAATATGTGGGCGACCATCCGGGATTACCCCTGGCCGGTGGCTGGCGGGCCGCCGCAGGACATCGTGGAACAGTACATTGCGGCGCTGAACACCCACGACCCTGATCAGGTCACCGCGCTTTATGCGGATAACGCCGTGCACATCACCGCAGCGCGCACCGTGGTCGGCCTGGCGAAGATCCGCGCCTGGTATCAGAGCCTGTTCGATACTGTGCTGCCTAACGCGACCTTCGAACTGACCGGTTATTCGGGCACCGGCAACTCCCGTCACCTGACCTGGACGGCGACGTCCAGTGCCGGTCAGGTGACCAACGGGAACGACACGTTTGGCCTGATGAACGGGAAAATCGGCTACCACTATACTTTCTTTACCGTGTCCTGACGCTCAACCGTGTTTGTTTGGGGATTCCGGTGGGCGCCGGGATCCCTTTTTTTGTCTCCGGAGGTTCGGATGAAACCTGAGACGCGCTATTCTCTGATCCTGGGGGTACTGGTCCTCTTCCTGATCCAATCCAGCGGCACCCTGATCGAGTCGGTGTACATTCTGGATCTGATGCACACCTCGCTGGATGCGAAGGTGCTGGGGGTGTTGTTTTTCTTCACCCCCTTGCTCTGGCTTTGGCGAAAGCGATGGCCGGGACGGCGCGAGGCGTGGGGGCTGGCGGCCTGCATGGTGCTGGCCCGTGCGGCGACGCCCTACCTGGGCACGAACGGTCGGCTGTGGAGTGCCGGGATCGCGACGGCGCTTGGCTGGATGCTGTTCGCCTGGTTCCTGGGTGCAGTACGTTTGCCGGATCCACGGGCCCCGGTGCGTGGGCTGGCGTTGGGCTTTGGCCTGTCGGTGATGCTGCGCACGGTGAACTTCGGCGTGGATTATTCCCTGATGCCTTACGGTGGGTGGCTTGGCGTGGCTCTGGGGATCGGCTTGCTGGTTGCGCTTCCCGATGTGGGGATTCGTCAGCCGGCGACCCTGCCCGGTGGCAGCCCCTTTGGGGTGAAGGCTGCGGCGCTCGGAAGCGTGGTTGTCGTGGCGTTGGGCTGGTTCGCCTTCGCGGCACCGGCGGTGATCGCCCGCTGGACGGATGGGCCTTATGTGCTGATTGTGACCCTTGTGGCGCTGGGATGTGCTTTGTGGGGCGGCGTCGTCGCGCCGCGCCTGCGTCTGAGCGGCGGGGTACTGGTCGCCTGGAACCTGCTGTTTGCCCTGACGCTGACCGCTACCATTCTGGTGCATCGCGTGCCGTTCCCGGTGACGCCGAACGATCCGCCTGTGGTGGTTACACCGCCGTCAGCAGTGCAACACATCCCTTTGATTCTGACGCTGCTGCTCTTCCCGGTGCTGTTTGAAGACTTTGCCCGCTTTGGAGAAAGCCTCTCCGTGGCGGCCACCGCGCCGCGTGCAGTGCTTCCTGGGTTGCTGTGGGGGCTGGTGTTTACCATGATCCTGGTCTTCGTTCAGGTGTTCACCAACGTGTGGGGCTATGTGGAGCCGGTGAGCACGCCGTTTCGCAATCAGTTCTGGTTGCCTTATGCGGCGCTTGCCCTGGCGTTGACCATCGCTGTGGCGCGGGTGGCGACGCCGGAGACAGCCCGTCGTACGACGTGCTCCTGGGGAGACCGCGCGCTTTCGCTCGCTGTGTTGCTGGTCACCGTCTGGGGATTGTCCCGTGGGCAGCGACTGGCAGCCCATGACGAACTGCCTGTATCCCTGTGGGTGATGACCTACAACATCCAGGCCGGGAACAACTTGGCGGGCGAACGAGACTTCGACGCTCAACTCGCCCTCATTCGGGAGATTCGACCGGACATCCTCGCGTTGCAGGAAAGCGACACCACGCGGTTGTCGCTGAACAACAACGATCTGGTGCGATATTTCGCCGATCAGTTGGGGTATTACGCGTACTATGGCCCGACCACGGTGGCCGGTACGTTCGGCACCGCCCTGCTCTCGCGATTCCCGATCCGCAACCCACGGGTGATTTATGCCCACATTCCGCAGTTTAGGGAGGCACAAGATAGTAATTTTGGACGTATGGGCC
>CAYSXA010000024.1:0-22061 GCA_964435005.1 uncultured Anaerolineaceae bacterium | reverse complement strand
GCTTTACGCCGCTGACCTGCTCGGCCACACCTTCTGGAAGCACGTTGCGGACGGCGCTCCCGTCGGCGTGGCCTTGCAAAAGGCACGCCTGCACTATGCCCGCGAGATGCACCGCAAACAGGGTTACCTGGATGGCGAGGATCAAAAAACGCTGATCTCCTTCGTGCTGTACGGCGATCCGCTTTTCCAGGTCAGGCATCAGGGTCGCCATGCAAAGGCGATCACCCGCCCCATGCGCCGTTCGTTGCAGGTCAAGACGGTCTGCGACCGCGTCGACTCGCACGAACCCATCTCACCAGAGGCACTGGAGCAGGTTCGGCAGATCGTCGCCCGCTACCTGCCCGGCATGGAAGGCGCGCACCTAAAACTGGGGCGCGAACACGCCGAATGCCACGGCAAAGGGCACTGGTGTCCCACCGCCCAGCTGGGTGAAAAGGCACGCCCAATCGTCGAGGCCAACCGGCGCGTGGTTGTGCTGAGCAAGTCCGTCCAGCGTCGAGATGGCGTGCACCACCATTACGCCCGCCTGACGCTCGACGAGCAAGGCCGTGTGGTGAAGATCGCGGTATCACGCTGAAACGAACCGCTTGCTTTCCAGGACACGATGAGCGGCGCGCTGGGCGTCGGCAGGCTGTATCGGATCATCCACACACTGCTCCCCAACCAGCCCACCACGCCCGCAACGCGCCGCTTCATCGTCGCCTCGCCGTGCTGGCCTTCGCCACCTCGCGGGACTTCCGGTCACCGGCGTTAATCGCCGGGGTGTACGTGCCGAACATCGCCCTGGTCGCCGCCACGCTGCTGCTCTTACTGCGCCGGGAACGTCAGCACCGCGCCTCCCCTGCGCTCAGTGTGCCACCCAGGCCTCCTCGGCCTGCAGGGCACGTACGCGCACCGGTTGAATCTTGCGGTACACAGCCTCCGGCGGACGAGGCTCGCCGTCCACAGTGAGCAGTGCCGTCAGCGGTATGCCAAACAGCCGCTCGTTTTCTTCCAGGTACGGCTGAATCAGCGCCCAGTCTTCGGGGGAAAGCGGCGCGAACTCGCCGCCGTTCAACTGGTCTTTCGTCAGCCGCCGGTGGGGGTCGCGGACGTAAATCGCGCCGCCCGACGCCAGCGAGAACAGGTTACCGCCAGGGTATGGGGTATCCAGTTCGTGAATCGCGCCGTCATCGTCCAGGTACACGCCGTTCAACACCACGAAGCCGCCGCCGTGCAGCGGGTCGCCCGCCATGAAGGACTCCGCCAGATAGTCCAGACATGTGCCGTTGATCACCACCTTCGGACGCCCCACCGCGTTGATCATCGGGCGTCCGGCGGCGTTGCCCAGGATGAACACCTCGCCACCTTTCGCCGCATAGCCGAAGGTCTGACCCACATCGCCGTACACCACCAGCCGACCGCTCTTCATGATCTGCGCCAGTTGATCCTGGGCGTTGCCGTGCACTACGATCGTCGCGCCGTCCACACCGGAAGCCAGGTAGTCGCCCGACGAGCCGAACACGTCAACGCACACACCGTGCGTGTTCGGCCCCAGGCCGTTGCCGATGAAACGATGCCCGCGCGCGTGGGTCACCACCATACGGCGAAAACCGCGCTCGTACAGCGCGACCAGCGCGCGCGCCAGCGAATCCGGCCCTTCCTGCGGGAAGCCGCGCGCCTCGACCAGCACCATCTGGTCAGCGTGCACCGGCTCCGGCAAGGGACGGTCAAAGGCGGCGAAGGTCGTCATCTCACCGGGATGACGGCGCACGTCCTCCACCACGCGTGCCAGGCAGGTGTCGTATAGCGTGAGCAGGCTGCTGCGGCGCAACATGCCAGTCGGGTAACGCCGATCCATCAGGCGCGCCAGGGTCTCCAACACCCGCGGGCGTCGCGCGTCCACCTGAGCAGCCGCCGCCAGCGCCGCTAGGTGCGCCTGCACCTGGTCATAATCCCAGGTCGGGATGCGCTCCACCAACCAGGTGAACCAGTCCTCGCCATCGGGCAACGAGGCCGGGTGCGGCGTGTGCCCGTTCGGGCGGTACGGCGGGCGGTCGGTCGGCTCGGAGACCAGGCGCCCGAACTTGTCAGTGCACACCAGCCGCGCCGGTGCGCCGCCCTGCCCGGGGATCACGCTGAACAGGAATGCACCGCCGTCCGTGTGGCTACCACCACGGGCGTTCCAGTAACGGTCGGCGCGCGGCCAGAAGCGGTCGTCCGCCGCCGCCAGGCTCTCCAGCGCGGCGTCGATGCCCTGCTTCTCCGAAGCGGCCAGGCCAATGGCCGGCCCATCTGGCCCGGCTTGCTGCAAGGCGAACACCTGCGGGCGCAACATACTGGTATCCGTGATGCCGATCAAACGGTAGGCTTCCGATCCCATCCCGCGCGGCGCGGATTGCGCAATCAAGAAGAACCAGGGGCCATCGGGCGAGCCGTGGATGTGCGTGGCCTGCAACATGCGGTACACGCGCTGCTTTTCGGGCGGCAACTGGGCAAAGTCGCGCTCAGTGGTCGGTGCGAGCGCTTCAATCACATATTCCAGCGGATAACCGTACACGCGGTGCAACAGGTCAAACATCTGCACCGAGACCTCGGTGTCTGTGAGGAAAAGGGGGTAAATGTTGCGCTGCGAGAGGTATTCGCTCACCGAGGCGTAGTTCGCAAAGTCGCCGTTGTGCACCAGCGCTTCATTCAGCCCGATGAAGGGATGCGCGCCACCCGGATGCCACACCCGCCCCTTCGTGGGATAGCGGTGGTGTCCGATCCAGACGTGCGCTCGGAAGTCTTCCAACCGATAGTAGCGCACCACATCGTCGCCGTACCCAACCATCTTGAGTACCAGCAGGTTCTTGCCGTGCGAGAGCACGAAAGCGCGCTTCTCGCCGGTAGAGGCGTAGAAGGCGGTGTTCAGGCGATAGGAGTTCTGGTACACCACCTCGTCCTCCAGCGCGCGGCGCGAGAGGGCATCCAGGCCGTGCTCGCGGGCGAAATCCGTCGCCACATCGGGGCGCACGCGCACGAAGTAGCCCACCACCTCCGGCGGGCGCACTTCAAGCCCCTCCAGCGCGCGGAAGTCATCCAGGTGCGGGAACTCGTGCACGGCATCCACCTCGAAGGTGGGGAAAACGTACTGCTGCTCAACCTCACCACGCGCGTTTTCGTCCAGGTAGGCCACCACCAGAAAGTAATCCTGCTCCAACACCTTGCGCGAGACGTCGAACGCTTCCGGCTGCAAGCCCACCGCCGCAATGCCGCCGCCTTTGCCGTTGCCGCGATTCCGCATCTGAGTGAGCGCCTGCAACAGGTGTCGCCCAGCGACCGGTTCGCTGCACGCCAGGCCAATCACCCCACAGCCGCCCTCGGCGGCCTCGTCCGGACGCACCAGCGGCACGCCGCCCGGCGGGGTCAAACGCTTTCGAGATGCCAGGAGTTGTTCAATCATCGGTTCTCATTCTCCTTGTAGCGCAACAAATCCGTCCGCCCGCGCAACTCGCGCACGCTGCGCAACCCCAGACGACGTAAAATCTGGCGCAATTGAATGGCGAACGAGGCATACAGGTTGCTCAGCCGCTCCGCGCCCCAATCGGGTGGCACGAGAAGCGACAACTCCGGGTCAGTGGTGGTCAGGCCGAAGGGACAGCCGCGCCCGCGCTCACAGTTCGAGCAACGTGTGCAACCCATCGCAATCAACTCCGCCGTGCCGAGCACGCAACCGTCCGCACCCAGCGCAATGGCTTTGGCGATGTCGTACGCCGTGCGCACCCCACCACTGGCAATCACCGTCACACGGTCGCGGATGCGCTCGCCGAGCAGATACCTGTGCACCTTCGGGATGGCAAACTCAATCGGCATGGCGATGTTCTTCTTGGCAATCTCCGGCGCCGCGCCCGTGCCGCCGTACGAGCCATCCAGGTGCACGATGTGCGCGCCAGCGTAGTAACTCCCCACCGCCACCATGTCCACATCGGTGGGCGTGGAGACCTTCACTGAAACCAATGCGTCTGGGTTAATGGTCTTGATCCAGTCCACGTGCTTGCGGTGATCTTCCACGGAGTACACCGAGTGGAAGGGGAAGGGGGAGAACAGGCTGACCCAGGGCACGCTTTCGCGCATCCTGGCAACCGCGACGGTGGTCTTGTCGCCCAACAGGTGACCGCCCAGGCCAGGCTTGGCGCCCTGCGCATACTTGAACTCCACGATGCGGGCGTACTGGATGGTCTCCTCGCGCACGCCGAACATGCCGGTCGCCACCTGGGTAATCACATGGTCACGAAGCGGCACCAGCGATTCGGGGTAGCCGCCCTCGCCGGTCGAGGTGAACGTCCCCCAGCGCTGCGCGGCGCGCGCCCGCGAGAGCATCACCTGCTCGCTGATGGAGCCGAACGACATCCCGCCGCCGTACCACGGCACGGGGATGGTGATTTCCGGCCCGTCGCCGCGCCGGTTGAGCGGGATGGACAGATCGATGTCCGCGTCCTCCGGCAACCATTCGTCCGGCGGCAGGAACTTGAACTCCAGGCAGTCGAAGCCGCCGCCGGAGCGCCCCACGCGATACTCCAGCCCGTCCTCCGGCGGGCGACCGGTGAGCGCCTGTTGCCAGGTCGCCAGAATCAGTTCCGCCGGCCAGCGATAATCGCCCAGCGCAGGCGGCAGGCCGTAATCGCCGCCGATCCACGCCTCGCGCCCCTGGTGCAACGCCTCCAGGTGCTTCTCCACGGCTTTCAGGTACACCGTTTCAGGCAACATAACCTTCAATCTCCGCAAAAGCCTCTCGCTCCAGATCGCTCTGGAACATGGCGCGACCGATTTCCCCGCGCAGGCGGCGCACCTCGCGCAGTCCCATCGCGCCCAGAATCTCCAGCAACTGATCGCGCCACGACCCCATCAGGTTGACCAATCGCTGCACCGCCCACTCCGCCGGGAAGGAAGGCGGCAACGAAAAACGGCTGGCCGCACGGTCGGCACATTCACCCTCAAAGCGCGCCTGCAGGGCGACCAGCGGTGGCGTGTCCAGCGCCACAGCGTCCAGACCCAGGATGATGGCTTTGGGCACGTGTTCGGCCATCACCACACCGCCACTGCCGATCAACGTGACCTGATCGCGCAGCCCCGCCTCCACGAACGTGCGATGCACCTCACGAATGCCGTCCATCACAAAACGCCCATCCGCCAGGCGACCGTGAAAATCGGCCACCAGGTGGAACACACGAACGCCCTGCTCGAACAGGGAGCGCAGGTCGTGCGAAGCGAACGGGATGCGTACAGCGATCACGCTTTCCGGGAAACGAGCGCGCAATGCCGCAAATGCAGCCTCATCCCAGCCATCGAGTTCCAGCAGGCGTGGAGTGAAGTCCAGACCCTCCAGCGCCTTCATTTCCGTCGATTTGAGCACCGGCGCCACGTGCATTCCACGCAATCCAGCCCTCAACACCGCTGCCAGCGGGAGCAGCGCCAGGGAATCCACCGTTTCAGCGGCCTGTGCCCAGACCGGCGGCAGTTCCTCACGCGCTTGCACGCCCACGGGAGGCATATCGAGCAATAATGGCAGGGAAATTGAGAGCACGTGCGGGGTATGCCCGGTCGGGCGCCCCTGCTCGTCGAAGGTCAGGTAAGCAGGGCGCGCGCCGATGTCCACCACAGTGGAGATAAACTCGCGCCCGTGGATGCCATCGCGGGTGGGGCGCACAATCTCCGACATATCCGTCCACATGCCGTCCCAGCCTGAGCCGCCGAACGGGCCGCGATACCCCTGGCCACGCACAGGAACCATGCCCGTACGCGCCTCCTGGGCGATGGTCTCCGCCATTTGCGGGGTGAGGAACGAGTCGCCCAGGCGTTGGTGCTCCGGATGCGGCAGAATCTGCACCACGTCCGGGTACTCCGTGGTGCAGCGCAGGCAGCCCACGCAGAACTGCTCGCGCGGGGCGAAGCCGCCCACCGGCCCGAAGAACACGCCGTACAAACAGGGGCGGCTGAGCACCACTTTCATGTCGCCGCGATAGTGGACGAACTCCCTCAGCAGGAGGCGCGCCAGTCCCAACCGATTCACGCGCACGTGGAAGCGCGGCGGCCAGGGCGCCACATCCGGCGCCGGCCGGGTGAGGATATGATACCGATGATAGCCGTTCGAATGCGTCAATTGTGTTTCCTCCAGAACACAAGGAGGTGAGTGGCACTTTGCCAATGCCACTCACCTTTGTCGTTTTCATGCGGTTTCCAGATACCGTTCCACTTCCCAATCGGTCACACGGGTGTGGAACTCCTCTACCTCGGCGCGTTTGGCGCGGGCGAAAGCGGTGTACACCGCCTCGCCAAGCGCTTCTTTGAGCACTGCGTCGCGGTCGAGTTCATCCAATGCCTCATCCAGCGATCCAGGCAACGAGGCGATGCCGCGCGTGGCGCGCTCCTCATCGGTCAAATGGTAAATGTTAACCGAGTTCATCGGCGGCGGGCATGCCAGGCCACGGTCGATGCCATCCAGCGCAGCGGCCAGCATCACCGCGAACGCCAGATAGGGGTTGCACGAAGGATCGGGGCAGCGCAGTTCGGCGCGGGTGGATTTCTCGCGCCCTGGCGTGTAGCGCGGGATACGGATCAGCGCTGAGCGATTGATCTGCGCCCAGGAGACGTACACCGGCGCTTCGTAGCCCGGCACCAGCCGCTTGTAGGAGTTCACCGTGGGCGCGACCACGGCAGCCAGCGCACGGGCATGCGTCAACTGCCCGGCGATGAAACCGTAAGCCAGCGGAGACAGATTGAACTCATCCTGGGGATCGAAGAACAGATTGTTCCCCTCAGCGTCGAACAGGGATTGATGGCAGTGCATCCCCGACCCGTTGATGCCAAAGATCGGCTTGGGCATAAAGGAAGCCATCAGGCCGTGCTGCGCGGCGATGGCCTTCACCGTGTACTTCAGCGTGAGCACGTTGTCCGCCGCGCGCAACGCGTCGGCGAAGCGAAAGTCAATCTCGTGCTGTCCGAGGGCCACTTCGTGGTGCCCCATCTCGACTTCCAGGCCCATGCTGGTCAAGGCTTCCATCAATTCGGCGCGGACACGGGCGGCCTCGTCCTGGGCTGAGAAGTCGAAGTAGCCGCCCACGTCATGCGGCACCGGGCGAATGCTGTCCGAGCCATTCGCTCTGAAGAGGAAGAATTCCGGCTCCGGGCCGACATAGTACGTCCAGCCACGCTCGGCAATGCGCGCCAACATACGCCTCAGCGTGCCGCGCGGGTCGCCAGGGAACGGTTCGCCGTCCGGCGTGTAGATGTCGCAGAATACCCGTGCGCGGCGGCGTTCTTCCGGCGTCCAGGGGAGCACGGCATAGGTATCCAGGTCGAGCGCCAGTCGCATGTCGCTCTCCTGGATGCGGGCGAACCCTTCCACCGACGAACCGTCGAACCACACCCCGTCTTCGATGGCCGACTCCAGCCGGCTGACCGGGATGTCCACGCTCTTGACCGCACCGGTCACGTCGGTGAACTGGAGCGAGATGAACTTCACGCCATCCGCTTCCACCCGTTCAAGAAACTCCTGCCTGTCCATGAAACTCCTCCTTCCACCCAATACAAAAAGGGCACGCCAGGGCGTGCCCTTTGAACCACTAAACACATGGGCGACAGCCCTTCCTATGTCAAGCAACCCTGAAGTCAGGGCTGCGCCACTGTGCCGCCCTTGTCCCGGCGGTTACCCACCGGTTTTCGGCGCGGCACTTCTTTCGGAAGGGAGAAAGAAGCCCGTGGCCAGGCTTCGGAGGCATCCGCTGATCAACCCGATTTTCCCCCGGCACCGCCGGGGTTAGCGCTCCCCTCGCGGGGAGGAACCTCCACCTCGTCACCCTGGGGAAACCCCAGGGCTCAGCCGCTATCTCTCCCGTTATTCAATTGTTCACGCTCCACAGTGTAGCGTAAAGCGCGGGCTTTGTCAAGTACAAAACAGCCCCGCCGTGCCGTGTGCAGCGCAGTTTTGAACCTGCCTTCGCAGGGTGGGTCCCGCCTCCGGAGTTCCGCCTTGGCTCAGGCCTATCGCGTCCCTCGCGGCAAGATTGAGACCCTTTTGGTGAGTGTTGGCCCAAAACCGTTGTGCGGCATCACGAGCACAGCAGGGTGACTATCTTATACCACAAATCTCAGCAGGGCGCGAGGTGCGGGACCCTTAAAATCGCCCACCGGTTGTAAAGAACTCACGGCGCCGGCCAGGGAATGGGCTTTGGTTCACTGTAGCCGTGCTTCTCCACGGTATAGATCGCACCCTGCGAAGGCGCGCTACAGCCAGCCTCATCGCGCACGGTGTAACTGGTGGTGTACTGATTGGGGAACGACACCGGCCACCAGAGATACGCACCGTTCTGACACACCCACAACTCCAGGAAGTACCCCCGGTCGTCGTCTTCGGTCATCACCACCTGATCCCAGGTGATCGTGACCGTATCGCCGTTGCGGGTAGCGCTCACGTGTTTCGGCGGCCCGTACATGTTTGTCCCGATCCGCGTCAGGTCAATTTGATTGAGCACCACAATGTGGCTGATGTCGCCATTCACCTGAATAACGGAAGGCGCCACCCAGCAGGGGTAGGACAACTTGTCGAACTGCACAAACAACCATCCGTTCAGATACCAGCGATTATAGACCGTGCCGGTATCCCCTTCGTACAGATCCGCCGCGTGCAGGTAAGCAGTGTGTGGCCCGTACCGACAATGCGCTGCGCGCGCCGTGACAGTCACCCGTGGCAGGGAGGAGGTCGGGGACGGCGTCACCGACGGCGTCGCGGTAGGCGTCACCGTCGCGGTGGGCGAAGGGGTGACCGTGGGCGTGAACGTCGGCGTGGCAGTCGGGGTCCATGTCGCCGTGGAGGACGGCGTTGCCGTCGGCGACGGGGATGGCGTCACCGACGGCGTCGGTGTGGGCTTCGCGATCACCGCCGGCAGATTGCAGGCCATGAGTACCAACACCAGCAGGGCGAACGGTCTCTTCATCAGCAACCTCCAGTTTCTCACGCTCAACATTCTACCCGATACCCACTCTGCGGCACAGAACTTGCACCTCCTCTCAGCAACACCGCATACCACATACGCATACCATTTACCGCATACCACACGAGGCACCATGCACCTGGGCATTCATTACTACCCCGACACGCTGCACTACCGTCAGGCCGATCTGGAAACCTGGCTGCCGAAATTGCGCGCGCTAGGCATCCACTGGCTGGTGTTACAAAGCGACGCCACGCGCGCCATCCCGGAACCTTTCGTGCGCGGTTTGATCGAGCAAGAGATCCAGCCCATCGTCCACATGCACGCGCCCCTGACCTCTCCGCCCACGGTGGACGAGGTCGCTCCCCTCCTCCACGCTTACCGCCAGTGGGGCGTGCGTTACCTTGTCCTGTTCGACCGGCCCAACACACGCCGGGCCTGGGGCAACCGCAACTGGTCCAGCGCGGCGCTGGTGGATCGCTTCCTCGATCTGTACCTGCCGCTGGCAGAAGAGTCGCTGCGCGCCGGCCTGCAACCGATCTTCCCACCGCTGGAACCCGGCGGCGACTACTGGGACACCGCCTTTCTGCGCGCCGCGATCCAGGGAATCCACCAACGCGGACACCACACGCTGCTCGATCGGCTAACCCTGGGGGCCTACGGCTGGGCCGATGAACACCCGCTGGCCTGGGGACGCGGCGGCCCGGAAGTCTGGCCGGAAGCGCGCCCCTACCGCACCCCGGACGGCGCCCAGGATCAGCGCGGCTTCCGCATCTTCGAATGGTACGCTGCAATCAGCCAGGCGGTGATTGGCACGCCCATGCCCATCCTGCTGCTGGGGATGGGGCATCGCCGCCCTGGCGTGGAGAGCCCGCCGGGCGTCCCGCCGCACACCGAAGCCAACCAGACCATCGCCCGTCTGGCGTTGGGCGAAAACGTCGAAGGGCAGCCACCCATCCCCGATTACGTGATCGGCGGTTGTTTCTGGCTGCTGGCCGCCGAAGCGGACAGCCCACACGCGTCCGCAGCCTGGTTCCGCCCGGATGGCACCACGCTCCCGATCGTAGATGCGATCCAGACGCTTGCCCAGACCCTCGCACCCAAATCCAGGCCGCAGACCTCCACCGACCATCCCATCGCCCATTACCTGTTACTGCCGTCGTACGAATGGGGAGTGGCCGATTTCCACCTGGAGATCATTCATCCCTTTGTGAAAAAGCACCGCCCGACAGTCGGCTTCTCCCTGGAAGAAGCCCGGCTCGCCACTCGCGTCACCGTGATCGGCGGTGAACGGGATTTTCCCGAACACGAGCTGGAATCCTTGCGTGCCACGGGCTGCATCGTGCAACGCATTCAGGGAAATGGCACAGAAATTGCAACCCAACTCGCAGAACTGTGAAATGAGGCGCCCATGACCAGCAATGAACACCCCATTTTTCGTCCGCACATCGTGGTGATCGGCATAGGCGGCGGCGGCCAAAACGCCGTGGACCGCATGCTCCAGCAGCACCACTGGAACAACGTGACCTTCGTCGCCGCGAACACCGACCTGCAGGTCCTGCAGCGCAGCATGGCTCCTATCAAGCTGCAACTGGGGCCGAAGAAAACGCGCGGGCAGGGCGCCGGCGCGATCCCTGAGGTCGGTGAGGCCGCGGCCCGCGAGAGCGCCACCGAAATCTACCAGCTGGTGAAAGACGCCCATCTGGTCTTCCTGACTGCCGGGATGGGCGGCGGGACCGGCACCGGCGCGATCCCTGTGTTCGCCGAGATCGCCCGAAAGGCCGGCGCGCTCGTGGTTGCCGTGGTCACCCTCCCCTTTTCCTGGGAAGGTAAACGCCGGCGTCAAAACGCTGAGGGAGGGCTGGCGCAATTGCGTCAGCACGTGCACACCCTGATCACGGTACCGAACGACCGTCTGCTCACCCAAGAGGAGCTGTCGCGTATCCCCCTGGAAGCTTCATTCTTCGCCGCGGACGACGTATTGCGGCAAGGTGTGCAGGCGATCACCGACCTGGTCATCCGGCCGGGACTGGTCAACGTGGATTTTGCCGATGTGTTGCGCCTGATCCAGCAAGGCGGCACGACCACGATGACTATCGGTCGCGGACAAGGAGAAAATCGCCTGATGGACGCCTTGCAACGGGCTTTGCACCATCCGCTACTGGATCGGGTACCCTTGCATCGGGCGCACCACATCATTGTCAACCTGACCAGCCCCGACGCCATCGGGCTGGAAGAGTTTGGCAAAGTAATGGGCTACATCCACACGCACAGCCGAGAGGACGTGTACACGGCCTTCGGCATCGTCCAGGACCCCACCATGCCGGAAGACACCGCCGAGGTGATCTTGCTGGTCGGTGGCACAGCTCCCGATCAAACAATAGACCCTGCTCCAGCGACCATTTTCAAGGGAGCAAGCCCCAACCCCGCCCCCAACCCTCGACCAGCTCCTTCCCGCCCGGTTTCTTCCCTCCCTCTACCCATGAACGCTTCTTCGCTGGACCTACCCACTTTCATGCGTCGCAGGTTTCAATGAACGAGTATTTGCTGCGCTGGATCAACTACCGCATTTACCACCAGTTCCCTGAAGTGGCGGGCGCACGTCCCACTATCCGGCGGCGACCTGCGCCACCCGGCCGAGCACTGGCGATGCCCACCTACCAGCTGACCTATCGTGCAACGGTGACCACTTCCAACGGACATCGCCTCCACCGTTCGGTGCGCGTGGTGGTGAACGGCCTGGGTCGCATCTTGCGAATCACCACATCTCGCTGAGAGGAGACCATCATGACAAACGATCTGTGGCAAACGCTCAAGATCTGGCTGGAACTGCGCTACTGGGATGTCGTCATGTGGCTGGATGACCGGCTTCGAGATTATCCTGTCTGGCGCACAACGGTGTTCCGCTCACTCTACAATCCGCACCCTTTGCCGCCAGACCGCCTCATCATGATATTCCTGGCGGGCCTGACCGGTACGTTCACGGGCGTGATCCTGGGACTGCTCATCTTCTGACGACCTATGCGCGGCATTCGAATCGTCCTACGACTGTTGGCCATCCTGCTGACAGGGGTAATACTCTCTGAAACCGTCAAGGTTTTCAGCGCGTCGCCGCCGGGCTTTCCCGACTCCCTGGACACCGGCGTGGGGGTTGTGCTATCGCCCGGCACATCTCCTTCCAAGGGAGGCCTGGCCACCCCGGGACAAGTCAACTGGGTTCAGATCCATGCGGACTGGTCTGTGCTTCAACCATACGCTAACCGGGAATGGAACTGGCGTCTCCTCGATCCACTCATTGCTCAAGCCCAACAGCAGCAGTTGCCGGTGCTGCTCAGCCTGAGTCATGCCCCGACCTGGGCACTTACCGTCTCTGGCCCCAAGCCAGCACTGGTTCGGCAAGCAGTGCTCGCTCTGCTTCAGCAGTATCCGTCCGCCATTTACGCCATTGAACTCTTCCCGGAAGCCAATACCACCGCCGGTTGGGGCGCCCGGCCAGACCCCAGGGCTTACCTCTCTCTGTACACTCACATCCAGGAAACACTCATTGAGAAGGACATCTTGTTGATCGCCCTGGGATTGACTCCGCTCAACCACAGCCCAGCCCCCGAAGATATCGACGACCTGGACTATCTGGAAGCCTTCTACCGCGAGCCCAACGCCGCCCAGGTCCCGGTGATCAGCCTGCGACTGCACGGCGTCGCCAGTGACCCGGCCGCCAGTCCTGCTTACACACCTCAGCTCACATTACGACACTACGAGCAGGTACGCGCACTGATGCAATATCACCACCATGAGGATGGCATGTTATGGCTGACTTATGTCAGCCCAACATCTGATATAATCCAGAACAGGTCGTCCTGGCGAAGCAGGGTCATCCAGCAAGTGCAACGACTGCTCTACCTCGGCGCGGTGTTTTTCGCACCCGGTAGCTCCTCTGCTGGAAGCGGCCCAACAACCAGCCCGGAATGGTACAAAACTGCACCCAAACAGTCGATTTTCAAATCATCCCATGCAACAACGCCTTCAAACACGTCAGGGATGGCAATTCTGGCTCATTATCGCTTTTAGCATTGGCGTAATTTCAGGCATCGGACTGGTTGCACTGCTCAAGCCCGGAAAACATCCCTCACCCACTTCCTCCTCTGCACAAGCTGAGATCCATCTACTATTCCTGGTGGATCGACTGGATACTGCACAACCTAAACTGATCGGCATCTGGTATTTCAGCCTGCTGCCAAAGCCTCGCAAGCTCTATATCAACCTGATCTACCCACGAGTGGATGGCAAATTCTCCCAAGTGGTAGATATGTTCTCCCTGGACAAGGACAAACGAGTCCGCGAGGACCTCTGGCAATGGCTGGACCAATTCTTTGAGCTCGGAAATCGTGAATACCTGATCACGGACCGTTACGGGCTCACCTTGATGCTCATGCCTCTGGAACCCTTCCAGATTCAGGGACACGAGACCGATGCGCTGAACGCTGTGGGCTCCATCATCTACCCATGGAACGATCCGGTCGCTTCCGCGAAAAGCCAGTCAGCCCTTCTGGCTGCGTTGTGTGCGCGGTTGATGAATCCCCCGCTCCATCTGAACTTCGAAGCGATTTCCTCCGCCATGCAGCCACCCTTTGCGTACATCCACGATGATGGCGACTTCGTCGAATATCTGACAGAAATTTTCAAATCCTACCCCACCTGTGCCACCTGGCAGGAGCAGGGAACGCAGTGACTTTTCCGTGAAAAAGAGGCCGCCTTGTGGGCGGCCTCTTCCTTCAGCTCACACCTGCGGCAGACTGGCCATGGCTTCTCGCACTGCATCCACTGGATAGACGAAATCCTCCAGCTCGCCGGCCAGGAAGGACTGATAGGCTGCCAGGTCAAAGTGACCGTGGCCGGAGAGGTTGAACAGGATGACGCGTTTTTCGCCACATTCGCGGGCTTCCATCGCCTGGTCGATCGCGGCGCGCACGGCATGGGCACTCTCCGGCGCAGGGACAATGCCTTCCGCGCGGGCGAACTGCAACGCTGCCTCGAAGGTCGCTCGCTGCGGCACGGCAACGGCCTCAATATAACCGGCCTCGTGCAATGCACTCACGCTGGGAGCCATGCCGTGATAGCGCAACCCGCCAGCGTGGATCGGCGGGGGCACAAAATCGTGTCCCAGCGTGTGCATCTTGACAATGGGCGCCATGCGCGCCGTGTCGCCGTAGTCAAAAGCGTATACCCCGCGCGTGAGGGAAGGCGCCGCCGTTGGCTCCACAGCCAGCAGGCGGGTGTTCCGTCCATGCTCCAGATTCTCGCGCAGGAAGGGGTACGCGATCCCGGCGAAGTTCGAGCCGCCGCCCACGCAGCCGATCACCACGTCCGGATACTCACCGGCCAGGTCCATTTGCTTCAACGCCTCTTCGCCGATCACCGTCTGGTGCAGCAACACATGATTGAGCACCGACCCCAGGCTGTACTTCTTGCGCCCGCCAGAGGTCGCCGCCGCTTCCACTGCCTCGGAGATAGCAATTCCCAGCGAGCCGGGCGTGTCGGGGTCCTGAGCACGCACCTGGCGGCCATATTCCGTGCGCTCGGTTGGGCTGGGGAACACCTGCGCACCGTAGGTCTCCATGAGCACGCGGCGGTATGGCTTCTGGTGGTACGAGACGCGCACCATATACACTTCCAGGTCCAGGTCAAACAGGTTGGCCGCAAACGCCAGCGCCGACCCCCACTGCCCGGCGCCGGTTTCCGTGGTCAACGCCTGAGTGCCAGCGACCTTGTTGTAGTAAGCCTGTGCCACGGCGGTGTTCGGCTTGTGGCTGCCCGACGGCGACACCCCTTCGTATTTGTAGTAAATGTGCGCCGGGGTATCCAGCATCTTCTCCAAACGGCGCGCACGCAGCAACGGCGTGGGCCGCCAGAGTTTGTACACCTCCCGCACTTCCTCCGGAATCTCAATGAAACGCTCCGTGCTCACCTCCTGCATGATCAGGGGCATGGGGAACAAAACGGAGAGGAAATCGGGCGTGACCGGCTCCTTGGTCACCGGATGCAACACCGGCGGCAACGGGGTAGGCAGGTCAGCGAGAACGTTGTACCACGCCTGGGGCAGGTCCCGTTCGTCAAGTAGAAAGCGAATGCGTTCCGTCATAAGGCTCCTCCTTTTGAGTATAGTTTGTGGATTTAACAACAAACAGCGTTCATCCCATCAGGGACGAACGCTGTGGTCCGCGGTGCCACCCTGCTTAGGCAGCCTCTTTAACCACAAACCCCGTCGGTGATGCGACGGGGGAAGAGAGGCCAGCCTCACTCGTTGCGGATACGGGTCACGTCGCAGGTCACGCGCGACCGATATCCTTTGCCCTGATAACGGTGGCAACTCCGGCACAGGCTACTCAGCGACCGCCTTTCGCCCTGCAGCTCCGAGGTCCATTCCGCGCCGGCGTGCGCACCGGGCTCTCACCTGTTCCCCGGCTCTCTGGGGCGTCGTTTCGACGCGTACTCGTCCTCTTCACAGCTTTTGCGTATTTGATTGCGGCTGATTATACACAACTCATCCAGCCTGTCAAGCAAATTTCGCAATTCAAAACGCTTCATCAGGCAACCACCACTCAACCATGCCCACCTCTAAATTTGGTATACTAAGCGCACAGTCATCGCCCAAGAATCCCACATAAAGGACTGGTGCGCGTATGAAAATCGAATCCCCAGCACTTTCCATCGAACTTACCCGCGAAGAAGTCCTTAACGATTACCGGCTTGCCTTCCGCAGCCGCATGATGAGCGTGATTGGCCGCCGGGAGGTGCTTACCGGGAAAGCGCAATTCGGCATTTTCGGTGGCGGCAAAGAAGTTGCTCAAATCGCCCTGGCAAAGTTTTTCCAGCCGGGCGATTTTCGTTCTGGGTACTATCGCGATCAGACCTGGATGCTCGCCACGGGCATGGTCACGCTGAAGCAATTGTTCGCCGAACTATACGCCGACGCCGACCTGGAACGCGAGCCGGCCAGCGGCGGACGGCAGATGAACGCCCACTTCGCTACCCGCCTGCTCCACCCCGACGGGTCCTGGCGCAACCTGACCGAACTGCCCAACTCATCCGCTGATACCTCCCCCACCGGCTCACAGATGCCACGCTTGGTCGGCCTGGCCTACGCCTCGCGCCTGTACCGCGAACTGGATGAGCTTAAGCACCTGACCCAATTCTCCCGCAACGGGAACGAGATCGCCTGGGGCGCCATCGGCAACGCCTCCTGCGCTGAGGGCATGTTCTGGGAGACAGTAAACGCCATTGGCGTGTTGAGATCGCCGGCCATCATCTCGATCTGGGACGATGAATACGGCATCTCAGTTCCGCAAAAGTACCAGATCACCAAAGGGAACCTCTCTGTCCTGCTCTCCGGCTTCCAGCGGGAACCGGGTTCCGATGAGGGGTTCGACGTGTACACCGTGCGCGGCTGGGATTACCCGGCACTGATCGAAGTGTACCAGCGCGCGGCGCGCATCGCCCGCGAGGAGCACATCCCGGCGATCATCCACGTGATTGAACTCACACAGCCGCAGGGGCATTCCACCTCCGGCAGCCACGAGCGCTACAAGTCCAAAGAGCGGCTGGAATGGGAGCGAGAGCTCGACTGCATCCGGAAGTTCCGCGAGTGGATCGTGTCCGAAGGCTACGCCACCGAGGAGGAGATGGACGAAATCGAGGCCGAAGACCGACGGCTGGTGGAGAACATCCGCGCGGAGGCCTACGAAGAGTTCCTGGCCCCCATCAAGGCGGAGCGCGCCGAATTCTGCGACATCCTGGACGAGATCGCCTCCTCATCCCGCCACGCGGATGAACTGGCAGAGATCAGGCGCAACCTGATGGCCCAGCAGGTTCCCACCCGCAAGGCAATCTTCGCCGCCGTGCGCAAGGCGCTCACCACCCTGCGCGATGAACCCATTCCCGCCAAACAGGTACTGCTGGACTGGAAAGCGCGCCAACTGGCCGCCAACGAAGACCGCTTCAGTTCCCACCTGTACAGCCAATCGGCGGAAAACGCGCTGAACGTGCCCGAAGTGCCGCCACGCTATTCCGAAAATTCGCCCGAAGTGCCCGGCTACGAGGTGTTGAACGCCTGCTTCGACGCCATGCTGGCCCGCGACCCGCGCGTGATCTTCTTCGGCGAGGATGTGGGTTTCCTGGGTGGCGTGAACCAGGCGCTCAAAGGCCTGCAGGCCAGATACGGCGAATTGCGCGTCACAGATACCGGCATCCGCGAGACCACCATTGTCGGCCAGGCAATCGGCATGGCGATGCGCGGCCTGCGTCCGGTAGCCGAGTTGCAGTACCTGGATTACGTGCTGTTCGGCCTGCAAACCATGTCGGACGACCTGGCCACGCTGCACTGGCGCACCAAAGGCGGCCAGAAAGCGCCAGTGATCATCCGCACGCGCGGCCACCGGCTGGTGGGCATCTGGCACTCCGGTTCGCTAATGGCGGGCATCATCCACCTTTGCCGGGGGATGCACGTACTGGTTCCGCGCAACATGGTGCAGGCCGCTGGCTTCTACAACACCCTCCTGGCGTCCGACGAACCCGGCATCATCGTGGAGGTGCTGAACGGCTACCGGCTGAAGGAGCGCCTGCCGGACAACATTGCCGAGTTCACCGTGCCGCTCGGCAAGCCAGAGGTGCTGCGACCAGGCCGCGATGTGACCCTGGTCACTTACGGTGCGTGCTGCCGCATCGTGAACCAGGCCGCCGACCTGCTTAGCGAATTGGACATCGAGGCTGAGGTGATCGACGTGCAATCACTGTTGCCGTTCGACCGCTACGGCGTGATCCTGGAATCGCTGAAGAAGACCAACCGCATCGTATTCATCGACGAGGACGTTCCTGGCGGCACCACGGCCTACATGATGCAGGAGGTGCTGGAACGCCAGGGCGGCTTCGAGTGGCTGGACACCGCGCCGCTCACCATCCCCGCCAAACCACACCGCCCGTCCTACGGGGTGGACGGCGACTACTTCTCCAAACCCAGCGTGGAAGAGGTCTTCGAGAAGGTGTACGGCCTGATGCACGAGGTCAACCCGCGGAAGTATCCGCTGTTCTTCTAGCGGGAAGAGGCGGCTCAGAGGCCGGACAGGTCTTCGGCGACCTGTCCGGCCTTGTTTTGCAGTATAATTCGGCCCGTGCCTGCGGCACAATCCAGACAGAAAGAAGGGAATCCCCCCATGAGCGAAGGACGCAAGAAAGTACGTGTGGCGATCATTGGCGTCGGCAACTGTGCCTCGGCACTGGTGCAGGGCGTGCAATACTACCAGGATGCGCCGGACGACGCCGAAATCCCCGGCCTGATGCACGCCACCCTGGGTGGCTACCACATCCGCGACATCGAATTCACCGCCGCCTTCGACGTGGTGGCGACCAAAGTAGGCAAAGACCTGAGCGAGGCGATCTGGGCCTACCCGAACAACACGATTAAATTCGCCGACGTACCGCACCTGGGCGTGAAAGTCTATCGCGGCATGACGCACGACGGCCTGGGCAAATACCTCTCCCAGGTGGTCGAGAAAGCTCCCGGTCCCACGGACGACATCGTGAAAATCCTCAAAGACACCGGCACCGACGTGGTGGTGAACTTCATGCCCGTCGGCTCCGAGATGGCGACCAAATGGTACGTGGAGCAGGTGCTGGAAGCCGGTTGCGCCTTCGTGAATGGCATTCCCGTCTTCATCGCCAGTTCTGAATACTGGGCCAAACGCTTTTTGGACGCCGGTCTGCCGATCATCGGCGACGATGTAAAAAGTCAGGTGGGCGCGACGATCACCCACCGTGTGCTGACCAACCTGTTCAAAGACCGGGGCGTGCACCTTGACCGCACCTACCAGTTGAACTTCGGCGGCAACATGGACTTCTACAACATGCTGGAACGCGACCGGCTGGAATCCAAAAAGATTTCCAAGACGCGCGCCGTGACCAGCCAGTTACCCTACGAGATCGGCGACGAGAACGTGCACGTAGGCCCTAGCGACTACGTGCCCTGGCTGACCGACCGCAAGTGGTGCCACATCCGCATGGAAGGGCGTGCTTTCGGCAATGTGCCGCTCAACCTGGAACTCAAACTGGAGGTGTGGGATTCGCCGAACTCCGCCGGCGTGGTGATCGACGCGGTGCGCTGCGCCAAACTGGCGCTCGACCGCGGCCTGGCTGGCCCGCTCATTGCCCCGTCCTCATACTTCATGAAGAGCCCGCCGCAGCAATTCCCTGACGACGTGGCGCGGCAAATGACGGAAGATTTCATTGCGGGTGAAGAACAATAGACGGCGGGTGACCGACGGTAAGAGATGGAGACGCCGACGCGATTGCGTCGGCGTTTTTGCTCTAGAATGTTCAACAAATTTGAAAACCCTGGCTCTCCGGTAAGATTTTTTAGTCCGGACACGTCGAAGAGGTATCCTGTGTCACCGTTTGGGAGATATCATGTGGATTTCAATCCGAGACCGCCTGCTGGACGCCGTCCTCGGCGTGGACGGCAGCACGGTACTCAATCCGCCGAACGCGAGCGCCGCGTTCCCGACCTCCGAGTCCGAGGTCGCCGAACGGCTGGTGCGCGCGCTGCTCGACTTCAAAGCCCAGGCCATCAGCGCCGACGGTCGGCGCGTGGATTATGCCAAGATCCGCTCCAGCGAAGCATACCGCGCCTTTCAGCGCAACCTGCTGCCCCAACTGCGCGCCTTCGCCCCCACCACCCTCCCCGACCGGAAGCACCGGCTGGCCTTCTGGATCAACCTGTACAACGCCCTGGTGATTGACGCGGTCATCCGCTTCAGCCGCGCTCCGGCAGAGGACGGCGCGCGCGCCCTGGCGGCTTTCTTCCGCCAGGCGGCCTACCACGTCGGAGGGCAACGCCTCTCGTGCGACGACATCGAACACGGCATCCTGCGCGCCAATCGGGGACACCCCTTCTACCCTGGCCCCCAGTTCGCCGCGGACGACCCGCGCCGTCGCTGGACGTTCGAGTCCGTGGACCCGCGCATCCACTTCGCGCTGAACTGCGCCAGTTGCTCATGCCCGCCCATCGGCGTGTACCGTCCCGAACGACTGGACGAGCAACTGGATGCCGCCACCCGCAACTTCGTCGCCCAGGAGGTGCGGCTCGACACCGACAGCCGCCAGGTGTTCCTTTCAAGCATCTTCCGCTGGTATCTGGGCGACTTCGGCGGACGGGAGGGGCTGCGCGCCTTTCTGGTGCGCTATCTGCCGTCCGACGCGCAACAGCACTGGGACGACACATTCCGATGGCGCTTCACCCCGTACAACTGGCACCCCAACGGTAGCCTGTAAAAAAAGCAGCGCGCTCGTGGTGAGCGCGCCGCCGCTCCGCTGGCTACGGCCCGGTGCATAGCATTTGCGTGTGGCCGGATGTATCCCTGACCACCGCAGCGCTGTCTTCCGGCGTGACCGGCGTGTCCATCACCACCGCATGGGTGTCCTTCACTACGGCGTTCGTGTCCGCCACCTGGAATTCGATCTCCGCCAGGAAGTCGCAGGAAGCCCCGATCGCCCCATCCCCGCCCATGCGCGTCAGCCACAGATCAAAAGGCTGCTCCGGGTCCGGCCAGGACACGCCAGCCACGACAATGCTGCCGTCGTCCATCTGCCGCACCGCATTGGGCCAGTCCCAGCCCTTCTCAAAGCGTTTCTTCCACAACACCTGTCCATCGGCACTCAGGCGGAAGATGTACCAGTCCCAATCGTTCTCCTCTTCCAGGTACCCCCCGACCACCGTTCCGCCGTCCGAGGTCGCCGCCACGGTGAGCGCCTCGTCCCACACACCGGGGATGGCGTATGTCCGCTGCCAGACGATGTTCCCATCCGGATCAAGGCGCAGCACCCACAAATCGCCGCTCAAGTCGGGGCTGAAGGAAACGCTATTGCCAGGGATAATATATCCGCCGCCCTGCACCTCGGCGAACCACCACATGCTCTCTTCGTACTCGCCGCCGTAAGCCTTCTGCCACAGGATGGAACCATCGGGCGCCAGTTTCAGCACCCAGTAATCCGTCTCGCCAGAGCCGAACGAGGACGACGCGCTCACCACCACGTAATTCCCGTCCCGGTCCACCAGCGCTTTGACCACGAACTCTTCGTAATCGCCCCCGCCGCCGTCGTCGCCGGAGCCGCCGTAGGTCTTCGCCCAGATCACGTTCCCCATCGCATCCAGTTTGAGCAGCCAGTAGTCCGCGCTACCTGCGCCGAACGAGCGCGTGCCGCCAGCCACCAGGTAGCCGCCCTCGGACGTGAGGGCCACCGACCACGCCTGTTCCACCTTTTTGCCGCCATAAGTCTTCTGCCACTCAATCTCACCGGAAGCCGTCAATTTGACCACCCAGAAATCCGCCTTGCCCGCACCCGAGGACTCGGTGTAGCCCACGGTGATGAAGCCGCCGTCCGGCGTCTGACGCACATCCAGGAAGCTCTCGTCACCTTCACCACCGTAAGTCTTCTGCCAGAGCACCTTCCCTGCGCCGTCCAGGCGGATCGCCCAGGCATCGCCGTTGGCATCGACAAAGGAATCCGTCGAGCCGGTGACGATCAGCCCGCCGTCCGAGGTCACCCACAGCCCTTCCATCTCCTCACTGCCGTCGCCGCCGTACCAGGCAGACCAGGCCACTCCCGACCCGCTGCCCGCAGCAGCAGGCATCGTGGGAGGCAAAGGCGGCGTGTCCATCGGTTCCATCGTCACGGTTGATACTTCACCGCCGCCACTGTCCTCAACATCACAACCTGCCAGCTCAAACACAAGCATACTGAAGATAACAATCACAACCCACCGTCTGAGTGTCACGACGCACACCTCCCCGGAATCTTCAAAAGCCGTCCGACAGACAACAACAACAACCAGGGTTCCAACATCCTGGGGTCAGGACAAAACACACTCCTTACCTTCCCTTTCTCGAACGAACCTTGAAGTCAATATAGCATTTTCACCTTTCATTGTCAACATAGATAAAAGGGCGTTCAGGCCTCCTTAAATAAGAGAAGGAGTAGAAATAAAACTTTGAAAAGCCTGGACTTACTCAGGGGGTTCGAAAAGTCAGGCGGAAGGGCATGACGGGGTAAGCCATGGGGGAA
>CAYSXA010000023.1:0-23523 GCA_964435005.1 uncultured Anaerolineaceae bacterium | reverse complement strand
TTCCCCCATGGCTTACCCCGCCATGCCCTTCCGTCTGACTTTTCGAACCCCCTGTGCAAAGTGCGCACAAAAATTGCTTTTTTCACAAAGTTAAGGTATAATTTGGCTGCGTTCACGGATCTGTGACTGCTACCAACGAGGTAGCCATGTGAGGATGGCGTAAGGATTTCTTCCGTATGCTCGTTCAGGCTGGACCTGGCTCGGCTGCGTCCGTGAATGCGCCGGGCTTTTTCGTTGCCCTGGCCTTTCAGGCCAAATCCATCCCGGAAGGGAGGTGAGACTGTTGCCGACGGTAGTGTTGCGACCGAACGAGTCGCAGGAGCAGTTGCTCAAACGCTTTCGCAAGCGTGTGGCGAAGAGCGGCGTCCTGAGCGCCGTGCGCCGCAAACGCTGGTATGTGTCGAAGAGCGAACTGCGTCGCATTCAAAAGAAGAAGGCGATTCGGCGGCTCCGGCGGCGTCAGCGCTCACGACGACGCTGATGCAGGTGAGTTCTTAAAGGAGAACGTATGGCGAAGGAAGAGAAGATTTTCGTCGAGGGAACGGTGATTGAGGCGCTGCCCGGTACCCAGTTCCGCGTCCGGCTGGACAACGGCCATGAGGTGCTGGCGTACCTCTCTGGCAAGATGCGCAAGTATTACATCCGTATCTTGCTCGGCGACCGCGTGCGTCTGGAGATGTCTCCCTACGACGTGACGCGCGGGCGCATCGTGTACCGCTTCAAGAAGCGCGCGCCGACCACCGAAGCCTGAGACGGTCTCGCGCCTGCGTTCTTGTGACCGGAAACCAATCAGGGATTCCGTAAGCCCCGCTATTTAAGCGGGGCTTTTTGTAACCTCGGTTTCGGAAAAGCACTTTGTGTCCCCTCTCTGAGCAGAATACGACGGAGCCGTACGAAGTCGCCTGTACCTGCAGGGTGAAGCGAGGGAAGGTCATCCCGCATTGAGCGGAGACCGCGCAGCGGTCGAAGTCGAAATGCGGGAACCGGCTCCGTCAATTAAGGCTTACACCGCGCCCACGGAACGCAGGTCGGCGGCGGCGATGCGCGCGACTGTCGCCACGCTGTCCCCTTCGTCCAGGTTCATCAGGCGGACGCCGCGCGTGGCGCGTCCGGCGCGTTTGATCTGCTTCACTTTGGTGCGCAGCACCACGCCGCTGGTGGAGATCAGGGTGAGGTCGTCGTCGGGCTGCACCACGCGCGCGGCGGCGATTACACCGATTTTGTCCAGCGCGCGGTGGTCGATGGTCTTCACGCCCTGAGTGGCGCGGTTGCGGATGGGATACTCTTCCAGCGGTGTGCGTTTGCCGTAGCCGCCGGTGGTGACCACCAGCAGATCGCCGCCGGGCTCCACCACGTCCATGCTGGTCACGCAGTCGCCGTCCAGCAGTTTGATGCCGATCACACCGGCGGCGGGGCGGCCCATGGGGCGCACCTGGGTCTCGTGAAAGCGTAGCGCCTGACCGCGTTCGGTGACCAGCACAATCTCGTCGTCGCCATGGGTGAGCCGCACCCATCCCAACCGGTCGTCCTCGTCCAGCGAGATGGCGATCAAGCCGGACGGACGCACCGAGGCGAACTCATCCAGTGCCACGCGCTTGATGCGCCCCTTGCGCGTGACCATGGTGCAGTACTCGGCCTGCTCGAAGTCGGGCACGGCGACCGCCGCGGTGATCGTTTCGCCGGGGGAGAGGTTGAGCACGTTGATGATTGGCGTGCCGCGCCCCGTCCGGCTGGCGTCGGGGATCTGGTAGGCCTTCTCCGAGTACACCTTGCCGCGGTCGGAGAAGAAGAGGATGGTGTTCAGTGTGCGCGCGGGGATGAGCAGCAACACCTCATCTTCTTCGCGGGTGGCGTGCCCCTGCACGCCGCGCCCGCCGCGCCGCTGAGCGCGAAACGCTTTGGCGTCTACCCGCTTTACGTAGCCGCGCTCGGTGATGCTGATCAGCACCGCCTCGTCGGCCACCAGGTCTTCCTCGCGGATGTCCTCGCTGGCGTTCGGGGCGATGCGCGTGCGCCGCTCGTCGCCGTACTTCTCCGCCAGCTCGGTGAGTTCGTCCTTGATCAGCGCCAGAATCTTGTGCGGCGACCGCAACAGGTCTTCCAGATATTCGATTTGCGCCTTCACCTGGCGGTATTCGTCCTCGATCTTCTGGCGCTCCAGCGCGGCCAGGCGGCGCAATTGCATATCCAGGATGGCCTGCGCCTGGATTTCTGTCAGGCGAAAGCGGCTCATCAGCCGTTCACGGGCCTGATCGGCGTCGTCCGCGCGGCGGATGGTCTCGATGATGTCGTCCAGGTGCGCCAGCGCGATGATCAACCCTTCGAGCACGTGTGCGCGGGCGCGAGCTTTCTTCAGGTCGTGCTGGGTGCGGCGGGTGATCACTTCGCGGCGGTGCTCCACGAAGACGCGTAAGGCGCGCTTGAGCGAGAGCAGGCGCGGCTCGCCGTTCACCAGCGCCAGCATCTGCACGCCGAAGGTGGATTGCAGCGCGGTGTATTTGTAGAGCTGGTTGAGCACCTTGCGCGGTTGCGCGCCGCGTTTCAACTCGATCACGATACTCATGCCGCGTCGGTCGCTTTCGTCGCGCAGGTCGGCGATGTCGCGGATGCGGTCGCTGCGCACCAGCTCGGCGATGCGCTCGATCAGCGCGGATTTGTTCACCATGTAGGGCAGCTCGGTGATCACGATGCGGTGGCGCCCGCCCTTCATCTCCTCGATGCGCGCCACGCCGCGCAGCACGATGCGCCCTTTGCCGCTGCTGTAAGCCTGGCGGATGCCTTCCACCCCTACGATGATGCCGCCGGTGGGGAAGTCCGGGCCGGGGAGCAGCGCGAGCAGGTCGTCCACGCTGATTTCGTCGAATTGGTCGTAGTGGTCGATCACGAACTGGAGCGCGTCGACCAGCTCGACCAGGTTGTGCGGCGGGATATTGGTCGCCATGCCCACGGCGATGCCCGAAGCGCCGTTCAGCAGCAGGTTGGGCAGGCGGGCGGGGAGCACGGTGGGTTCCTGGAGGGAGCCGTCGAAGTTGTCGGTGAAGTCCACCGTGTCTTTGTGGATGTCCGCCAGCATCTCCTCGGCCATGCGGTTCAGGCGGGCTTCGGTGTAGCGCATGGCCGCTGCGGCGTCGCCGTCTACGCTGCCAAAGTTGCCCTGACCGTCGATCAGCGGGTAGCGCATGGAGAAGGTCTGCGCCATGCGCACCATGGCGTCATAGACGGCCTGATCGCCGTGCGGGTGGTATTTACCCAGTACCTCGCCCACGATGCGGGCGGACTTTTTGTAAGGGCTGCCGGCGCGGATACCCATGTCGTACATGGCGTACAGGATGCGCCGGTGGACGGGTTTCAGCCCGTCGCGGGCGTCGGGCAGCGCGCGCGCGACGATCACGCTCATGGCGTAATCCAGGTACGCCGAGCGCATTTGTTCGTTGATGTCAACCGATTTGACCGTTCCGATGTCCATGAAAACCCTTCCGCAGATTCACCAAAACGCGCCGGTTGCAGCAGCGCACCGGCGCCGGTCTAATTATACCGCACAGGCAGGCTTAAAAGCGGATGACCCGATCGGAGATCGGGCCATCCACGCAGCGAAGGAGGAGAGGCGGCTATTTGGCGCGAAGATAGTCGTCGATGGCAGCCGCCGCTCTACGTCCAGCGACCATGGCGGTCACCACCAGGTCGGGGCCGGTGACCGCGTCGCCGCCGGCGAACACGCCGGGGCGCGTCGTGGCGCCGGTCTCAGGGTCGGTGACGATCAGGCCCCACTTACGCGTTTCGAGACCGGGGGTGGTTTCGCCAATGGTCGGATCTGGCCAATAGCCTAGCGCCAGGATGGCGGTATCCACTTCAATAGTGAAGTTGGAACCTTCGATGGGAATCGGGCGTCGGCGACCGCTGGCGTCCGGTTCGCCGAGTTGCATGCGCACGCATTCGATGGCGGCCAGGCGACCGTCCTCGCCGGCGATGAAGCGCACCGGCTGGGTGAGGAAGTGGTACTCCGCACCCTCTTCCATGGCCAGTTTGCGGTCTTTCTTGCCGCCGGGCATTTCCTTTTCGGTGCGGCGGTACAGGCACATCACCTTCTCCGCGCCCAGGCGCAGCGCCGAGCGTAGGCAGTCGGAGGCCGTGTCGCCGCCGCCGATCACCGCCACGCGCCGCCCAATCTCCGGGCGGGAGCGCATGTGCTCCGGGAGGTACTCCAGGTCCACGTTGGCGCGAATCAGGAACTCGGTCGCCTGGTACACGCCAGGCAGGTCTTCGCCGGGGATTTCCATTTTCGCGTCGATGCCCGTGCCCACGCCGACGAACACGGCGTCGAACCCCTCGGCGAGCAGGTCGTCAATGGTCTTGTCTTTGCCGATGTAGGTGTTGAAGACGAATTGCACCCCGGCGCGCTCCAGATCGCTGATGCGGTCGAAGACCACCTCTTTGGGTAGTTTGAAGTTCGGGATGCCGTACAGCAACAGGCCGCCGGGGGCGGGTTTGCTTTCGAAGATGGTCACGGCGTGGCCTTTTTGCACCAGTTGCTCCGCACAGGCCAGGCCCGCCGGGCCGGCACCCACAATCGCCACGCGCTTGCCGGTCGGCTTGCCGACCGGGAGGGTCACGCCCTGGGCGCGGCGCTCGTAATCCGTCACGAAGGCTTCCAGTGCGCCGGTGAGCACGGGCTCGTCTTCCTTGTTGCGCACACACGAGCCCTGGCACAGTTGCTCGTGCGGACACACACGCCCGCAAATTTCGGGCAGGGAACTGGTCTGACGGTAGAGTTTCGCCGCTTCGAGGAACTTCCCTTGTTCGATCAGCCACATGGCGGAGGGAATGTCGTTGTGGGTGGGGCAGGCCTCCACGCAGGGGGCCGGATCGGGGCAATGAATGCAGCGCGAGGCCTCGAAGCGCGCGCGCTCTTCGTCCAGCGGAATCACCACATCGTTAAAATCACAAACCCGCTCTGCTGGTGGCCGGACTTCCAGGTCGTAAAATGGCAACCGCAGGCGGGCTTTCCGGTCTATGGCGAGAAAGTCGCTGGGGATGGCTTGCATGGCGGCTGTACCTCCTCTCCAGAATCCTTCGCTGGGGCAAGTGTATCATGACCGGGAAAGTATCAAAAAGGGACAGATGTCCCCTGAATTTCGGGACAAATGTCCCTAGTCTCCTTGACATGGGGGGGGGTTCGCAGGTAAACTTTAGCATGCTTAATAGTTAGGAGGGCGAAGTAATGAATCAGGAGGCTCAAGAGGTCGCGCAGACCCTGCTGGACACGCTACCGCGCATGATGCGGCGGTTGCAATTGCATCTGCGCCGGTCGCCTAACTGGCGACCGGCACACTATGGGTTGCTGTACGTGCTGGCGCGACAACCGCTCAACCTGAGCGCGCTGGCTGAGCGCCATGCCGTCAGTTTGCCGACCGTCTCGGCCTCGATTTCTCGCCTGGAAGCGCGTGGCTGGGTCGTCCGTCAGCCCGCGGAGGCTGACCGGCGGCAGGTGATCATTCAGATCACCGAGGCCGGGCGCGAAGAACTGGCGCGCATGCAGGCGGAGATTGTCTCGTTTCTGGAAGTTCCCCTGGCTTCGCTGACCCGCGAAGAACTCGCTCTGGTACATCAAGCCATTCTGCTGTTGCATCGGGTGTTTATGGAGGAGGCCTCGTGAAGAAAGTATTGACCTGGATCCTGGTGTTGGCCTTGCTGGCTGGCGGTATCTATGTTTTCCGCGTGTACCGGCAGCGGCAGCAGGCGGCGGCGTTGCAGAACTTCAAGACGGTGCGCGCTGAGCGCGGGACGCTGGTCTCCACGATTGGCGCGACCGGTACGGTGCGTTCCAACCAGAGCGTGGTGCTCACGTGGCAGACCAGCGGCACTGTGGCGACTGTCAACGTGCAGGTAGGCGACCTGGTTGAGGCCGACGAGGAGCTGGCTGCGCTCGCGCAAACTTCTCTGCCGCAGAACATCATTCTGGCGCAGGCCGATCTGGCGAACGCGCAAAAGGCACTTGACGATTTGCTCTCCCCGCCGACCGAACTGGAACTGGCGCAGGCGCAAAAGGCGATTGCCGACGCGCGCAAGGCGGTGGAAGATGCCCAACGGCGCCTGGATGGGCTGTACGTGCGTGCCACGCAGTCCGACATTGACGCGGCAAAAGCCCAGGTGGTGCTGGCCGAAGACAAACTGAAGAAGGCGCAGGAAGATTTCGACCAGGTCAAACATCTTCCTGAGAACGACGTGCTGCGTGCCACCATGCAGCAGCGGCTGGCGAATGCTCAGGCGGCTTACGACGCGGCGGTGCGCAAATTGAACTGGCTTCAGGGCGATGCCAGCGAACTGGACATCGCTCAGGCGGAAGCTGATCTCGAAGTAGCGAAGGCGCGGCTGGCCGACGCGGAAGAGAACTACCAGAAACTGCTCGATGGCCCCGATCCGCAAGATGTGGCCGCGGCCCAGGCGCGGGTGGCGGCGGCGCAGGCAGCGCTCGACATGGCGCATATCACAGCACCTATCGCTGGCACGGTCACCGAAGTTCATGTGAAGCCAGGAGACCGGGTCGCGCCCGGTCAGGTGGCGTTTCGCATCGACGACCTCAGCCACCTTCTGGTCGATGTGGATGTCTCCGAAGTGGATATCAACAAAGTGAAAATCGGCCAGGAGGTCATCTTGCTGTTCGACGCCGTGTTGGACCGCGAATACCATGGCCGCGTGGTTGAAGTCGCCCGCGTGGGGCGTGTGGCGCAGGGCGTGGTGAGCTTCACGGTGACTGTGGAACTGACGGATGCGGATGAGCAGGTACGTCCTGGCATGACGGCGGCGGTGACCATTCGGGTGGAGCGGCTGGAGAACGTGTTGCTGGTGCCTAACCGTGCCGTGCGTATCCGTGAGGGTAAGCGAGTGGTGTACGTCCAGCGACGTCCAGGCACGATGCCTGAACCGGTGGTCATCCAGCTTGGCGCGTCGTCTGATCAATACAGCGAAGTGGTGGGGGGCGACCTGAAAGAAGGCGATCCGATCGTGCTCAATCCGCCGTCGGAGAACTTCCTGTTCGGTGGCCCACCGGGAGGACGGCGATGAGCGATGACTGGGTCATCCGCACGGAGAACGTGACCAAAGTCTATCGCATGGGCAGCGTGGAGGTGCACGCGCTGCGCGGCGTCTCCCTGCGGGTGAAGGCCGGTGAGGTGGTTGCCATCATGGGACCGTCGGGTTCGGGGAAGTCCACCCTGATGAACATCATTGGTTGCCTGGACCGCCCGACCGACGGCAGGTACTACCTGGACGGGCAACTGGTTTCCGATCTGAACGACAATCAACTCGCTGCGGTGCGCAACAAGAAGATCGGCTTTGTCTTTCAGAGTTTCAACCTGTTGCCGCGCGCCACGGCACTGACGAACGTGGAGTTGCCGATCCGGTACTCCGACCACACGAAGAACCGCCGCGAACGGGCGCGGCGGGCGCTGGAAGCCGTTGGCCTGGGGAATCGGCTGCATCATCGCCCGAACGAGCTTTCCGGCGGGCAGCAGCAGCGTGTGGCGATTGCCCGTGCGCTGGTCAACGAACCGTCCATCATCCTGGCCGATGAGCCGACGGGCAACCTGGACACCCGCTCCGGCGCAGAGATCATGGATTTGCTGCTGTCGCTCAACCGCGAGCGCGGCACCACGCTGGTCATCGTGACGCACGACCCGGAGATTGCCACGCTCGCGCAGCGAGTGGTCCACATCCGTGATGGGTTGATTGAGGGTGAGGCATGAGAGTGTGGCAGGCGATTTGGGAAGCCCTGGACAGCCTGGCGGCGAACAAGATGCGCTCCGGGCTGACCATTCTGGGAATCGTGATTGGTGTGGCGGCGGTGATCGCCATGCTGGGAATCGGGCGTGGTGCCGAGGCGTCCATCACCGGTTCCATCCAGGGGATCGGCACCAATCTGTTGTTTATCTTTCGCGGCGGCGATGAAAGCATCCGCAACCCCAAGCGGCTCACGCTCGGCGACGCTCAGGCGTTGCAAGACCCGTTCGCCGCGCCGCACGTCCTGGCGGTGGCGCCCATCCTGGAAGGGAACCGTGAGGTCAGCTTTGGCAATGAGAGCACGGTGACTTCGGTGGTGGGGGTGACGCCGGAGTACGCTTCGGTGCGCAATTACCATGTGGTGGAAGGGGAGTTCATCGGCGAGCAGCACATGCTGGGCCGCTCGGCGGTGGCTGTGCTGGGTCCGGAGACGGCGGAGAATCTTTTTGGTCGGCGCGATGGTGTGGTGGGGGAGACCATTCGAATAGAAGGGCAGCCGTTCCGGGTAATTGGTGTGCTCGAAGCCAAGGGCGGTGGTGGTTTGGGTCCCAGCCAGGATGATCGCGTACTGGTGCCGCTGAGCACGGCGCAGGTGCGTGTGCTCAGCCGGGGCCGCGATAAGGTGGACGTGATTATTGTGCAGGCTACCAGTGCGGACGATGTGCCCCAAACCAAGGAGGAGATCGCTCAGATCCTGCGCACCCGGCATCGCACGCCGATTGGCGCGGATGATTTCACCATCGTCACCCAGGACGAGTTCCTGGATACCTTTCAGACTGTCACCAGTGTGATTACTATCTTTCTGGGCGGCGTGGCGGCCATTTCGTTGCTCGTGGGTGGCATCGGCATCATGAACATCATGCTGGTTTCGGTGACCGAGCGCACGCGTGAGATCGGCCTGCGCAAGGCGCTGGGCGCACGCAAATCCGATATCCTGATTCAGTTCCTGGCCGAGTCCTCGCTGCTCAGCCTGGTCGGTGGCCTGCTGGGAATTGCGCTGGGGTGGGGCATCTCCATGGCGGTGGCGCACATCGCGGAGCGTAGCAACACGCCCCTCACGCCGCAGATTGGCCTGGATTCCGTGTTGCTGGCGACGTTGTTCTCCGCGGCGGTGGGGTTGTTCTTTGGTCTGTATCCGGCCAACCGGGCTGCGAACCTGGAACCGGTGGAGGCGTTGCGTTACGAATAAGGGGTCACACGGCTCACCCTCGTTGCGACTGCAACCGCCGGTATGCCCGTTCACCGAGCAGGTACTGCAACTCCTCAGCGAAGGTCTCGATCAGCGGGATGGGATGATCTGCAGGGCGCAGACAGCTGGCCGGCTCGGCCAGCAGCAGATCGGTTTGGTCCAGCGTAATGCGGCCTTTTTCGTCCAGATCGAGCGGATGCAGGATACAATAGAAGGGCTTCAACCGCCAGGGGTGCCAGCCGGCCTGGACGGCGGCTACCTGGAGGGCGCAGCGTGCATCTTCAGGACGCCAGAAGATGCACGCTGTGCCGCCGTAGTGTTCGGGTTGCGGCAGCACGGTGGTGTGGACGACTTCCCCGCTTAAGGCATGTGGGTCCGCTTCGTGCCGCCCGTCGAACCAGTCCGCCGGGTCGCGGTGTTCAGGCGCCAAGTGGGGCTGGATGCGTGCCGCCTGCGCGAGGATCTCATCCGCTTCCAGCGTGTCCACCCAGGCACCGTGCAGGCAGCACGCGCCACGGCATTCCGTCAGACGGCAGCGCTGCATGGGTTCGGATTGCAGCAGGCGCGGATGGATGTGTCTCATGCGCGGAATTATACGCCTTTCTTCGGAGGTTTTCCATGACCAATCCGACCACTCAGACCAATCCGATCCCTCAGACCACCATCGCCGTCGGCGCCGACGAACGGCTGCACGTGGTGGACGTGGTGCTTGAAAAGCTGGCTGAAATGGGGTTTCGGGTGCAGTATTTCGGCCCGGCGGCGGGGGAGGCCGTGCCCTGGCCGCAGGTGGCGCGTCAGGTCGCCGAAGCGGTTGCGCGCGGCGCCTTCGACGAAGGGGTTTTACTGTGCTGGACGGGCACCGGTGTGAGCATCGCGGCGAACAAGGTGCCTGGCATCCGGGCGGCCTTGTGTGTTGATGCGGAAACCGCCCGTGGTGCGCGCCTGTGGAACAACGCGAACGTGCTGTGCCTCTCCATGCGCCTGACCTCGGACGTGGTCGCTGGTGAGATTCTGGAAGCCTGGTTTGGCACGCGATACCAGCCTAATCCTACCGATGATGCCTGTCTGGCGATGGTTGAAACCCTGGATGCTATGCGGAGAGGACAATGAAATGGATCGTCTGGTTGGCTGGCTTGCTGATGCTGGTCGCGGCCTGTGCAAAGGCCCCTGCGCGGCCTGGAAATCCTGGCGGAGCAGTGCAGGGAGTGGCGCATTCACCTGCGCGTCGGGAGGCGGTGTTCACGGAAGTGGAGAACGATGTGCAGGAACGGCTCCCCGGTCAGGATCAGTTTTCGCCGGCAGCGGTGGGACAGGTCCTTGAAGAGTGGGGTGAGGCGCGCAGCGGTGAAGCCAGCAAAGCCCGTCTGGATCTGCGCCCGGACGGCACGGTCGTTCGTCTGGGCCCGAACACGTATTTTGTGCTGGAGTCTTTGCCTGCGGAGGTGGATCAACCCTTTGGCCGTCTGAAACTGGTTCTGGGGCAGGTGTGGATCATCCTGGCGAACGGCCAGCTGGAGGTGGACACGGAATGGGGGGTGGCCGGCGTGCGCGGCAGCATGATGAGCGTGGCGTTTGATCCCAAGGGCGCTGGCATGCGCGTGACCTGTCTTGAGGGACATTGTGCTCTGTCCAATCCAGCGGGCGCGGTTGAGTTGACGGCTGGCCAGGCTTCCGTGATTGAGGCTCCGGATCGCCCGCCTGCGCCGCCGGAGCCGCTGACGGAGGCGGACGTTCAGCAATGGAAAGAGATCAGCCCTGAGGCCAGGCAGTTCTTTGAAGGCGGTCCTCCGCCGGACGAGGCGCCTCCACCTGAGAGCGCACCGCCGCCAGGAGGGCAGCCGCCCGGTGAACCATCTGCGGGGAACGAAGCGACTACCTACAGTCTGACGAACAATTGCCCGGAAGATTACGGCGTGTGGCATTGGGTGTTCGAGGGGCCGACCACGGTCACGGTGGACATTCCGCCAGGGGCAACAGAGGCGGGCACCTTGCCTCCTGGCGATTACCAACGTGTCTATGACTATATGGACAACGGCATATCCCGCGAAACGGGAATGGTGCCTGCTGGCGGTCACCTGGAAGTGGAGGCCTGTCCGGGGAACTGACGGGGCCCGGCTTTTGAGGTACAATTGTGCAGGCAAACCGTCACTTGTTGAGCCTCAAAGGACAGCTCAGCAACCCCATGAACCAATGAACCAACGAACCAACGAACCAATGCAACGAATGGGTTATTGAAAAGCCATGACTCGCTGGCGCATTTTACTTACCGATGGACTGCACGAAAGCGGTCAGGCCATTCTGCGCGAACAGGCAGAGGTGGACGACCGGAACGGCATCTCGGCGGAGGAGTTGCTTGACGTCGCCGGGGAATACCACGCATTTATCGTGCGCGGACGGACGCGCGTCACCGAAGCACTGCTGGATCGGGCGGGCAACCTGAAAGTGGTTGGCCGGGCGGGGGTCGGTGTGGATAACATCGACCTGGCAGCAGCGAACCGCCGCGGGGTGACTGTGGTCAATGCGCCCACCGCGACCACTCTGGCGGTGGCGGAGTTGACCCTGGGGCTGATGTTCGCTCTGGCGCGTCACATTCCGCGCGCCGATGCGGGGATGAAGCAAGGCCTGTGGCTCAAGAAGGAGCTTAAAGGCGTGGAACTTGGTGGCAAGACGCTGGGGGTGATTGGCTATGGCCGCATTGGTGCCGCGGTTGGACAGCGTGCCGCAGCGCTCGGAATGCGTGTGCTGGCTTACGACCCGCTGCTCACGCCAGAGCAAATCCGCGAGCGCGGCGCGGAGCCGGTCGATTTGAGCATGTTGTGCGCTCAGGCGGACTTCATCTCCTTGCACGTGCCGCTTACGCCACAGACGCGGGGTATGCTGGACGGCGAAGCCTTCGCGCAGATGAAGCGCGGCGTACGCTTGATCTGCGCTGCCCGCGGCGGAGTGGTTGACGAAACTGCGCTGCTCGGCGCGCTGGAAAGTGGTCAGGTGGCTGGCGCTGCGCTGGACGTGTTTGCCACGGAGCCGCCCGGCCTGACCGCTCTGGTGGCGCATCCGAACGTAATCGCCACCCCGCACATTGGAGCACAGACCCACGAAGCGCAACAACGTGCTGCGCAAGACATCGCCACAGAAGTGCTGGCGGCGTTGAACGGCCAGCCGTTGCGCTGGAAGGTGATCTGAGGGGGAGCCGGACTCTGCCCTTTCCCAATACCGGGGATTTGTCGGGCATTGAAAACTCAGGGCACGCTGGGCAGGCACAGTGTGTATGGGAAGCCTGTGCGCTGGGTATGTAGTATAACGAATCGTTTTGAACCGTAGCAGGGATACACCTGGCAGGAATCAAGGGAGTGCATTGATGGAAGAGAAACTGAATCGCCTGAAAGCTTTGTTGGCTGAGGTGTCCAACATCCGTGCGGCAGCGGCTGTGCTGGGCTGGGATCAGGAAACCTATATGCCCCGTGGTGCGATTGAGGATCGCAGCCACCAACTGGCCACGCTCAGCAAGTTGGCGCACCAGCGGTTTACTGCGCCTGAAATTGGCCAGTTGCTAGACGAGCTGGAGCCGTGGGCTGCAGAGTTGGACCCCGATTCGGATGAAGCGCGGTTGGTCAAGGTCACCCGACGCGAATACGACCGCGCGACCAGGGTTACCACGGAGTGGGTGACGGCGTTCAGCCGTGCGACTTCGCAAGGTCAGCACGCCTGGCAGCAAGCGCGCGCAGAGGATGATTTTGAGAAATTCCGCCCGCATCTGGAGCGCATTGTGGAGCTGCGCCGTCAGTATGCGGATTTCTTTGCGCCCTACGACCATGTGTATGATCCCCTGCTGGAGGACTTCGAGCCGGGGTTAAAAACCGCCGATGTACAGCACATCTTTGAGATGCTACGCCCGCAACAGGTGGAGTTGATCCGCGCCATCAGTGAACGCCCTCAGGTGGATGACTCCTTCCTGCATCAGACCTTCGATGAACAAAAGCAATGGGACTTTGGCGTGGAGGTGATCACCCGCTTCGGTTACGATTGGGATCACGGACGGCAGGACAAGTCGGCGCATCCTTTTACCACCAGCTTTGGCATCGGTGATGTGCGGATCACCACACGCGTGGATCCGAACTATCTGGGCACGGCGTTGTTCGGCACGCTCCATGAGGCCGGCCATGCGATGTACGAACAGGGCGTGGATCGCAGGTTCAGCCGCACGCCATTGGCCAGCGGCGCGTCGCTGGCGGTCCATGAGTCACAGTCGCGCATGTGGGAGAACCTGGTCGGTCGCTCGTATGCCTTCTGGAGCCATTTTTATCCCCACCTGCAGGAATACTTCCCCGAACAGCTCGGTGATGTGGACCTGGATACGTTCTATCGCGGCATCAATAAGGTGGAACCTTCGCTAATCCGCGTGGAGGCGGATGAGGCGACCTACAATCTGCACATCATGCTGCGGTTGGAACTGGAAATCGCCTTGATGGATGGTACGCTGGCGGTTAAAGATCTGCCCGAAGCCTGGAACAGCCGGATGGAGGAATACCTGGGGCTGACCCCACCGAGCAACGCCCAGGGGGTGCTTCAAGACATTCACTGGTCGATGGGGTCGATCGGCTATTTCTCCACCTATGCGCTGGGCAACCTGATTTCGGTTCAATTGTGGGAGCGCATGGGTCAGGATATCCCCGATCTGGAGGAACAGATTCGGCGCGGTGAGTTCGCGGCATTGCTCGGCTGGTTACGCGAGCATGTGCATCGGCATGGCGCGAAGTTCGAACCGCAAGAACTTGTGGAGCGCGTCACCGGTTCGAAGATTGACCCGGCACCGTACATGCGCTACTTGAAGCGAAAGTACGGCGAGATTTACGGGCTGTAAATCGCTCGTCTGACCGAAAAGCGGCGCGCGGGAGCGCGCCGCTTTCTTTATATTTGTTGACAGAATTGGGGCCATACAGGCTCCCTGTGGTACAATCGAATCCAGGAAAGATCAAGCACCTTGAGAGGGGGCAGCGATGGCTGTCGTCATGTTCATCGATGACGACCAGGACACGCTGGCTACCCTGAGTAAGGCGGCAACGATGTTCGGTCACCAGGTCTTGGTGGCCTCAACGGCGGAAGATGCTTTGTCCCAGGCGCTGCAACACCGGCCAGATGTGATTTTCCTGGACGTTCATTTGCGTGGGTCAAACAGTCTGGTAGCGTTGGCTAAGTTGCGGTATCAGCCTTCGTTGCGAGATGTGCCGGTTTATTTGATGTCTGCCACCCCTGAGATGCGTGTGGAGACGCTGCTTCCACGCCTGCCGGTTCAGGGGTTTTTACTGAAACCTATTCGGCTACAAACGTTAATAGAGGTGATTGATGTCAACGTCCGAAACCGACCACCCTACCATCGTGGTCATGCACGGGGATCAGACGGGTGAGGAGCTGTTGCAGCAAGCGTTGCGCGTGCTGCGCCCGGAAGTGATCCGCGTGCCGCTGGAGTTCCGTCACTTTGACCTGTCGCTGGACAACCGCCGCGCGACGCAGAATCAGGTGGTGCGTGAGGCGGCTGCGGCGATGAGAGAGAGCGGCCTGGGGTTGAAGGCGGCCACCGTCACGCCCGAAACCCCGGGCGACGTGGGCAGCCCGAACGCCATCTTGCGCGAGGCAATTGACGGCAAGGTGATCCTGCGTACCGGGCGACGTATCCCGCACGTGCGTCCGATTGGCGGGGTGTATGCGCCGATCGCCGTGGTGCGCATGGCGGTGGATGATGCCTACGGCGCGAAAGAGTGGCGCGAGAAGACACCGGACGGCGACGAAGTGGCCTACCGCACGGAGCGCATCACCCGTTCCACCTGCCGTGCGGTAGCCGAGTTTGCCTTTCAATACGCGGAGCGCAACGGCGCGCGTGTGTTCGGTGGCCCCAAGTTCACCGTCAGTCCGGTGTACGAAGGGATGTTCAAAGAGGAACTGGACGCTGCGGCGCAGCGGCATCCTCACGTGCGCTACCAGCCGTTGCTGATTGACGCCACCTTCGCCCTGCTGCTTCAGACCAGCGGCGAGCCGCTGGTCATCCCCACCCTGAACCGCGATGGCGATCTGCTCTCCGACATGGTATTGCAGATGTTCGGCACGATTGCCGGTTCCGAGAGCCTGGTGCTGGGCTTCGACGAAACGTCCACCCAGGTGCGCGTGGTGATGGCCGAAGCGCCGCACGGCACCGCCCCTGCACTGGAAGGCAAAGATATCGCCAACCCGATGGCCATGATCCTGGCGGGGGCCGCCTTGCTTTCGTATATCGAAGACAAGGAAGCGCAAATGGCCTCGCGTGCGATCTACGAGGCTGTCTTCGAAGCGCTGTACGAGGGGAAAGCCACCCCGGATCTGGGCGGCCAATTGGGCACCACGGCCTTCACGGACGAAGTCATCCGCCGGGTGGCGGCCAAACTCGAAGTCTGGGCCACGCTGGGGTAAGCGATGAAGTTCGGCGTGGTGTTGCCCAACTACGGCCCCACCGCGGAACGCCTAGCGATGGTGGACACGGCCATCCTGGCCGAAGAGCTGGGTTTCGACTCGGTCTGGTTGACCGACCACATTGCCTTGCCCAAAGCGGACGCCGCCCGCTTTGGGCGTATTTTTGAAGTGATCACCACCGCGGCTTACCTGGCGGCGAGCACCGGACGCATCCGCCTGGGATTTTCAGCGCTGGTGTTACCGCAACGCAACCCGGTGGTGGTTGCCAAGCAGATCGCCACGCTGGACGTGCTCTCCGGCGGGCGGGTGATCCTGGCTGCTGGCGTGGGCTGGTCGGAAGGCGAATACGCCAACCTGGGCGTGAACTTTCGTGACCGCGGGCAACGCATGGATGAGGCGCTTCAGGTGTTGCGCACGCTCTGGCGCGGTGGTGAGGTGATCTCCTATCAAGGTCGGTATTATCGGTTTGAGCAGGCTGTTTTTCTGCCTGGCCCGTTGCAACCTGGCGGCCCGCCGCTTTGGGTGGCCGGGAACTCCGAGGCTGCCTGGCGGCGCGCGGTGCTCTATGCCGATGGATGGCATCCGAACGCACCCCATTCGCCAGACGACCTCGCAGCCCAGGTAGCGGCGCTGCGGCCTCTGCTCGGCGGGCGTCCGTTCACCGTCAGCCTGCGCATTCGACTGGATTTCGCCGCGCAGACATCCGCCGAAGCGCAACTTCATGGTGCCCCGAAACAGATCGCGGCGCAGATCCGTGCCTATGAGCAGGCCGGCGCGGATCACATGGCGATCACCTTCCTGGCCGATACGCAGCCCCGGCGCGAACGCATGATGCGTCAATTTGTGGATGAGGTGTTGCCGGCGCTATGAGACGGCTTCCTCCCGATCGCCTTGGGTGGCTCGCATCGTTGCTGGTGTTGGTCGGGTGCACGTCGGTGGTCGCACCGCCGTTGCCCACGCCGATCCCCGAAGATTTCATTCCCACAGCGATTGCCATGACGGTGGAGGCTTCCAACCGCCAGCTGGCGCAGCAACAGGCCACGCTGCTCGCGCCCACGGAGACCCCGCTGCCCACCGCCACGGCGACCGCGACGCTGCAACCGCCAGCGGTGGATCCCTCACCAACAGTCACGCCAGCCCCCCTGATGGTTTCGCCAACGGCCACGGTTGAAAATGCGCCCATTGGCGTGATCGACCTCACGCCGCTGGCTGATCGCCCGATCCCTTACGCACCGGTGCAGATTTTGCAGCCCGGGCCGTTCTCCAAGGTCACTTCGCCGATCGCGCTACGGCTGTACGTCTTCCCCACTGAGACGCGCCGTGTCTTGGTAGAACTGCTTGGCGAGGACGGGCGGCTGTTGGCGCGTAAATTGCTGCTGGTGGGCGGGACTGGCGATCAACCTCAAACGCTCACCACCGAGATCCCTTTCGAGATCAGCGCAGTGGCCGAACTGGCGCTGGTGCGGGTCAGCCTGGATGATGGGGATCAGCGGTTGGTCAGCGTGAACAGCATCCCGGTGTTCCTGTTCTCGGTTGGGAATGCGGATGTCTTGTTGGGCGCCGACCTGCGCGCGCCGGTGGTGATCGACCAGCCGGGAGCAGGGGCCCTGGTTCAAGGGGGAAAGTTGGTCGTTTCCGGCCTGGTGCGGGCAACCGAAGAGGACACGGTGCGTGTGGTGTTGACCAGCCGCGCTGGCGGAGAGATTGCCAGCCGCCTGGTGTTCACTTTGCCTTCCGCGGAAGCGGACTACCGTACGTTCGCCGTGGAATTGCCTTACAAGGTGACTGCGTCCACCTGGGCGCGGTTGAGCGTGCAGGTTTTGGGGAATCGCCCCCATGTCGTGATGTATCTTGCAAGCGAGGAGGTTTTACTCAGCCCGTGAACGCTTTTCGTCGTTGGTTCCTCCTGGGGGTGGTCGCCCTGTTGCTGGCGGCCTGTGCTTCTCGTCCGACGGTGTTGCCGACGCCGGTCACGCCGCCACCGTTACCCACACCCGATGTGCCGCCCCGCGCGCAGATCGAGGCGGCCATCCGACAATGGCAACGCAGCCAGACCACCCGCTACTTCGTCGAGGTGGAGGAGGGTGACGCGCAGGAGGTGCGCAAAGTGCGTGTCGTGGTGATCGACGGCGAAGTGCGCGCCGCGCAGATTCTGGAAAAGGTCGATGGCGAGTGGAGCGATCCGCGGGCGTTGCCTCTGGATCAGGCACAGCAGTACACGGTGGATGCTCTGCTCGACCGCGTGTTGCGCGACGCGACCGGCCAGGGGGCGGTGCCGTACGATATGCTTGCGGTGTTTGACCCTGGGTTGGGCTTCCCGGCGGTGGTACAGGCCAATGCGAAGGAGACCTACAATGCCGATGGCGAACTGGTGCTCAACCGTGAGTACAGCTACCGCCTGGGAGTGAGCGTGAAAGCCCTGTTGGAAGACACCTTTGGCGTGGGACGCGATCCGGTGCTCACTCTGCGCCAGTCTGGCGGTGCACAGGCCTGGTGCGATGTGCTTTTCCTGTACGAAGACGGCTCTTCGCTGTATGCGGATGATTGCACGCAGACGTTGTTGCAGTTCCAGTTGCCGCCTAAGGAGCGTGATGCGCTGGAGACGCTGTTGGCGAATTATGCGCCTATCCAGGTGGAGCGCACCCTGGATGGCGGCACTCAGTCACTGGTGGTCGAGGCGCGGGGGACGCAGACCGCGGATGATGCGGCGCTGGCGGCGGTCTGGGAGCAGGTCGGGCACTGGTACGATGTGCTCTCCCGTCCGATTGGTGCGGGGATGACGTTGCTCTTCGCGCAGGGCAATCAGGTCGTCGGTATGGAACTGCACAACTTCCTGGCGCAGCCGACCACGATTCGCCCGCGTGGAGCGCTTTACGGTGCGTTGCTTGCTCCGACGGCGGACGGCATCGCTTATGCCGATGAAAGCGGTTTGCGCTGGTACGATTTGAAGACGGGCGACACGCCGTTGCTGATCGCGGGCGGCGGTGCGCGCCTGTACCCGCTGACCTGGAGCCCGGATGGCCGCCTGCTGCTGCGCCGCGAGGATGAAAGCGGTGTGGCCCTGGGCTGGGCTACCGTAGAGGACAAGACCTGGCACGGTTTGCCGCTGCCGGAGGGGTATGCGGCCTGCGTGGTCGGCTGGGATTGGGCTCCGGACGGGGCACGACTGGCGTTGAGCGCCGCGACCACCGGGGAGACTTGTTCTGATGCGCCGTTGTTGGCCGTGGTGGACGTATCTGCCGACCAGTTCAGCGCCCTTTCATTGGGCGATGAGACGCTCGTTGGCGCCTACACGCCTCGTTGGTCGGTGGATGGGGACTGGCTGTACTTCAGTGCAGCGAGCGAGGAGACGGCTTCCCTGATGCGTGTACGACCGACGGGCGATTCGTGGATGACGGTAGCGGAGGTCGATCAGGCGCGAGTGATCGCGCCGCTGCTGGCCCCCGATAAGCGATTGTTCTACGGGGTGCAGGGCGGCGAGCAAAGCGGCATCTGGGTGTGCGAAGCCGACTGCCGCCTGCTGATCGCAGGCGACAACCTGGCGCCAATCAGCCTCTCACCGGACGGGGACTTCCTGCTCTACCGCAGCGGGAAGGCGCTCAAGGTCTGGATTGTGGCCTATGAAGAGAACGTGCCCGTCACGCGCGGCAATCTCGATGCGCAGTTCGTGGGCTGGCTGGCGATGACGTCCCCCTGATCGCCTCAGGTGGCTTCGGGTGCTTCTTCGGCGGTCAGTTCCTCTTCCGGTTCTTCGGGGCGGCGGTCGAGCATCTGCATCTGCGAGGCAATCACGCGCGTGTAGAAGCGGGTTTCTCCTTCGTGCTCGTAACGGCGGGTATGTAATCGGCCTTCGATGTACACCAGGCGCCCCTTGCTGAGGTACTGCTCGCAAATTTCGGCCAGTCGGCCCCAGGTTTCCACCTGGAACCAGTCGGTCTCGCGGTGCAGTTCCCCGTCGCGGTCGCGCCAGACACGATCCACTGCCAGCGAGAAGTTGCACACGCGTGTGCCGTTGGGAGTGAAGCGTGCCTCCGGGTCGCGTCCCAAACGTCCGATGAGCATCACACGATTGAGACTAGGCATGACCTCCCTCCTTTCACCTGAACCAACCGGTATTTTCAGTGTACCGGATGGTTGGGTGTTGTCAAGACCCTTTTTCCGGGAGAGGGGGCGATGACCCGCATCGCGCTGATTGCGCCCACCTATCTGCCTGCCCGGCGTGCGAACACCGTCCAGGTGATGAAAATGGCTCAGGCGCTGACCCGTGTCGGACACGAGGTGCGTGTGTCGGTGCCTGGTGCGGATCCTGATCTCCCCTGGGAGGCGCTTGCGGAGCACTACGGCCTGCGGGCGTATTTTTCGGTTACCTGGATCAAGGTACATCCCCGTTTGCGGCGGCTGGATTACGCATGGCGGGCTTTGTGCTGGACGCGCAGTTGGGGTGCGGAGGTGGTGTACACGCGCGTCCCTCAGGCGGCGGCGATTGCCAGCGCTCTGAGGATGCCGACGGTTTTCGAGGTGCACGACCTGCCCGGCGGACGCTGGGGTGCCTGGTGGTTCCGCCGTTTCCTGCGCGGGCGCGGTGCGCGGCGGTTGGTGGTGATTTCCCGCGCTCTGCTCACGGATTTGCAGGCGCGCTTCATTTTTCCACCCTCGCTGGCGCTGGTCGCTCCGGATGGCGTGGACATCGACCGCTACCGCGATCTCCCTGAACCGGCTCAGGCGCGTCATGCGCTGGGGCTTCCCGACCGGTTCACGGCGGGCTACACGGGACATCTGTACCCCGGCCGTGGCGTGGAGTTGTTGCTCGACCTGGCTGCGCAGCTCCCCGAGATCACCTTCCTGCTGGTCGGTGGCGAAACCCCGGATGTCGCTCGTCTGCGCAAAAGCGTGCAGACGAGCGGCCTGTCCAACGTGATCCTGACGGGTTTCCTGCCGAACGCCGACCTGCCCCGTTATCAGGCGGCCTGCGATGTGTTGTTGATGCCCTATCAGCGACGTGTGGCGGCGTCTTCTGGTGGGGATATTGGCCGATATCTCAGTCCGATGAAGATGTTTGAGTATCTGGCCTGTGGCCGGGCGATCCTGTCCAGCGACCTGCCGGTGCTGCGTGAGGTGCTGCACGAGGGCAATGCGGTGCTGCTGCCTCCAGAAGATGCGGGTGCCTGGGTAGCGGCACTGAAGGCGTTGCAGGCGGATGAGGCGCGACGGGCTGCACTGGCGGTGCAGGCACGCCGCGACGCGGTGCGCTACACCTGGGAGGCGCGCGCCCGCCGCATCTTCCCGGTACAAGGAGGCGATTTCTGATGACGCGGCGCGCAGCGGCTGTGTTTGCGGCGGGGGTGATTCCCCTGGCCGGGTTGCTCACATGGGCTTCGATTGGCGGCTGGGATGTGCGGGTCTGGTTTTCCTTCGCTCTGGCGTTGACGCTGGCGGGTGGCGGGCTGCTCGCCCTCGAACGCTGGCTCCCGCGCTGGGTGTGGCTGCTCACGCTCGGCGCAGCGTTGCTTCGCCTGGGTTTGGGAGCCTTCTGGGTGCAGGCGCTGCCCCGTTGGGGCTATGGCACCGAGGTGGAGCAGGCCGGTTATGTAATGTCTGACGCGCACGATCGCGACCTGGCAGCCTGGGAACTGGCGCGTAGCGATATGCCGCTGGGGGCGGCCTTCCACGGCTACGATCACAGCGATCAGTACGGTGGGATGCTCTTCCTGAGCGCGGCGACTTATCGTTACCTGAATTGGAGCCCCCGGCATTTGCCGTTGCTGGTGGTGGTCTTCACTGCGACAACGTCGGCCACGGCGGTGGCGCTGGCCTGGGCGATCGGGCGACTGTGGCGGGGCGCGGACGTCGCACGCTGGGCGGCCTGGGGGATCGCCCTGTACCCTGAGGCGGTGCTGCTGGGGAGCACCCAAATGCGTGAGGCGTTCACCGTTCCGCTGGCGGCGGCGGCACTGCTTGCGCTGGCGGCCTGGGATCAGGCGCGCTCCCGGCGCGCGGGGCTGGCGTTGATCAGCGCCTTGCTCGGCATGGCTTTCTTCACGCCGCCGATGGCTGTGGTCACCGCAGGCTTGTTGGCGGTGGTGGCGATTGGCCTGTCCCGGCGGTGGCGATGGGACCGCCGCACGGCATTGCTGGCGTTGGGATTGTTCGTCTTGCTGATGGTCCTGGGCGCGCTCTCGATCCGTCTGGTGATCCCGGATCGTGGCGGTTTGCTGGCCTCGATCCGCTGGTGGCTGAAAGAGGTGTTCCGTTATCAGACGGTTCTGGCCAAATGGTCATCCGATTGGATCCGGCGCATCCTCAAGAACTCGCCGACGTGGTTCCACATGCCGTTTCTGATGACCTATGGTGTGTTGCGACCGTTCCTGCCAGCCGCTCTGATCGCGCGTGGCGCGCCTGTCTGGTGGGGGATCGCCATTGGTCGCGCGCTGGGCTGGACGGTCGTCCTGGCCGGGTTGGTCTATGCGCCGATTGGGGCGCGTCTGGATCGGCGGCGAACCTTGCTGTGGGGGCTGTGGCTGGCGGTTTTGCTCGGCATGCTGGTGGCGGATTACCGCGGTGCAGCCGATCAATGGGATAACCCCCGTTATCGTGCAACCTGGGCGGTCTGGCAAGTGGTGCTGGTGGCCTGGGTCTGGGTGTCGGCTCGTCAGCACCGCGATCCCTGGCTGCGCCGATTGATCGGTGGTGTGGCTGCGTTGTTCTTCTGGTTCCTGCCCTGGTATCTCAGCCGCTACACGGCCTTTCCCTGGCCGGAGTGGGATCCGTTCCGCCCGGCGGCGTTGGGGCTGGTCTCCGCACTGATGTTTGCGCTGTGGGATTGGGCGCGAAGTCACCCTTGACCTGAGGGGGTTCGCCAGTATAATTCAGCCGCTGAATATTGCGACAAGGAGAAAACTCATGCCAACTGCGTTGATTACCGGGATTACAGGCCAGGACGGTTCCTACCTGGCCGAATTTTTGCTGGAGAAGGGTTACGAAGTTGTGGGCATGGTGCGCCGGTCGAGCACCGTAACTTTTGAACGCATTGAGCATATTCAGGATCGGATCACCATTGTGCAGGGCGATCTGCACGACCAGAGTTCGCTGGTTTCCTTGATCGAGGAGTACAAGCCGGATGAGGTGTACAATCTGGCCGCGCAGTCTTTCGTACCGACTTCCTGGACGCAGCCGGTGCTGACGGGCGAAGTCACCGCGCTGGGGGTCACGCGCCTGCTGGAAGTCCTCCGGCTGGTCAGCCCGAAGACGCGTTTCTATCAGGCTTCGTCGAGTGAGATGTTCGGCAAGGTGCGCGAGGTGCCTCAGAAGGAGACCACACCGTTCTACCCGCGCAGCCCGTACGGCGTGGCGAAAGTGTATGGGCACTGGATCACGGTAAACTACCGCGAGTCGTATGATTTGTTTGCTGTGTCGGGTATTTTGTTCAACCACGAAAGCCCCCGCCGTGGGCTGGAGTTCGTCACGCGCAAGATCACACACGGCGTGGCGCGCATCAAACTGGGGCTGGCGAACGAACTACGCCTGGGTAACCTGGAAGCCCGCCGCGACTGGGGCTTCGCCGGCGATTACGTTCGCGCCATGTGGCTGATGCTCCAGCAAGACGAACCGGAAGATTTCGTGGTCGGCACGGGCGAAACGCACTCGGTGCGCGAGTTCTGCGAGATCGCATTTGGGTACGTGGGGTTGGATTACCGGGATTACGTGGTGCAGGACCCCCGCTTCTATCGCCCGGCGGAAGTAGATCTGCTGGTTTCTGATCCGAGCAAAGCGCGCAAAAAACTGGGCTGGGAGCCCTCGGTGGACTTCGAAGGCCTGATCAGGATGATGATCGATGCAGATTTGAAGCGGCTGGCGGCGCAAACTGGAGCCTCAGTGTGATGGGGAATGGAAAAGAGAAGGCGTTCCTGAACGACGACAATGGATGATCGCCATGGCGTTGTTTGGGCTGGCCCATGTCGGTGAGGATTATCAGGAGGGGGCCAAGTCAACCGCCATGCCCAATACACTGGAGAGAGCGTTTTGTAGCGCACCATATTGCCCCGGATGATTTTGTGCGCTGATTGTTGTATGGAGCGAACTAGACGCCGCGCTCGGGGACCATAGCGCAGGAAATCGAA
>CAYSXA010000022.1:0-23894 GCA_964435005.1 uncultured Anaerolineaceae bacterium | reverse complement strand
AAAGCGAGCGCCAGCACCTGCTGCTCACCCGTCCCCATTTCCTCCAGGGCCCGAGGGGCATTTCCTTCTACTGCTTGAAGCCGAAGAGCATGAAAGAAATTCACCGGATTGTAGGCCTCAAAGTCCACCTCAAGGCGGTGGGACATGGTGGCAACAAGGTCAGATAGTTCGCTTTGAAGTTCATTCACAAATTCATTGAATTCGGGGATTTCATGGAATTTATCTTTAGTTTGTTGAAATAGATGTTCCAGATCTTGGCGAACTCCTTCGTGACTGCTTAATGCGCGGTGGAAGCGCCGCATAAGACGACTCAAAAGGGTCCACTTGGAAGAATAACTGAGATGGTAATTGAGATTGCGATCTGCCTCCACTACGATGGACATGCAGGTATCGCGGTCTTCATTACGGACATAGCGAGATTCACGAGTACTATGTTCTGTACCGCGAAAGAAAATGGGCTCATTCAATGAAGAGTCATAGTGCCAAACCACGCGGGAAAATCTACCCCCAAGCAGATCTTCTGAATCGAACTCTATTTCAATTGTGATTGGCCTTGTGGGGTCTCGCCCGAAAAACTCGTGGTCTTCTGGCTCGTGGTTACCGGGCCAGAATGGCCCTAACACTAGTTGGAGCGCCTTTACGATGTTAGACTTTCCGGCATTATTTTCGCCGAAAAGAACCACAGGCTTCCCAGGCGGGAATGTGATCTCAATCCGCTCACGGATGGAGCGATATCCTTCAATGCTGAGCTTTTGGATCTTCGCCATATCCTTCTCCTTGATCCGTCCTTGAGCCCTTATTGAACCCATTGTTTGCGCTCAAAATGTCGCTTCGTGGATAAAGGAAATCTTCTCTACATTTTCCGCCAGGAAATCGCCAAAATCGCCAAGGAAACGCCAATTAATCGCCAGACCTCCTGAGCTCATACCTCGTTGCTCGCCCCTTTCCCTGAACTTGAAACAAATTCCGCTTCACCAAAGCCATGAGTTCCTGCCGGGCCGTTTCATCCGAGACCCCTGTCAGGCGCCTGTAGTCGCGGTTGGAGATTTCGCCGTGTTCTTTCACATACAGCATGGCTTTAATCTGCCGTTCGCTCAAGCCCAGTTTGCGCAGCCGTTCCGGCGTGTAGGGGTCTTGCAGGAAGGTCACCCGGAGGCCGCCCTGCCAGTGGGCGAACTCGGGCTCCGGAAGTCCTTGCTCGCGGCAGAGGCGGATGATGCGCGTGGTACCCGTGCCCCAGCGCTCGATGACGCCGGCAAAGTAGAAGGCTTGCGCGATGAGCGGATTGCGGAGCACCGACGAGTGCGGACCGTAAAGCGCCTCCGGCGTCAGGGGGGAGGGCAGTTCGCCCGGATTCCAGATCTCAAGGCGGCCTTCTTCCAGCCGAATTTGGATGTCCGCCGGATAGGTGTAATCCCGGTGGATGAGGGCGTTCGCCACGGCCTCCCGCAGGGCCTCCAGCGGATACTCCCATATCTCTTTGCGCTGAAGCCCCTCCAAAGAGGGTTCTTCCACTTGAATCTCGAAGCGCACCTTGAGCACCTGGCGAAAGCGCTCCACCGCGCCGTCCAGTTGGTCCCACAGGGTGCCCGTGAAATCGTGGCTGTCCAGAATCTCCGTGCCACGAAAGATGCCGATGCGGATCTGGGCCTGGGGGAAAAGGCGCTGGGGTCGTTTTCCAAAGAGCAAGACGCCCGCGTTCTTCAACCGGTCCCCTTCCAAGAGGTTGAGGTTCCGCAAACTTTGTTCGGGATTGGAGGGATCGAAATAGGGAAGCCTGGGTTGGGCCAAGCGGGCGAACTGCCTCAGGGCCTCCAGGTCAACCTCCTGCAGGGTCCACTCGCTGGGCAGGCTGTCCCAACTCCTCCCGGAACGCGTTAGGATGTGGCGGGCCAGTTCATCGGGCGAAAAATCGCGGTTCGTCGTGCCCACCCGGCGGAGATATCGTCCCTTGTAGGCGACCAACCCCGGGGCCGGGTCGACCCGAATTTCCACCACCGGGAGCCCTTGCATCTCGAGCACCTGAATCGACGGGGTGATTTCCAGATGGGCGGCGATAAGGTTAGCGATCCGCTGGAGTTCCTGGTCGTCTGCTCTGGTGCCTACGATTTCGCCATCGTCCCGAATGCCCAGAAGGAGGGTGCCGCCGTCCGTGTTGGCGAAGGCCGCCAAATCCTCCAGGGCCCGGTCGGTCCACTGCCTTTTGAATTCCAGGGTTGGGCTCTCTGCGGCGTTAATCTTCGGCATACCTGCTGCTCCGATTCACACCCGTTTGGATGTCTTTTACGGCCCATGTCACCGCGCAACATGCGCCACAGGTCGCGGGCCTGAGGGTTGGGGCCAATGGCGTCGGGGTTGTAGCGGTCCAGATGCCAGCGCTATGGGGGTGTCGTTGATGTAGCGGCGGATGGCGTTGAGGGCGCGTTCGTCGTGGATATGGATGGGATTGGGTATGACCACGAATTCGTCTTCAAACAATTCCACATGGAGGCACCCGGGCCGTTCCTCCCGCACGATTTCGCCGTATTCGTTCAACACCATTTCGCCATCCACCACGCGGCCGAAGAGGGGCGCGCGTGCGTGGGTGCAGATGGTGAGAAATACGCGCCGGGTTCAGAATCATCCCATGCCTTCAGGCGGATGGATGTGCGGCGGTGCTTCATGGCCGATTACTCCACCTCGGCATCCACCGGTTCCAGGTGAAATTCCACCCGGTATCGCATGAGCGAGATCCTTCGGTCGTTCACGCCTTCCAGGCCATAGAGCAGGTTCTTCTCCACATCGGCGGCAATGATCAGCCCGTAGACCTCCTCGTCCGGCGCGGCCAGATGGCGCTTGATCCATCCGATGTAGCGTAACACCTGCCCTAACGTCTGGTCAGCCGCGCGGTCACGCTTCAGTTCCACCACCAGCCAGGCGGGGCGTTCCTTGTGCCGCGCCAGGATGTCAATCCTGCCCACGCCTGTGGGGTACTCGTAGCCGGCCATCTCGTCGCCCGGCTCGCTGTAAATCGCCCACTCGCGGCCCAATTCGGTTTGCTCCCAGTTTGTCACGAGAAAGTCGTGTAAGTGGCGCTCGAGCCGAAATCGCTGCTCTGATGCCTCGACGGTCAGCGCAGTCTCCTCAACGGCCTGGCCTTCTTCCTCCTGTTGAACCAACTCCCACCACAGCCAGTCGAGCGTCCACAGGTCAATGTTCAAAGCCTCTGCGAGGCGGTGAAAGAGGTCGTTGAGCAGGGCGTACTTCTGCCCCACGCTCACGCCCCGTTCGAACTGGGGCCAGATGTCCAGAATCTTGAGACCGCTCTCCGAGGTGTTGTTCCAGACACCGTAACGGTCCGGGTACACCACCAGCAGGATGGCGGAAGCCAGGGCTTTGCCCAATCCCCTGATGCGGCTCAATGCGTCGTCAAAACGATGGGCCAGGGGCTGTTCCTCGTCCAGGAGCACGGCGAGCGCCTGACGGAGCGCGTCCATGTCCGCGGTAAGGCGTCCTGCCTGGCGATAGAGGCCGGTCCAGTGCTTGTTGTTCTCAAAGTAGAGGAAGGAACGAAAGTCTTCTTCGGTCAGGTCGGGAAGGTGGGCAGGGGTGAAAATGGGCTGGTATCGGGCGAGCACCTCGTCACGGGCCTGCAGGTTCGCCGCGAAGTCGGGCCGTTGTCTGGCCCTGGCCAGGATGGAGCGCAATCGTTCCACGGCTTCGTTGAATTCGGCCATAACGGGTCCCTCCCTCATCCCTTCAGCAGCCCCAATGTGCTCAACACCTCCTTCAGCGCGCGGTCGGCCTCGGCGCGGGTCTCCTCGGCCTCGCGCAGCCGCACCACGGCCTCCTCCAGGGGCAGCACGTCCTCCACATCGTTCTGGGCCACGTAGCGGCTGGGGCTCAGGTTGTAGTCGTTGGCCGCGGCGTCGTCGTTGGTGATGATGCGGCTCAGGCCCTCTTCCTCGACCCAGTTGTGGTACACGCGGGCGATGCGCTCCACGTGCTCGTCGGTGAGTTCGTTCTTGGGGCGGCCTTTGACGAAGAGGCGGGAGGCGTTGATGAGCAGGATTTCGCCTGGATGGCGCTTCTGCTTGTTGATGACCATGATGATGCCGGGTGCGGTGGTGTTGTAGAAGAGGTTTTCGGGCAGAAGGATGACGGCTTCGATGAGGTCACCCGGCACGTTGGCGTCGCCCTCGATGAAGCGTTTACGGATGTCGCGCTCGCGGTTGCTGCCGCGCGTGCCGCTACCCCGGCTCACCGCGCCCGTGTCCAGGACCACGGCCATGCGGCCCTCGTCGTTCAGCGAAGCCACCATGTGCTGCACCCAGCCCCAATCCGCGCTGGACGCGGGCGGCACGCCGTAGGGGAAGCGGTTGTACGGGTCGTGCTCGTACACCTCGGTGGGGATGTCCTGGTTCCACATGGGATTGGCGATGACCAGGTCGAAGCGGCGCAGGTGACGGCCCGAATCATCCAGGAACGCGGGCTTGCCCATGGTATCGCCCAGGCGGATTTCCGCGTCCTGGATGTCGTGGATGACCACATTCATCCAGGCCATGGCATAGGCGGAGGCGTTGATGTCCTGGCCGAAGACGCGAATTTCCTCGATGTGGCCGGGGATTTTCAGGCGGCCGTTCTCCTTCTCGCCGTACTTTTCCAGGAAGCGGAGGAAGGCCTTGACCAGGAGGCCGCCGGAGCCACAAGCGGGGTCGTACACGCTCATGCCGGGCTCGGGGTCGAGGATGCGGGCCATGAGCACGCCGACCATGCGCGGGGTGTAGAATTCGCCCGCGGATTGGCCCGCGCCTTCCGCGAATTTGCGCAGCAGGTATTCATAGGCGCGGCCCAGGATGTCGGGCTCCACATCGTGCAGGCCCAGGCGGTGCTGGGAGAGCACCTGGACAAGATCGTGCAGGTAAGGATCGTCCACGATGCGTTGGCCCGCGGTGGTGGCGTTGAAGTCGGTAATGTCGATGACGCCGCTTAGACGCGGGTTCTCGCGGGCCACGGCCCGCACCGCGTCGGTCAACTTCTGGCCCAGGTTGTGGACGGGCAGGTTGCGGATGGAGGCCCAGCGGGCCTCAGGCGGGATGTAGAAACGGACCAAGCCATGATCTTGCTCGACCATGTCGAGCGCCTCGCCCAGAGGCATGGCGAACTCCTCGGCCACGCGCTGGACCTCGTCGTCGAACACGTCGGACAGGCGCTTGAGGAAGATGAGGGGGAGGATGTAGTCCTTGAACTTGGGCGCGTCCACAGGTCCCCGCAGCTTACAGGCCGCGTCCCAGAGCCAGGATTCGAGGGTGGAGATGTCCAGGGTAGTCATAGGTCTCTACGCTCCGTGTGATGAGGGGAATGGGATGTCAAGACGACCAGGTCCCAATAGACTGCACCAAGCCGCGCAGTTTCATCTCCTTGATGACTACCCCCGCCATGATGGTCTTCCCTGCGCCGGGGTCGTCGGCGATGAGGAACCGCACCCGCGGCTGCCGCAAAATGTAGCCATAGACAGCCTCGATTTGGTGGGGCAAGGGGTCCACCTTGGAGATGTTCATCGCCAGGAGGGGATCATAAAGGGAAGCGTAGCCATAACGTTTGGCCTCCAAAGCCAGGAAAACATCTTGAGGAGAAGCGTCAAAATCCCCTTCGACCTTGTGATGATGCAATTGCTGCAGTTCTTCCAGTTGGCATAATCGACCTCATTGGATGATGGAAGGAATCCGGAGCCGTTGTAGCCCCATCAGCCCCTTATACCCGCACGTGCCTTTGGCTGCTGCGATTTTTTGGGAGTATAGCACAAAACGCGTCGCACAACCTGTATTTTGCAACACTTTGTTGGGTTGTCGCCTTTCCTCCGCTTTCCTCATCGCTTTTTTAAGGCCCTTCTTTGTGATACCCTACGGAGGAAGGCTTATGGAGACGATTACCGCAACGCCCGTCACCGAATTTCTCCAGGCGAACCGCTCTCGGTTCAGTCAGGACACGCTGCGTACTTACAAGTACCAGTTAGAACTCCTGGAAACCTGGCTCCGGGAGAGGGGCCAAGACTTTGCCAGCCTGACTCCGCCTCTCTTCGAGACCTATCTCGCAGAGCACGATTGGAGTGTCAACACGAAGTACATCGCCTTTTGTGCTGCGCGTTCTTTCGTGCGTTGGGCTTATGGCGCCCAGCATCCCCTACTCAAGCATCGGGTCAGGCGCACCGTCTCGCCGCAACGCACCCTAGACTGGGAGCAGGTCCGACGCATCCTGGATCATCTGGATGCGCAAGCCACGCCTTCCGGGATCCGGAATGCCAGCATGGTGGCCCTCATGCTGGACAGTGGTATCCGGGCCTCCGAAGCCTGTCGTCTCCAGGTGCAGCACCTGAACCTGGAAAAGCGCATTGCCTATGTGTTGGGCAAGGGCAATAAGTGGGGGTACATCACCTGGGGCATGATGGCAGATGAACGCCTGCACCGATGGCTTGAGGTCAGGCAAAGTCTGGTTCGTTCCTTTGGTAAGGACCCCGGTACGGTTTACATCAGCATCAGCGGGAAACGGCCTGGCGCACCGCTCACACCTGTCGGGGTGCGGGCCATCTTTTCGAGGATTGGGAAAGCCCTTGGAATAAGGTTCTCTCCTCACGATTTGCGACGCACCTTTGCTACTTTATCTCTGCAGACGGGAGCGAACACCCGGCAGGTGCAGGTGCTGGGGCGTTGGAGTGACATCCGTATGGTCGAACGGTACTCGCAAGCGTTGATGATCGAGCACATCCGAGACACGTTCCCCTTCCCCACCGACTCCCTGAACAAGCGGTGATTGGCAGAAGTTAAGGAGGCGCGCCGGGAATGGCCCGTTTAGCTGGCGCGCCTCTTGCTCAGTGGATAGAGCGTCGGCCTCCGGAGCCGAAGGCCCGCGTTCGAGTCGCGGTGGGGGCGCTATCCCCTCCCTTTCGGGTGGGGGTTTTTGCTACCTCCGGACGGAACGCGCATGCTGCAAACCGATTACGCCCGGCAACGAATTCAACAGCGCAACCGGCGCATCGTGCTGGGTGTACTGATCCTCCTGCTCCTGGTCGAAGCGGTGGGGCTTTCTCCGCGCCTGACCACCCCCGTAGAGCGTCTGGAGTTGATGGCCCGCAACGCCGCGTTCCGTCTGCGCGGCCCGCGCCAGCCTGCCACCCCCATCGCCATCGTCGCCATTGACGACTTCTCCTTCAACTGGACCGGCTATAACTGGCCCTGGCCGCGCGCCTACCTGGCCCAGATCGTGCAGGCACTGAACCGGGCCGGCGCGCGTTTGATCGGGCTGGATATTTTCCTCTTTGAAGCCAGCACCGATCCCGAAGGTGACACGGCGCTGAGCGACGCCCTGGCACAGGCTCCGCTCGCTGCCGGAGTCATGCAGATCTTCGAGGACCCGGAACAACACACCATCACGTTGAAACTCCCTTTGCCGGCCTACCGGGAAGCCTACGACATCCTGGGAAACACCCAGGTCCTGCTCGACCCCGACGCCCACGTGCGCCGGGTCCACGCCGCGGCTTCATTCCAAGATCAGGTATATCCGCACTGGGCTATCCCGATCGCCGAGGCTTACCTGGGGCGCTCACTGGAATCCATTCCGCTGGAGCCCGAACCGGACGGGTCGTTCGCGCTGCGCGTCAACTTCGCTGGCCCCAGCCGTACCTTCCCCACCTACTCCGCGGCCAAAGTGGTCGAAGGGGACTATCCGGACGAAGCTTTTCAGGACCGCATCGTGCTCATTGGCGTGACCACCGAAACCTTGCACGACATCTACCCCACCCCGTACGACGTCGCCATGCCAGGGGTGGAAATCGTCGCTAACGCCATCGACACGCTGGTCAGCGGGCAATTCATCCGGGTTACTGCCCCCTGGGTGGAATGGCTGCTCACGCTGATCGCCGCGGGCCTGAGTTTCCTGCTGCTGCGCCGCTCCACGACCCAACGGCTGGTCGGTCTGGGGGGCGGCATCGGGCTGCTGGCCGCCACCTGGTGGGCCGCTTTTGCCTTCGGTAACCGCCACATCCCGCTCGCCAGCCCGGCGATCATGCTGATCTTGGGCACGTTACTCCCAGCCACCCAGGAAGCGGTGATTCAGGAACTTGAAAAACAGCGTTTGCGGCAACTGTTCGCCCGCTTTGTCGCGCCGGAGATGGTCGATCAGCTGCTCCAGACGCAGGACCTGCAATCCCTGAACAAACGTGCCCATCTGACCATTCTGTTCTCGGACATTCGTAACTTCACCACGATCTCCGAGCAGATGACGCCGCTGGAGATCGTGCAACTGCTCAACCAGTATCTGGCGCGCATGAGTCGTGTGATCCTCCAACACGGCGGCACTATTGACAAATACGAAGGCGATGCAATTCTGGCCTTCTTTGGCGCCCCGATCCCGCTGGAAGACCACGCACAGCGAGCCGTCCTGGCCGCGCTGGACATGCGCAAAGAATTGCAAGCGCTCAAAGCGGAGTGGAAACAGCAAGGGTTATCCCTGGCAGATTCCTTCGAAATCGGCATCGGCATCAACACCGGCGACGTGTTCGTCGGGTTGCTCGGCTCGAAGGAACGGCTGAATTACACCGTGATCGGCGATGTGGTCAACGTCGCCGCACGTCTGCAGGATCAGACCAAGGTGTTCCAGTGGCCCATCCTGATCTCCGAAAGCACGCGCCAGGAACTCGACAACCGTTTTGAAGTCGAGTGCGCCGGCGCGCCGATGCTCAAAGGGAAAACGGAGCCCGTTTCGATCTACAAAGTCTTGGGGATGATCGACGACCAGGCTCGTGATCAGGGCGACAGCCCGGCCAGCTGATCGGCACAACGCTGGACATCTTCGGGGGAAATCACGGGGCCTTCGCCCACGCACGCAATAAACTCATCAATGTCGATCCCATACGCCTCCAATGTCTGCACAAACGCTGTACAATCCGCTGGAGGGGGATCTTGACTACAATACGCATCACAGTCCTCCCCCGCTTCCATACAGGACAAAGACGGCAACGGCACATGCTCTACCCCTTCCAGCGAAGCGGTAGGCACAGGCGGAAGCGAGTTCAACAACTGCTCCACACACGCTGCCGGATCAGGCGCGTTAAAGCACGACCGGCCATCCAACCCCAGTTGCTGCATGGCGGCAAAGAACTCGCGGCAATCTTGCGGGATGGGCATCTGCCCGCAATAGGTGACACAGGCACCCGGCGTGTTCAGGCACTCCAGGAAGGGAATACTCTCTACACCCGGCACCGGCGTGGACATCCCATGAGGGGGCATCACTGGCATAGGTGGTAAGGCGGTCATGGTAGCCTGCATGATGGGAAGAACCGCCGTGGCTTCGGGGTTGATCTCCATCCAGCGTTGAACGTCCATCTCGTTCATCCGGCCAATCATTGGCGGCTGCTCAGAGGAGGTCATCTCTGCCGCCTGGCCAGACACCAGATCGAACCGTCCGGCCTGGTTGGCCAGCATACAGTTCCCTTCCAGACAGGTGACGAACACCACCTGTCTCACCGGATCATAGCCAACGTTCAGAAAAGACCCACGCACCGCCGCTTCACCCATAGGCGTCTCGATCTGGATCATCCCTTCGCCAAACAACATCACCCAGATCTCTCCAAACTCCAGTTTGATCTGAGCCCACAACCCCTGATCTGACTGCTGCGCCTTCTCTAGCGTAAACAGCGTCAAAGGGCCAAGACGAACGCGCACGCCGTCCGAAACGTCCAGCGTTGCTTTGCTCTCCTCACCGGTTTGCACCTGTCCCTGTTCCACAATCACCATCCCCAGCGTCGCAGGGACAAACGCCTCTCCCTGTGCGCGAGCGGCTTCCACCAGCCCTTGCAGCTCATTGATGATTGCTTGTAAGAGGTCAGGCGTGGACGTTGTTGGGGAAGTCGGCGAGATAAAAGGGGTGGGAGAAAGGGCAGGTAAGGGAGTCGAGACCGAGCCGGAGAGCGAAGAAGCGGCGGGCACCGTTGGCGCTGAGGGGGAAGCACGCTGGCTACAACCAGTCACAAAGCCCAACATCAACACAAAGACCGCAAAAACAAACCATCGATCAACTCGTGTCACAATACAACCTCCTCTCCCGGATGAGTTGGTACACTGCCGAAGGCAAGAAGTAGCGAAACGGACGCCCTTCGCGCACCCGCTGGCGGATATCCCGTGCCGCGATCTCCAGCAACGGCGCATCCACAAAGCGCGCCTTCGCGCGCAGACCGGGGAGCGCGTCCAGCGCCGCGTCCCAATCCACCGTCGAAGCCGGACGACGCATCACACCGATCTCGTCACACGCCGCCACGAACGCCGTTGCCTGGTACCAGGTAGGCAACTCGACCAGCGAATCCCCGCCGATCAGGTACACCAGAGTTGCATTGGGATGCTGTGCCTTCAGCAAACGCACCGTGTCCAGCGCATAGTGCGGACCAGGACGGTCGATCTCCACGCGCGAGAGCACGAAAACCGGTTCATCGGCGATCGCCGCCTGCACCATCTCCAGTCGCAGCGCCAGCGGGGTGATCGCCTGTCCCCGCTTATGCGGCGGGTCCGGGGTGAGCACCCAGAGCACCCGGTCAAGGTGCAACTGATACCGCGCCTCTGCCGCCAGGATCAGGTGCCCCAGATGCGGTGGGTCAAACGTGCCGCCAAACACCCCCAGCCGTTGGGTCACTCCTGCCATTCGAGTTCGTACTTCCCGATGAACACGGTATCGCCGGGCTGCACGCCGGCTTCGCGCAGCGCTTCGTCCACGCCCAGCGTCTCCAGGATGCGCTGGAAGCGGCGCACGGACTGGTCGTACTCCCAGTACGTCATCGCCGCGGCGCGCTCAATCGCCTTGCCGACCACCCGCCAACCATCCTCCACGCGCTCAATGTGGAACTCGCGCGGGTCGGCTTCCGGACGATAGACCGGCATAGCTAGCGTCTCCTCACGCGGCGGCAGGGAGCGCAACTCCTCCGCCACCCGATAGAGCAGCGCGCGCACGTTCTCTCCGCTGACTGCCGAGATGGCCATCGGCTGCTTCACACCGCGTTTCTCCAGCGCCTGTTTCACATCCGGCCAGCGTTCCCGCACGTCAGGCAGATCGATCTTGTTGAAGACCACCACCTGTTTTTTTTCGCCCAGTCCCGGATCGAACAGCGCCAGCTCGGAGTTGATCTGGGCATAATCCGCTACCGGATCTTCGGCCAGCCCGTCGAGCAGGTGCACGATCACCCGCGTGCGCTGAATATGACGCAGGAAACTGTGCCCCAGCCCCACGCCCATATGCGCCCCCTCGATCAGGCCGGGGATGTCCGCCAGCACCAGCGTGTTTTCCGGGTCGAGTTCTGCCACACCGAGGTTCGGTTCCAGCGTGGTGAAGGGATAAGGAGCAATCTTTGGGCGCGCGTTGGTCACCGCCGAGAGCAGAGTGGACTTTCCCGCGTTGGGCACACCCACCAGCCCCACATCGGCGATCAGTTTGAGTTCCAGGCGCAGGCGGCGCTCCTCAGCAGGCTCGCCGCGCTCGGCGATGCGCGGTGCCTGGTTGCGCGCCGTGGCAAAGCGGGCGTTGCCGCGCCCCCCCCGACCGCCACGCGCCACCACCAACCGTTGGCCGGGTTCAACCAGATCGCCGAGCACTTCACCGGTCTCCGCGTCGTACACCACCGTGCCAGCGGGCACGCGCAACACCAGCTCCCCCCCGGAGCGACCGGTCATGTTGTTCGGCCCGCCAGGCCGACCGTTCTCGGCCTGAAAATGCTTCTTGAAGCGAAACGGCGAGAGCGTGTTCAGACCAGGATCGACTTCCAGCACCACATCGCCACCGCGACCGCCATCGCCGCCGTCCGGCCCGCCGCGCGGCTTGAACTTCTCGCGGTGGAAATGCACCATCCCATCCCCGCCCTTGCCGGATTTCACCAGAATTTCGACTTCGTCAACAAACACTTGCACTCCTGAGTTGAATGATTCACCGTCGGTCTGCTCAGGGGATTATACCTTGCTTCGCCCCCCATCTCCCTGCACCGGTCAAAGCAGGGCCACCGATGGACACCACCGAGGCTGGTCTCGCCCGCACGCGAACAATTGCAGCCCTCGGTGGGGAGGCTGGGGCCCACAGATGAACGCAGAAGCCGGCCCCGGCAATGGCCACCGTGGTGCCGCCGGAGGCCGGGCCGCGAAAGTCCCGCTGGGATGCAATCCGACGGTTGTGACACAACGCAATCCTGGTTGAGTCAATGAAAAGCCCTGTGCACACCCCCATACAGCGTGTGCGCAAATACACTGCCAGGGACTCTAACACAGAAGGGATGATCTCCACAAAGCGCGTGTAACTGACCAGGCCAGGGAACTCACCTCACAACCGTTCTCGCACACAGTAGTTGTATACGCCTTGAAGTTGCGGTAGTGCGACTGATGAAAATGGATGAAGATAGTCATGATCTCGCTCACACTCAATTGGCATTGTCGTCGCCGCCGAACGCCCCCTGTGGCCAAAACCTGGCTACTATCCACAGGAAGTTCCCTGGGTGTGGTTTGTCACTCCCCAAACTTATCCCAGGGAGCTCCTCTTATCTCGAATTCACGTTCTTTGTAGAACTCATCAGCAATTGCCTCAATCGAGAAGGTGCGCAGAAGGGCATCAGGGCATTCAAAAAGACGTCGCACCCATTTGCTGCACAAAGACCTTGTCGGGCAAATCAGACGAGACGAAGAAAGTCTAGTTTGAAAGCAGCCAGCGCGCCTGCTCCTGCAAACGCTCCACTGCATCCGGGAGAGCGCATTGTACCGACGCACTCAGCCCGGCGCCCACATCGAACGTTTCGCCTACGATTCCCAACACGACCAGGTGATCCGGCAACGCGACGTCCAACGCACGTCCCAGCGCCAGTGCCTCAGCCACGCCGATGCCATGCGCCGAGCCTGCGCCAGCCCCAAAACGTTGCAAATCCGCTTCGCGCAGGGTGAGCACCGTCCCCGGCGCATGACGCGGTGAACGCACCGCATCCACCAGCAGGGCAGCCTGCGCACCTTCCAGAACATCCAGCAACGCCAGCCCGGATAACTCCACCAGGTGCACGCGCACGTCTGGGCGCTGCGCCGTCTGCGGGTAGGTGGATTGCCAGCGCCGCACCACTTCCAGGCCCACCGCGTCATCCCCTCGCAGCGATTGCCCCACCCCGATCACCATCAGCATCGCCAACGCAGCTATCCGGTCACTCCTCGATTTCCAGTGTCAGGAAGTGCGTGGCGCAGGAGATGCAGGGGTCATACGCCCGGATGAGATGCTCACATTCCAGCGTGGCAACTTCACGCGGCATATGGATCACTTGGGGCGCCAGCGCCATCAGGTCCGCCTCAATGCGGGCCTGGTTTTGAGCAGTGGGCGGCACAATGCGCGCCTCCTGCACCAGCCCGCGCGCGTCCACGCGGTAGCGATGGTACAGCAGGCCGCGCGGCGCTTCGGTGGCCGCCGCACCGCTCCCTTCGCGGAAGCACACTTCAACATGGCTGGCCCCGCGCGGCTGGTAGGCTTCCACCAGGCGAATGGCCCGCGCATACGCCTCCACCATCTCAATCGCACGCGCCAGCATGGACAGGTAAGGATTGCGCAACGGCAGACGCAGCCCAACCTCTCTAGCGATGGCCTGCGCCTCCGGCCCCAATTGTTCAAAGTTCAGATTCAGACGGGCCAGCGGGCCCACCAGATACGGCTCACCTGCGGCGGTATGGCTGTGCAGCGCGTTTGAGTGTGGCACCTGGGATTCCAGGTAATGGGTTTCAAAGTCCTCCTCCGAGATCGCGCCGTGGCGCGAGGACAGCACCTCGCCCTCCAGGATGGCGTACTCTTCCGGATGGTGCAGCGCCACGAACTCGTAGTCCACCTCCATTTGGGGGAAATCCAGGCTGGCCACCCAGCGGACGGTCTCGCGTGCCGCGTCCAGGCCCCAGCGCAGATCAGGCAACAGCGCACGCAGAGTTTCCGGGTCCGGCCAGCGGTGGAACCCGCCCACGCACACGCTGACCGGGTGTACCGAGCGCCCGCCGATCACCTGCAACAGCGCATTGCCGATCTTCTTCATGCGCAGGCCGCGTTGCACCACTTCAGGCGCCTGCTGAGCCAGATCCAAAGCGCTGTCCACGTGGAACAGGTCGGGCCCTTGCAGCATGTACACGTGCAGCGCATGGCTTTCGATCCACTCGCCGCAGTACATCAGATCGCGCAGCGCCCGCACCTGGGGCGAGACAGCGATCCCCAGCGCACGCTCCAGCGCACGCGCGGAACTCATCTGGTAGGCCACCGGGCAAATGCCGCAAATCCGGGCGGTGATGTCCGGCACCTCGTGGAGCGAACGTCCACGCAGAAAGCCCTCGAAAAAGCGCGGCGGTTCGTAAATGTTCAGTTCCACTTCCACCACATGCCCATCCTCCAGGCGGATGCGCAGTGCACCTTCTCCTTCCACACGCGCCAGGGCTGGGACTTCAATGCTCCGTTTCATACGCCTTCCTCCGACCACAAGGCTTCAGCGGCTGCCGCAAACGAGGGGGCATAGCCGCTCACATGCCGTAACAGACGAGCCACTTCACCGGGGTAGCGTTCCTGAGCGCGCAGCGTGGGCACCAGTGCCTCGACGTTGGCCTCTGGCGCCGGGCCGAAGCAGCCATAGCACCCCCTCCCCATCACCGGGCAGATCGCGCCGCAGCCCGCGCGGGTGATCGGCCCCAGACAGGGTGTCCCATCCCCAACCAGCACGCACACCGCACCACGGCGCTTGCACTCCAGGCACACGCTGTGCCGAGGCAAGTTCGGACGCCGGTTTTGCAACAGCGCCACGATGACTTCCACCACCTGACGCGCGTTCACCGGACACCCCCACAATTCCAGGTCCACCTGAACGTGCTCTGCGATGGGCGTGGCGGTCGCCAGCGTTTCCAGGTAGTCCGGCGTGGGATACACATACGCCGCCAGGTCATCCACGTTGAGGAAGTTGCGCAGCGCCTGGATGCCGCCAGAGGTGGCGCACGTCCCCAGGGCGACCAGAACGCGTGCCTGGCGGCGCACCTCCTGAATGCGCTCCACCTCCTCCGGAGTAGTCACGGAGCCTTCCACCAGAACGACATCGTAAGGACCGGGCAGCGTCCGGCGGGTAGCTTCCAGAAAGAAGGCGATCTCCACCGCGTCGGCCAGTTCCAGCAACTCGTCTTCCAGGTTGAGCAACGACAACTGGCATCCGTCGCAGGAGGAGAATTTGTATACGGCAACCGTCGGTTTTCTGGTCATCACAGGCCCTCCACATTGAAGAACGCTTCCAGCGCGTCGAAGCGGAACACCGGCCCGTCTTTGCATACAAAATACGGCCCGATCTGGCAATGACCGCAAAAGCCCTGGCCGCACTTCATGTTGCGTTCCAGCGAAAGGTAAATGCGCTCCGGCGGCACACGACGAGCCAGGCCCTCGAATACCACAAAGCGCATCATGATCTCCGGGCCGCAACTGAACACGACAACGTGCTCCGGGCGGACGCGCAGGCGGTAGAACAACATCGGCACCACGCCAACCTGTCCGGTCCATCCCTCATCGGCGCGATCCACCGTGACCAGCACCTCGATGTCCTGCGCCCGCCAGTTGTCGTACTCTCCAGCGTACAGCAGGTCGCGCGGCGTTCGGGCACCGTACAGCAGCACCACCCTTCCGTAATCGGCACGGTGGCGCAGGATATGGTAGATCACCGGGCGCAACGGGGCCAGTCCGATACCGCCGGCAGCGATGATCACATCATTGCCCTGCGCTGCTTCCATCGGCCATGGTGCCCCGAACGGCCCGCGCACGCCAATCACATCCCCCGGCTTCAACCGTTGGATGGCCCGTGTGACGTTACCCACAAAGCGGATGGTGTGTCCCAGACGACCGCGTTCCGCCGGATCTGAACTGATGGAAATGGCGGCTTCACCGTATCCGGGCACGTACAGCATGTTGAACTGGCCAGGCAAGAACGAGTACCGCTCCGCCAGGGCGTCGTCCTGGAAGCGCAGCCAGAACGTGGCGATGCCTTCCGCCTCAGGCTGCACAGCGGTGACCTCAGCCCACAGCGGTGCCAGCAGCGCGTCCGGGCGGTGCGCCATTTGGGCGGTCTGCATTGTATTCATGCGCGCACCTCCTGTTGAGCGATGGCCTGTACTTCTTCGGTGACGTCAATTCCCACCGGGCACCAGGTGATGCAACGCCCGCAACCCACGCAACCCAGCGTGCCAAACTGATCCTTCCAGGTACTGAACTTGTGGATCAGCCACTGGCGGTAGCGCGAGCGCACAGCAGGGCGGGCGTTGCCCCCGGCTTGGTAGGCGTAATCCGGGTTGAAGCACGAATCCCACACCCGCTCGCGGCGCGTTTCCGTGCGCGACAGGTTGGTAATGTCCTCCACATTCCAACAGAAGCAGGTCGGGCAAACCTGAGTACAGTTGCCGCAACTCAGGCAACGGCGGGCTACGTCATCCCAGCGCGGGTGTTCCAGGTTAGACTGCAAACGTGCCGGGATGGCGTCCACATTGTCCAGCCTGCGGCCCATGCGTTCGCGCGCCGCCGCCAGGCCCTCGCGGGCAGTCTGCAACCAGAAAGCTGTGGCCGGCTCCCAGGGCAGGCCGTCCAACGCCATGCGTCCGGCCTCCGAGCCGACTTCCAGCAGGAAGACGTCGTCCAGTTCAGTGAGCGCGAGGTCAAAGCCCTCCTGCGCCTGCGGGCCGGTGCCCATTGAGACACAGAAACACGTCCCGCCTGGGTTCAGGCAGTTCACCACCAACAAGAACAGGTTGCGCCGGCGCGTCTGGTAAATCGGATCGCTGAAGTCCTCTCGCAGAAAGACCCGGTCCTGCACCTGGATGGCGGCCAGTTCACAAGGCCGCACGCCAATCAACGCATAGCGCGGCGTCTCCGCCTCCACTGCCGCTTCGCGCCAACGCCCGTTCTCGCGCATCAGACGAAACAGCGTGCTGCGCGGCGGAAAGAGGAACCGCTTCCAGGTATCCGCGCCAGGGGTGAAGTCGAAGTAGCGCGGATGTCCGCGATGTTCCAGCCGGTATTCCCCCGGCGACTGCACGCTGACGTACCCTCTGGGCAGGTCTTCCAGCCCCGAGATGGGCGCGTACACCACCGCGCTGTCGCGCACGGAGGGTCCAATGGTCTGATAACCCACTGCCCGTAAGGCGGCCAGCAAGTTATTGAAAGCGCTCTTCGGCAATGCCACAGTGCTTCCTACCGCCAGATCAATCATGCAAGCCCTCCGTTCGTGGATGTGCAAACATGTCCAGCAATTGCAGACGCGTCACCATCAGGCGACCGGCGATCACGTTTGCCATGCGCCGCATCACCACGTAGCCCAGGTCGTGATCCTCCTCGCACAGGTGGCGCAGTTGAGCCGCGTCGAAAGCTGCCAACCGTCCCGGCAGCACCACCCGCGCGCCTGCCGTGCGCTGACGCACCACCGGCGTCACGCTGGACCAGCCAACCACATCCATGGGTTCGGCGGTCAGGATAACCACCCTTCCACGACCGGGAACGTACATATCGAGCGCCACCCGCCCCTCTAGCACCACATACAAGTAGTCCTCCGGGTCACCCTCCCGGAAGAGTACCTCGCCGGCTTCAACCGGGCGCAAGTGGGCGATGTCCACCAGCTGCTGGAAGTGCGGTTCACTCAGTTCCTGAAACCAGGGAATGGCCTGTAAAGCCGCGACCAGTTCCTTTCGTCCGTCCATAGCAACCCCTTTCTCCTTCTCCTCCCCGCGACTCTCTCCTCCCCAAGCCCAAGGGCAGGGAAAGCCCGGGGAAGGATAGAAGGTCAACAAATGCGCGGCAACAAGTCGCCGCTGAGCATTTCCACCACACGCGTACCACCGATGGCGGTGCGCATGAGCACCCGCCCCGCCGGCTCGGGGAGCACCTCACCGATGATCACCGCCTCTGCGCCGTAAGGCGCGGCGCGCATGGCAGCCAGCACTCGATCGGCGTGGGATCGACCCACCACCGCGAGCAGTTTCCCTTCGTTGGCGATATACAGCGGGTCGAAACCCAGCATCTCACAGGCAGCCTGCACCGCTGGGCGCACCGGGATCGCACGCTCCTCGATGCGAATACACACTCCCGATTGTGCAGCGATTTCGTTCAGCGCAGTCGCCACCCCACCGCGCGTCGGATCACGCAACACGTGCACCTGATCACTGGCATCCAACATAGCAGCCACCAGATGATTGAGCGGCGCCACATCGCTGGGTACGCCCGCCTCGAAGCCCAGTTCGCCGCGCGCGCTGAGTACCGCGATGCCGTGGTCTCCAACCGGCCCGGAGAGGATCACCACATCCCCTGGCTGGGCGTTCCCGCCGTGGATGTGTACCTCGCCCGGCACCAGCCCGACTCCCGTGGTCTGGATATACAGACCGTCCGCCTTGCCACGCTGCACCACTTTGGTATCTCCGGCCACGATGTCCACCCCGGCTTCCTCCGCCGCCGCTTGCATGGACTGCACCACCCGTTCGAGCACAGCCATCTCCAGCCCTTCTTCCAGGATGAAGCCTGCTGTCAGGTACCGCGGCACAGCCCCCACCATCGCAAGGTCGTTCACCGTGCCACACACCGCCAGGCGACCGATGTCTCCGCCAGGGAAAAACAGCGGCCAGACCACGTGCGAATCCGTGCTGATGGCCAGTGTCCGACCGCCGTCCAGCCGAACCCGCGCCGCGTCATCGCCCGCGCGCAAAACCGGGTTGTCGAACGCCGAGAGGAACACCCGCGTAATCAGGTCGTGGGTCATCCTGCCGCCGCTGCCGTGCCCCATCACCACCTGCTGACGATGTGCCAGCGGCACCGGGCACACCGGCCCTTCCGTCAAGCCCGGCGAGTCAACCACTATGGCACCTCCTCTCGCACACGACCGTAACGATAATACGCCGCGCAGGCCCCTTCGGCAGAGACCATGGTTGCGCCCAGCGGGTGCTCTGGCGTGCAGGTTGTGCCAAAGGCCGGGCACTGATGGGGCTTCTTCATGCCCTGCAAGATCGCTCCGGCGATGCACACTGGCGACTCCGCCACAGACACCCCGGACACGTCAAAGCGTCGGGTGGCGTCAAAGGCCGCGAACTCCGGCCGCAGACACCAACCGCTCATCGGGATGCGCCCAATGCCACGCCATTCCCAATCGCAGTCCATGAACACCCGCCGGATGACCTCTTGCGCCGGACGATTGCCTTCGTAAGTCACCGAACGCGGGTAGGCGTTCTCCACCGCCACCTGACCGCGCTCCAGCAAACGAACCACAGTCAGGATGCCGCGCACAATGTCCAACGGCTCGAAGCCGGTCACCGCCATCGGCACGCGATACTGTTCGGCAATCGGCGGGTACTCCCAGTACCCCATCACGGTGCACACGTGCCCCGCGAGCAGGAACCCCTGCACCCGGTTGTGCGGCGAGCCCAAAATTGCGTGCATGGCTGGCGGCACGCGCACCTGGGAGACCAGCACGCTGTAATTCCGCAACCCCAACGCCTGCGCCTGCAACACGCTCATCGCGTTGGCCGGCGCAGTGGTCTCGAACCCGATGGCCAGGAAAACCACCTCCCTGTCCGGGTTCTCCTGGGCGATGCGCACTGCATCGAGCGGCGAGTACACCACGCGCACGTCCCCGCCCGCCGCACGCACCGATTGCAGATCGCGCCCGGAGCCGGGCACCCGCAGCATGTCTCCGTAGGAGCAAAAGATCACCCCAGGTTGGGAAGCGATCGCCAGCGCCTGGTCGATCAACCGTTGCGGCGTGACGCACACCGGACAACCCGGCCCGTGCACCAGTTCGATCTCCTGCGGCAGCAACTGGTCAATGCCATGCCGCACGATGGCGTGCGTCTGCCCACCGCAGATCTCCATCAATACCCAGGGACGCGTCACCGTGCGATGGATGGCTTCCAACACCGGCTGTACGCGCTCCGGCGCGCGAAATTCGTTGACATACTTCACGGCGCGACCTCCGGAGGACTGGAGTCAGCCTCCAGGTCATCCACTTCGTGCAGCAGACGCAACGTTCGCTCGGCTTCCTCGGCGCTCAGGCGGCTGATGGCAAAGCCGACATGCACTACCACGTAGTCGCCCACTTCCGCTTCGGGCACATACGCCAGACAGGCCTCAAGCACCGTGCCACCGAAGTCCACCCGGCCCATACGCAAGCCTTGTTGCTGATAGGTTTCAATGATCTTGCCTGGTACACCTAAACACATGCTCAGGGCTCCTTCCGTAACCGAAACTGCGCCACCACCGCCTGGCCGAGGGCCAGGCCGCCGTCGTTGGGCGGCGTCCGCCGATGGATATACACATCAAAGCCGTCCGCCTGCAACATGGCCTCTACCCGGCCCAGCAAAGTGCGGTTCTGCCACACGCCGCCACTCAGCACCACCGAGCGAACGCCGGTTTCCTCCCACAACTGGCAACAGACCGCCTGCACCAGCGCGGCCACCGTGTTGTGCACGCGGGCAGCCAGCACGCCGGGCGACACACCCATCCGAAGGTCGCGCACCAGCGCAGGCCACATCGGGGCCACATCCACCACCCCATCCCCCAGTTCAAAGGGGTAGCGCCCATCTTCCTCCGGCGCAACGCAGGCTTCCAGTTCCATCGCTGCCTGGGCCTCGTACGTCGCGACCGGGCACAGTCCGATAAGCGCCGAGGCAGCGTCAAACAGCCGACCCATACTGGAAGTGGGCGGCGCATTCACGCCGCGCTCGATCTGATTGCGCAACACCGCCAGACGATCCAGCGGGCCGGTGGTCTGACGAGCGTAGCGTACCGGCGGCAGGTCGTCTTCCCAGGGCACCCCGGCCCGATGCAGATGCGCCAGCGCCATGCGCCAGGGCTCGCGCACCGCGCGGTCGCCGCCCGGCAAGGGAACGTATGCCAGATGGCAGCGGCGCTGGAAGTTGGCGTATCCTGCCAGCAGGAACTCACCACCCCAAACCGCTCCATCGGTCCCGAAGCCGGTCCCGTCCAACGCCACACCGATCACCGTCTCTTCCGGGGCTAGCCCATGCTCCGCCATACAGGCCGCAATGTGCGCGTGGTGATGCTGCACAGCCACCGTCGGCAACCCCTCACGCGCCGCGCGCTCTTTGGCGTATCGGGTCGCCAGGTAATCGGGGTGCAGGTCGTGGGCCAACGCCTGCGGTCGGACATGGAACAGGGTTTCAAAGTGCGATACCGTACGCTCAAACACCTGCAAGGTCTCATGATTCTCCAGATCGCCGATGTGAGGGCTGAGGAAAGCGTAATGCCCACGCGTCAGGCAAAAGGTGTTCTTCCACTCCGCGCCGGTCGCCAACACAGGGACGCCCTCCCAGGGCAGCGTCACGGAGTCCGGAGCGTAGCCTCGTGCCCGACGGAGAAGGTACACTCGCGGGGACGAATCGGTATCCTCCCCGGCACCAGGTAGCACCCGAACCACCGAGTCGTCGCAGCGGACATGGATAGGTCGGTCGTGCAGCAGCAACAAGTCGACCAGATCACCCAGTTGCTGACGTGCGGCGGCGTTATCTATCACCAAAGGCTCTGCACGCCGGTTCCCGCTGGTCATCACCAACGCCTCTGGGAAATCGGGCGCCGGTTCCAGCAGCAGGGCATGCAATGGCGTGTAGGGCAGCATCACACCCAACGTGGCTTGACGAGGCGCCACATCCGCAGCGATAGCCGTATCCGGGCGGCGTTCCAGGAGCACAATAGGGGCCTCCCGTGCGCGCAGCGTTTCCCGCTCTGCGGCACTTAGAAGACAGTGGCGAGCCACCGTCGCCAGGTCGAACATCATCACCGCGAACGGTTTGGCCGGGCGCTGCTTGCCACGGCGCAATCGCTCCACCGCCGCTGGGTTGGTGGCATCACAGGCTAGGTGAAACCCGCCCAGCCCTTTGATCGCCACAATCGCCCCCTGACGCAGCGCTGCACGGACATGCTGAATGGCATCCTCCCCCACGGCGCGCCGGCGCCAACGACCTTCCACGCGCGTTTCCACCCAGACTTGCGGGCCGCACACCGGGCAGGCCACCGGCTGGGCATGGAAGCGACGATCGCGCGGGTCATGGTACTCGGCAGAGCAGGCCGGGCACATCGCAAAGCCCGCCATGGTGGTCTGTGGGCGATCGTAAGGCATGGCGTGGATGATGGTATAGCGCGGGCCACAATGCGTGCAGTTGATGAAGGGATACCGATAGCGCCGGTCGTTCGGATCGAACAACTCGCGCCAGCAATCCGCACAGATCGCCACGTCTGGCAAAACTGGTTGAAAATCGGCAGAGGCTACCGAAGGACGTATTTCGAACCCGGTGAAGCCATCCGGTGGACGCGGCTGCACATTCAGGTGTTCCAGCCGCGCCAGCGGCGGCCTTTCGGCCTGCAGAGCGTGCAGAAAAGATTCCAGCGCCAGCGGGTCCCCATCGGCTACGATCTCCACTCCCGCCGAGGTGTTACGCACCCAACCGGTCAGCCCGTAACGCTCTGCCAGGCGGAACACAAACGGGCGAAAACCCACCCCCTGCACCACGCCGGTGACGAGCACCCGTATGCCTGAGACCTGCCGCTGCGCTGCGTTCATGCCTTCTCTATGGCCCTTCCGCCTGGATAGATTGCATCGTCTGAACCTGATTCAGCAACCAGTCCAACCAGCCTTCCAGTCCTTCCCCGGTACGGCAAGACAGCGAGAAAGTGACCAGACCCGGGTTGAGCATCTCCACGCCCCGACGAAAGGCAGACATATCAAAATCCACATAGGGCAACAGGTCCACCTTGTTGATGACCAGCACATCCACGCCGCGATACATGCCGGGATACTTATACGGTTTATCGCCCCCTTCCGGCACCGAGGCCACCAGCACATTGCGATGCGTGCCGAGCGCGAAACTGGCCGGACAGATTAGGTTGCCGACATTCTCTACGATCAGCAAATCATAGCGCGACAGATCCAGACGATCCAGTGCCTGCCGAAGCATGACTGCATCCAGATGGCAGGCTCCACCGGTGTTGATCTGGATTGCCTCCGCGCCTGCTGCGCGGGCGCGGTCTGCATCCAGGCTGGTGGCAATGTCGCCGTCCACCACAGCGACGCGCAAGCGCCCCGACAGGTGCGCCAGCGTACGCTCGATCAACGAGGTTTTGCCCGCCCCTGGCGAGGCCATGATGTTCACGGCAAACAGTTTCGCCCGATCCAGGCGCGCGCGATTCTCCGCCGCCAGGCGCTCGTTGGCACCCATCACCTGCTCTCGCACGGAAACGGTCTTCTTCATCCAGGCACCTCGTCCATCTCGACCTCGATACGCTCCAGAAGAAACTCCGTCCCCGCCAGAATCTCGACGCGATGGCTCCGGCAGACCGGGCAGACTTGCAACGCCTCTTCCAGAAGATACTCATGCCCACAACTTTGGCAACGCAAACGCGCCGGCACACGCTCAAAATGCAAGCGGGCACCCTCGCAGAGTGTGCCCGCGCTGATAATGTCCCAGTAAAATTGCACTGACTCATCCACTACGGAAGAGAGCGCCCCGATCTTCAGGTAAAGGTCCGTCACCCGGCACGCCGCTGCCCGCCCGGCGTGTTCCAGCGCCAGGTCAAGCAGATGTTGGGTGACACGGAGTTCATGCATGATGCGGCAACCGTTGCCGTCGTCAAAGCGCTCGTTCTTTGAGCACCACCATCCTTTTTGTATATCACCTGGGCGGATATGTCAAGCCGCGCAATCGCGTTCGGCAAGGCATAAATTCCCCTCCCCGGCATAAGAAAAGCGATATCCAGGCGCGGCGACCGTTTCCACGCCTGGGAACCATGATTCAGCCCCCCTCAAACCTGCGTATTCCTAAGCTGGACTTTGTCCAAATCGAACCTTTCAAAATGAATAACACACGGCTCCA
>CAYSXA010000021.1:0-24001 GCA_964435005.1 uncultured Anaerolineaceae bacterium | reverse complement strand
CCTCCCCCCTGCGGCCTGCTGGCCGCCTCCCCCCCTTCCCTCTCCCAGTGGGAGAGGGAAAGGGGGGATTGAGTGGGGAAGGGTGAGGGCAGGACGCTATCCCAAACGAAGCAACGGGGATTACCTTTGCATAGACGGAATGACCAGATAATCTATCCAGTTCCGCAGTTCTTGCTCGCGGATCGCCGGGTCAAGGATATCGTCGCCGACCTGGAGTTCCTGACGCAACGCCTCGGAATCCGGCTGCTGGTGCAGAGCGTGCATCTTCTCCGCGTAAGCGCGTACGGCATCCGTGGTCTCGAAGAAGCCCTCGCGCACCAGCGGACGGGCGCGGGCAGCAATCAGCCGCGCCATCTCGTACAGATTGTACTCCGGATGGTACTGCGTGGCCCAGAACACGCCGTTCTTGTGGCGCACCTCCAGCGCCTGGACGTGAGTATGCTCGTTGGTCGCCAGCAGGGTGGCGCCTTCCGGCAGGCGGGTGACCTCGTCCAGGTGCATGATGAAGCCGTCATAGCGGTCGGGCTTGCCCTTGAGCAACAGCGACTGGCGTCCGGCCTCCGTGCGGCGGATGTCGCGGGCGATGCCCCACTCACGCCCTTTGGGGTTCTTTTTCACCTCGCCGCCAGCAGCCACCGCCGCCATCTGGATGCCCCAACAACTCCCGTAAGCGGGCACGCCGGCCTCGAAAATCGCCCGCGCCAGCGCAATCTGACGCGTGACGCGCGGGTCGTCGTGATGATAGATGGTCAGGTCAGAGCCCGTCCAGATGTAACCGTCGTAGGAACGCAGGTTCACGCCCTCCGGCAGCGCGGTGTCCGGGTCGGCGATGAAAAGCACGTCCACGCGGGCCTGCGGCACATGACGGGCGAGGAAGTCGCGGTACAGGTCATGCGGATGCCCGACGTTGGATCGGTCGAAGTTCTCGCGGCTGCTCTTCGGATAACAGTTCAGGATGCAGATGGACAGTTGCGGGTCGGTGTGCATGGGAACTCCTAAATGCGTTCAAAGAAGCGCGCGCGCTCCCAGGTGGTCACAGCGCGGTCGAACAGTTCCTGCTCGGTGCGGGCGAAGTGCAGGTAGTGCTCGATGACCTCATCGCCGAAGGCACGGCGGGCGAAGTCGCTGCTTTCCAGCGCGGCAATCGCCTCGCGCAGCGAGGTGGGCACGTGGGGCAGGTCTTTCGCCTGATACACGTCGCCCTGGTAGGCCGGCGGCGGCTCAATCTGGCGCTCCAGTCCGTCCAGACCGGCGGCCAGCAGCGCGGCGAAGGCCAGGTAAGGGTTGGCGTCCGCGCCGGGGATGCGACACTCCACGCGCAGGCTGGCGCCGTGCCCCACGATGCGGAAGCCCGCCGTGCGGTTGTCGTACGACCAGGCGATGCCGGTCGGGGCAAACGATCCGGCCTGGTAACGTTTATAGGAATTCACGTACGGCGCGAAGAAGAGCGCCAGTTCGCGCGCGTGCGCGAGCAGCCCGCCCAGGAACCAGCGGAACTGCGGCGAAGCGCCGGTGGGCAGGCCGGGCAACGGCTCCTCTCCGGCGAACAGGTTACGCGTCCCGTCCAGGCTCCACAGACTGGCATGAATGTGCAGGCTGTTGCCCGCCGCCTGGGCGTCCCACTTTGCCATGAAGGTGACGGACAACCCCTGCTGCATGGCGATTTCCTTGCACGCCTGCTTGAAGAGCACGCTGCGGTCGCAGGTCTCCAGGAAATCGGCGTAGCGCAGGTTGATTTCGTGCTGACCGGGGCCCCATTCCCCTTTGCTGAACTCCACCGGCACGCCAGAGCGATCCAGGTGGCGGCGAATCGCGCCAATCAGCGGCTCGCCGCGCGTGCCCTGCAGGATATGGTAGTCCTCGATATAGTTGCCGAACGGCTGGGGGTGGCGGTAACCGTCGGCGTGCAGCTCCTCGTAGGTGTCCCGGAAGATGAACATCTCCAGTTCTGCGCCACCCATCGGCAGGAACCCGGCCTCGCGCGCGCGTTCCATCTGGCGGCGGAGCACGGTGCGCGGCGCGACAGCGACCGGCTCGCCCTCCTCGGTGAACAGGTCGCAGAGCACCAGGGCGGTGTTTTCCAGCCAGGTAACCTCGCGCAGCGTTTCCCAGTCCGGCTTCGCCAGCATGTCGCCGTAGCCGCGCTCCCAACTGGCGAAGCGATAGCCGGGAATCGGCTCCATCTCCATATCGCAGGCCAGCAGGTAGTCGCAGACGTGCATCCCGTGGTCGGCGACGTGGGAGAGAAAGAAGTGGCCAGTGATCCGCTTACCCATCAACCGTCCGTACATATCCGGGAAGGCGGTGATGACCGTCTCGATGCGCCCTTGCTCGATGCGGGCGCGCAGTTCGTCCAGGGAAAGTTTGCCAGGAATGGGGGTATCGGGGTTCATGGGGAGAACTCCTTCCAGTCGGCCAGCACCCTGCTCAGGCGCTGGGGGAAGTCGGTAATCAGCCCGGCGACGCCAGCAGCGATGTAGGCGGCCATCTCATCAGGCTGGTTGACGACGAATGGGTTCACCGCAATGCCCTGCGCCCGGCGGGAGCGGACTTCGGCGGGCGAGGTGAGCGTGTGGCGCACATTGTAGGTCTGGAAGGTCAGGTCGCCCCAGTCCAGCGGCTCGGTGCTGGAGAAGCCAATCAGCGCCTGGACGGCGATCTCCGGGCGCTGGGCGCGAATCTGACGCAGCCAGGGGTGCACGAAGGAAGAAATCACCACCTGTTCCACCATGTCCAGTTCGTCAATCAACGCCAGCACGCGTTCGACCACGGGGAAGTCCTCCAGCGGCGGGGGCAGGCGTTTCAGTTCAATGTTCACCCGCCAGTTGTGGTCGCGGGTAAAGCGCAGCGCCTCGCGCAGCGTGGGGACAGGCTCGCCGCGATAGGCGCGCTGGTCTTCTGGGGAGACCGCGCCAGCGGCGATCTGCTGGTGCGGGTCGCGCTCCACAAACCAGGAACCGGCGTCCAGGGTGCGGATTTCGGCCAGGGTGAAGGTGGTGAACGTCCAGGGCACGCGGTCGGGGAAGCGCTGCGCCACGTCCGTGGTGCGGGCCAGGGAATCGTCGTGGAAGAGAATCAGTTCGTGGTCGGCGGTCACGGCCACGTCCAGTTCCCACAAATCCGCCCCGGCCTCCAGCGCCTTGCGGGCGGCGGCCAGGGTGTTCTCCGGGGCCAGGCTGCTGGCCCCCCGATGAGCAATGTTCAACGGTCGGTTCATAACCAATTACAGTATCTCCGGCAGAGCAGCCACGCTGGGCAGCACGTAATCCGGCTGCACCGGCGCGTGTTTCAGGTCTTCTTCACGGCTGACGCCGCTGAGCACCAGCGCCGTACCCATGCCGGCGCGGTGTCCCATCAGAATGTCGGTCTCCAGGCGGTCTCCGACCAGCAGACAACGTTCGGCAGGCACGCCCAGGCGCTCCAGCGCAATCTCGGTAATCAGCAGGGACGGTTTGCCAGCCACCCACTCGACCCGACGGCGGCTGCACCCCTCCAGCGCGCCAATCACCGCGCCTGCATCGGGGATTTCACCGCCGCGCACCGGGCAGGTCGGGTCGGCATTGGTCGCCAGGAAGCGCGCTCCGCGCCGCAGAGCCTGAAAGGCGATGTCCAGTTTGCGATAGGTGAAGGTGCGGTCGAAACTGGCGATCACCGCCTGCACCTCGGCAGGGTCTTCGCTGATGCGAAAGCCCGCGGCCTGCAACTCCTGGATGAGCGGCGCTTCACCGATGGGGTACACCGTGGCGCCCGGCATCTCGCGGCGCAGGTAACGGATGAGCACCATCGAAGAGTGGATAATCTCGTCCGGTCGCGTGGGGATGCCCAGGCGGGTGAGTTTGGCGGCATATTCGGCACGCGTGGCGAGCGGCTTGTTGGAGACAAAGGCGACCTGCGCCCCCTGACGGCGCAGGTACGCAATGGTCTGGGGCGCTCCCGGAATGACCTGTTCGTCCACGTAGAGCGTGCCGTCCAGGTCGAACAGAAATCCCTGATAACGACTCACTTTTCCTGACCCAGAGCGAAGCCGCGCATGAATTGCTCGTGCAGCAGGATGAAAATCACCAGCGGCGGAATCATCGCCAGAATCGCGCCCGCCATCACCACGCCCCAGTTCGTGGTGTCTTGCAGCGCGGTCATCCCACGCAGACCGACCTGTATCAGTTGACGGCTCCCTTCACGGATGATTACCAGCGGCCAGATGTACTGATTCCACATATAGATGAACTGAATCAGCGCCAGCGCGCCGATGGTGTTACGCGACATGGGCAGCAGAATGCTCCACAGAAAGCGCAACGGGCCAGCCCCGTCCACGCGGGCGGCGTCCACCAGATCGGCAGGGATGTTGGAGAAATGCTGTCGGAACAGGAACACCCCGGTCGCGCTCGCCAGGAAGGGTACGGTGAGCGCCAGGTAGCTGTTGCCCCAGCCCAGGTCGTTCACCAGGTTGAACAGCGCGATAATCATAATCTCGGTGGGCATCATCAACGTGAACAGGATAAAGTAGAACACGCCGTTCTTCAGCGGGAAGTCGAAGTACACCAGTCCCAACCCGGCGAGCATGGAGAACAGCGTCTTGGCGAACATCACAATCAGCGCCACGACCAGCGTGTTCTTCATGTATTGCCCCAGGTTGAACTCATACCAGGCTTTGGTGTAGTTTTGCACCAGCGCCGTGCCCGGCCCCAGAATGGGGGGATAATGGAAGACCTGAGCACGGGTCTGGGTGGATTTCGCCAGCGCGAACAGCACGGGCGCCAGTACAAGGAAACACACCACAATCAACGCCAGATGAATCAGGATTTCCCGGCGGGTCTTGCGCCCCATCTCAACCTCCGTAATGCACGCGGCGTCCGCTGGTGCGGAACTGGATGACGGTGAGCAACACCACCGCCGCAAACAGAATCACCGATTGCGCGGCAGCCAGTCCGGTCTTGTAGTATTCGAACCCGTCCCGATACAGGTTGTAGATCATCATGTTCGTGGCGTCCAGCGGGCCGCCTTTGGTCACGATGTCAATCATGCCGAACAGGTCGAAGAACGAATAGGTAATGTTCGTGATCAACAGGAAAAAGGTCATCGGCGAAAGCAGCGCGAAGGTCACGTGCCAGAAGCGTTGCCAGGCGTTGGCGCCGTCGATGGACGCGGCTTCCAGCACTTCGGGGTTCAGGTTTTGCAGCGCGGCCAGGTAGAACACCACGTTGTACCCCAGGTTCTTCCAGATGCTCGCCATGATGATCAGCAGCAAGGCCAGACGGGGGTTGCCCAGCCAGTTGAGTTCGACGCCGGTGATGCGGTAGAGCAGATAATTGGCCGCTCCGAAGCCGGGGGAGAACATAAAGAGGAAGACCACGCCCGCCACCGCCGGGGAGAGAGCAAACGGCCAGACAAGCAGGATGCGGTACACGCTCCCACCACGGATCTTCTGGTTCGCCAGCATGGCGATGGACAGCGAAATCGCCAGCCCGCCCACCACCACAGCCAGCGTGATCACGGCGGTGACCTGTAGCACGTGCAGATAGCCCGGATCGTGCAGCAGGGTGATGTAGTTCTTCAGTCCAACGAAGTGCTTGCGCAATCCCAGGAAGGCCACCTGGTAGGTGGAGAGGGCAAAGGTCTGGATGACCGGGTAGTACAGGAACATCACCAGGATGACCAGCGTGGGCGCAAGCAACAGGTAAGGGAGAATGCGACCTCGAAACTTGGCAGTGTGCATAGGCTTTCCCTGGGAAAGTAAGGGAGGTCGGGGTCTCCCCCGACCTCCCCCGGAAGCCGGTGGCTATTTGATCGAGTTGTTGTACTCTTGCAGCGCCTTGTCGGCGTCCGCCTTGGCAGCAGCCAGCGCTTCGTCCACGCTGGCTTCACCGGCCAGCACCTTCTCAACAGCCTGCTCGATGATGGTGCGGATCTCCGGGAACGGGCCGAGCAACGCGCCCTGCGTGGCGCGGCTGGGCTTGGTGCTCAGCAACTGGTCGAAGGCCGCCCGGTAGGCCGGGTTGGTCTCAAACCAGTTTTCGAACTCCAGCACGTCCACCGCCGATTTGCGGATGGGGAAGTAGCCGGTGCCTTTGTGCCAGCGGATGGCGTTCTCGGTGTTGGTGAACCACAGGATGAATTCCTTGGTCGCTTCCAGTTCCTCCTGCGGGTGATTTTTGGTGATCCACATGCTGGCACCGCCCACGATCACGCCCTGACGCTCGCTGCTTGCGGGGTAGGGCAGGTAGGCCGTGCCGAGCTCGAAGCCGTTTGCCTTGGCGTCGTTCTGGCGGTTGACCACGTCACTGGTGGAGGTGATCTCCATGGCCGCCTGGCCGGAGACAAAGATGGCGTCCGAGCCATCCCAGTCCTCCAGCTTGCCGCTGTAAGCGTAGTAGCCCTTGTCGAACATCTCCTTCCACCAGCTCACGATCGTCTTCGCAGCGTCGCTGTCCAGATAGACCTCGGTGGCACGGGCATCGCGGCCGTTGCCGTTGTTCGCCAGCTCGGCGCCCATATTCGCCATCCACTGCTCGAAGAACCAGCTATGCAGCGGCCAGGTCACACAGTTCTTGGCGGCACCGCTGGAGACGATCTGCTCACACACCTGCAGCATTTCCTCGAAGGTGGCCGGCGGTTTTTCGGGGTCCAACCCCGCCTTGCGGAAGATGTCCTTATTGTAATACAGGATGGGGTTGGAGGAGTTCCACGGCATGGAGTAGAACTTGCCGTCGAAGTTGTAGTACTGCGCCACACCTTCGATCAGGTCGTCGGGCTTGTACTCCGCCGGGTCCGCCAGGTCGGCGATCGGGACAAAGATACCGGAATCCAGCGCCAGTTGGGAGCCGACCTCGAAGATCTGCACGATGTGCGGCGGGTTGCCTTGCTGCGCGGCCAGGATGGCAGCGTTCAGCGTGTCCCGGTAAGAGCCCTTGTGTTCGGCCTTCACGAAGATGCCGGGGTGGGTGTAGTTGAAGTCATCCACCATGCGCTGGATGAGCAGTTTGCGCCCACCGCCGAAGGCGTGCCAGAATTCGATCACAATGCTGCCTTCGGGGATCTCCGGCTGTTGGGCCTCAGGGGCCTTGGTAGGAGCGGCCTGTTCTGGCGGTTGGGTGGCTTCGCCGCCTCCCGCCGGCTTGCAGGCTGCCAGGATGGGCAGCAACAACGCCAGAATCAGGAACAGGGCGAATGCCTTGCGAGAAACTTTCATTTCCTCTTCTCCTTACTTGCAATGAATTGTGGGAACCGGACACGTGGGGAAAACGATCCAGACATCGGTACGCAGGGCATCACCTCCTTCCTGAGACAGAGGATTGATCAGCGATGATGATTTGTACCCCCTTGGCTTCCAGATCTTCACGATAGGCTTCGTCGAAGCCGCTATCGGTGATCAGGATGTCAATTTTATGGATCGGAGCCGTGACAAAGTTGGCAACCACGCCCATTTTGCTGTGATCGGCGACCACGATCACCGGACCGTGGGTGCGCTCGATCATCATGCGCGCGATCTCGGCTTCCTGGGCGATGGGCGTGGTCAGGCCGTAGCGTGCGCTCACGCCGTCCACGCCGATAAAACAACGGCTGCCGTACACCTGTTGCAGACACAACGTAGCCAGCGGGCCGACCAGCGAGTTCGATTGTTCGCGGTACGTCCCGCCGGTCAGGATCAGTTCCAGGCCCAGCCCCTGCACCTCACGGAAAGCGCCCATGTTGCTGGTGATCACACGCAGGTGCTTGTATCCCCCCAGGTGGCGGAAGATTTGTAGCGTGGTCGATCCGCTGTTGATCAGCAACGTGTCGCCGTCCTCGACGAGTGCCGCAGCGGCGAGGCCGATAGCCTGCTTCTCTTTGCGGTGGATGCGGTCTTTCTCTGTATACAGAGGCTCATGCCGCATACGATGGCTGAGCACCGCACCCCCGTGCGTGCGTTCCAGCAGGCCGGTCTTCTCCAGTTGCTCCAGGTCACGGCGGATGGTGAGTTCCGAAACCCCCAGCAGTTGACTCAGGGCAGAGACGCGCACACTTCCCTGCGACTGGATGATTTCACGAATTCGACGACGGCGTTCCGCGGGGATCAACCCCTGGCTTTGGGTAGTCACACTCCTGCCCCTTTCCAGGACGGGCCGACCTGTGCTTTTTTGATTGTATATGAATTTTTTTGGCTTGTCAATGAACGATTTTGTAGGAGAACGAAACCCTCCTGCCATTTCTCGGCAGGAGGGTTCACATCAAGCGAGGAAGAGAAGCGACTTCAGGCCCAGCCGCGTGCGCGTTCCACCGCCCGTTGCCAGCGAGCATACAGCGACTCGCGCTGGTCGGCGCTCATTTGCGGGGTGTATTCACGGTCAAGCGACCACTGGGCGGCGATCTCGTCCGGCGACTTCCAGAAGCCGACGGCCAGCCCGGCCAGGTACGCCGCGCCCAGGGCAGTAGTCTCGGTCACACGCGGACGCTGCACCGGCACGCCGAGGATGTCCGCCTGGAACTGCATCAACAGGTCGTTGACCGCCGCGCCGCCGTCCACACGCATCACCTGAATCGCCAGACCGGTGTCCGCGCGCATGGCTTCGAGTACGTCGCGGGTCTGGTAGGCAATGGCCTCCAGCGTGGCGCGGGCGATGTGCCCGGCGGTCGTACCGCGCGTCAGACCGACCATCGTGCCGCGCGCGTAGGCATCCCAGTACGGTGCACCCAGGCCGACAAAGGCCGGCACGAAGTACACGCCGCCGTTGTCGTCCACCGTGCGCGCCAGGGCTTCCACCTCGCTGCTCTTCTGGATGATCTTCAACCCATCGCGCAGCCACTGCACCGCGGCGCCGGCGATGAACACGCTGCCCTCCAGGCAGTAGGTCAGGCCGTCCTGGTCGCCGACTTGCCAGCCGATGGTGGTCAGCAGACCGTTGTTCGAGGGCACGGCGCGCGGGCCGGTGTTCATCAGCATGAAACAGCCCGTGCCGTAAGTGTTCTTCACCATGCCGGGGGCGAAACAAGCCTGGCCGAAGGTGGCCGCCTGCTGGTCGCCTGCGTCGCCCGCCAGCGGAATCGGCGCGCCGAACAAGGCCGGGTCGGTTTCACCGTACACGGCGGAGGAAGGGCGCACCTCCGGCAGCACCGCGCGCGGAATCCCCAGCCGCGCCAGAATCTCGTCGTCCCAGTCACCGGTGTGGATGTTGTACAACAACGTGCGCGAGGCGTTGGACGGGTCGGTGACATGCAATCGTCCGCCGGAGAGCCGCCACAGCAGGAAGGTGTCCACCGTGCCGAAGGCCAGTTCGCCGCGCTCCGCGCGCGCCCGCACGTCGGGGACGTGATCCAGCAGCCAGGCGAGTTTGGTGCCGGAGAAGTAAGCATCAGTCACCAGGCCGGTCTTCTCTCGGATGACAGTATCGAACCCTTCGGCCTTCAACTGATCGCACAGCGGCGCGGTGCGGCGGCACTGCCACACGACGGCGTTGTACACCGGCTCGCCGGTGGCGCGATCCCAGAGGATAGTGGTCTCGCGCTGGTTGGTCACGCCGATGGCGGTCACCTGGTCGGCCCGAACACCGGCCTGCGCCAGTGCGGCGCGGGCGGTTTCCAGCTGGGTGCGCCAGATGTCCTCCGGGTCGTGCTCCACCCACCCCGGCTGAGGATAAATCTGGCGGAACTCCTGCTGCGCGACGGCCACGGGCTTCCCGCTCCGGTCGAACAGGATCGCCCGCGAGGAAGTGGTGCCCTGGTCAAGTGCGAGGATGTATTCGTTCATGGGGTTCCCTGTTTTTCTGGTTGTAATTGGTTCCTGGTTGGGTTGGTTGCACTGGTTAGAGTTGCCTGGCTCAATCCCTCATCCCCGATTTCCTGTTCCTGCGAAATTATAGCACGAGAGCCGGGCTCCGGCTTGCATCATCATCCAGTCGGTTACATAACTTCAGCAACACGCCCCACCTCAGCGCTGACAACCGGATGGTGCACAGCAGAAAATCCACTGTGGACAGGTGACTCAGAGTCTTTTCTGCAGGAGAATGGGAGCCAGCTTTGCAACAACGGTCGTCAGAAGAATGCATCCTCAGGGGAAGAAGGCAGGCCACCAGTCCACCAGTGTACCGCTTCCAGGCGGTCCAGGACGGCGACGACGCCGTACGTTGTGGCGATGCCCAGAAAGCGCTGCCGTTCTACCAGCAGGCTATCTTTGATGAACAACTACTGGGTTGGAGTGCAGGACAACTCTGGCCAGCTTCGGCCTACCAGGGCTTCCCCCACACCTACGTCCGATCCAGAGGAACGGCCCCGGCTGGAAGCCTACGCCCGCTACCGTATCCTGATCCTCTATGCCCGGCAAGGTTACCAGGACGAGGCACAACTGGCCTACGATACACTCCAGAAGAAATTCCCCGCAGGTTCACCAGGTTCGGATTACACCGCGCTGGCAACCGCATTCTGGGACGCCTACACCCCCAACGCAGACATCCAGGCTGCTTGTGCCGCAGCGATCGCCTACGCGGACGCCCACCGTGAGGCCATTCTCTACCCCCTCGGTCCGCCCTTCTATGGCGAGCAAAATCGCATCTATACGGCGCAAGACATCTGTCCCTTTGGCGGTAGATGAGCCATGCAGGCTCATCCTGCCCAGGGAGGTCAGCGCGCCAGCATGCGCGCCATATGGTAATACTCCAGGTTGGCCTGGCGCCGGTGGCGGGTGACCTCAGCCAGCGGCACCAGCACCATCTCACGCCCCTGCAGGCCGACCATCACATCGCTCTGACCTTCGAGCAACGCCTGCACCGCGCGCACGCCCATACGCGAAGCGAGCAGGCGGTCAAAGGCCGTCGGCGAGCCACCGCGCTGGATGTGCCCCAGGATGGTCACACGCGTCTTGAAGCCCACGTCCATCTCGTCCAGCCGCCGCGCCAGCTCCGTGGTGCGGATGGAGGCGCCCTCGGCCACAATGATGATGCAATGGGTCTTCCCACGCCGATAGGCGTCCTCGACCGCCTCAGCGACCTCCTCCAACGAGACCGGCACCTCCGGGATGAGCACCATCTCCGCCCCGCCGATGATGCCCGCCATCACCGCCAGGTAGCCACAATCCCGCCCCATGGTCTCAATCAAGAAAGCGCGCTGATGCGAGGACGCCGTATCGCGCAGGCGATCCACGGACTCCAGAATGGTGTTCAGCGCGGTGTCTACCCCGATGGACATATTCGTCCCCCAGATGTCGTTGTCAATGCTGGCCGAGATACCAACCACGGGGATCCCCTCCTCTTGCGCCAGCGCATGTGCGCCCCGCATCGAGCCATCGCCGCCGATCACCACCAGGCCGTCAATACCGGCCTCGTTCAATTCACGCACAGCGGCGCGACGGCCTTTCAGCGTACGGAAAGCCTCACTGCGCGCGGTGCGCAGGATCGTACCGCCACGCTGCAAAATCCCCCCTACATCGCGCGCGCCCAGCGGCACAAAATTGCCGTGGATCAACCCCTCGAAGCCTTCTTCCACGCCATAAACTTCCAGATCATTGGCCAGGCCAGTGCGCACCACAGCACGGATGCAGGGGTTCATTCCCGGTGCATCCCCGCCGGAGGTCAGCACAGCAATACGTTCCATACGTCTGGTCATCTCTGCTCCATGCAAAAAGCAGGCCATCACGACCCCATGGCTCGCGATGACCCCTTAATCGACTATTCGGATTATACCTCATGACGATGTATAATCCTCTAGAGACTCTCATCACCTACATTCTCTAGGAGAAACGCCCATGGAAGCATTCCCCATCCACATACGCGAAGACGGCCAGGGATTAACCGAATATATCTTGATTCTGGTGCTTTTGGTCATCAGTGTCATTGGCGCAGTAGCCTTATTTGGAGAACAAATCGGACTGCACATGACCACAGCTCTGGATCCCTTCCAGGGAGACAGCGATTCGACGTACTACGATGACTTCAACGGCACCAGTAACCTGGACTGGCAATTCATTTGGGGGAAGTGGGAAAATGAGGACGGCAGAATGGTCAGCAATAAACGCTGGGCCAAAGCTGTGGCCGCTGTAGGGGGGCCAGATTACACTTACTCAGTGGACCTGCAAACCCTACAACCGGGACAGCGACACATCTGGGAAGTCAGTCGGGTGGTGTTTCGCTTCCAGAGCACAGAGAATTACTATGCCCTCGTACCCAAAACCGACGGCGTGCTGGAACTGGCAAAAATGCAGGACGGTCAATGGCGACCCTGGCTGGCGTATGCCAAAACCGGGGCCGACCCTACCCAGGTGCACAACTATAAAGTGCGTGTCGTCGGTAATCATATCCAGGTCTGGATGGATAATCAACTATACATCGACTACCAGGATCCAAACCCCATCCCTGACGGCGGCGTTGGGGTAACCAATGAGCAATCAAGCGGGGCATTCGACAATGTACAGGTCACCATGGAGCCGTGAGGAGATCATTATGAGCGACCCGAATCACAACCCATTAGACAAACTCGATCCACAAGCACTGCGCGAAGCGGTGAACGTGGAGAGCACAGTGGAATCCCCTGAAGCGCGTCTTTCCACTGCTGACCGCATCCGGCTGGTACGCACAGCTGGCAGAGGGATACTGCGTGCTGTGATCGCCCTGGTAGTGTTGATTGTCATTGGCAGTGGTGCGTGGTGGGTCTGGCAACATCGCCCGGCACCTCCGGACGGCACGGTCACCGGTATAGTGACTGATCTAGAGGGTAATCCTTTGCGTGGTATACAGGTGCGCGTAGAAGGATTCGAAGAGGGCCATACCTCGTTCACAGACGCACAGGGACACTTCACAGTGACCGTACCTTCTGGCCATCGTTGGCTGGTGATCGAACAACCCGGCGTGAGCGGAGTGGCACTGGAGATCTCCATACAAGCTGGCGAGAGACTGGAAGTACCACCGGTAATGATGTACACTCCCTGAAGGCGCGCCAGTGATCCTTCACGTAAGGTCAGCAATGCCCTCTTGTCTCCGCCTTCACCCCATGATACACTTCTAAACGTGGGTACACCTGTTCTGATCGTATCTCCCGATCCGGCATTTGCCGAGTTGTTGCGTCTGACGCTGGAAGAACACAGCCAGCGGCCCAGCCTGCGCGCTTTAAGCGGCCAGGAAGCTATAGCAAAAGCGAAAGAAACCGCCTTCGCGCTGGCCATCCTGGACGCAGACACCGCCGACATGACGTTGGCCGAAATGGGTATCGCCCTGCGTCGCATTCAGCCCGCCCTGCCGCTTGTCCTGATCTCAGCAGAGGAGCCTGAACCAGAAGCCCAGGCGTTGAACCCGGTGGCCTGCCTGAGCAAGCCATTTTATCTGCCCGATCTGGAAGCCTTATTCGAGCGCCTGCTGAGTAAAGAGGAAACGGGCACATCGGCAACGCCGCAGGAAAAACCCTCTTCCGCGACAGAACCACCCCCACCCTGGCTGACCGACGTCTCCCTGGCGGCGCAACACCTCACCCGCCTGTCACTCGAATCGGCCGCCCAGGCCGCGTTGATCACGCGCGGGAACCGGATGTGGGCTTACGCCGGGCAATTGCCCCAACCGGCTGCCGAGGAGTTGGCCCGCCACGTGGTGGAATTGTGGGCTCGCGACGGCTCCGACCGCACCGACCTGGCTCGCTTCCTCCGCCTGCGCAGCACCGACAGCGAGTACATGCTCTACATCACGCCACTGGCTGGGGACCTGGTGCTCGCCCTGGCTTTTGACGTAGGCACCCCTTTCAGCCAGATTCGGATGCAGGCTGGCCGGCTGGCACGATCGCTGTCCGCTCCCCCGACAGAAGAAACCGTTTCGGCCTCATCTCCCCAGGCGGATGAAGCCACGGAACCGGACCCGGAACAAACGGTCCCCAAAGACGACTTGCTGCTGAACGACGATTGGGACCCGATGTCAGAGAACGACTTGACCGACGTCCCACCCCTCTTTGAGGAAGTTCCCCCCCCGATCCCAGCAGACTGGTTGCCTGAGGTGGGAGAAGCAGCACAGGCGGAGTTCCTGAACGCGCTTTCCTCACAATCCTCGAAGCCAGTGACCACTCAGGTCACCGACCAGGCCGACGTGCCGTCGAATCATGCCCCACAGGCCACACCAGAACCTTCCCATGGGGCGGATTCCGTACATCAGGCGGAAACGCAACCTTCCAAGGTGACACCGAAACCCATTTTCCAGGCACAGCCCGCTTCCCCCAGCCAATATGCGCTGAAGTACAACGCTCTACTCATCCCCCGTTTCCCCAACCATCACCTGGTGGGCGACCTGGCGAGGAAACTAAACCAGTGGCTGAGGCAATTATGTCTGGCCTATGGCTGGCGGCTGGAAGGCGTGCAAATCCGCCCTGAATATCTGCTGCTCACCGTGGATGTCCTCCCAAACACGGCACCAGGCCACCTGGTACGCATCCTGCGCCGGCACACATCCGGCTTCATCTTCAGTCATTTCCCTCGCCTGGCGGAAGACAACCCCTCCGGTGAGTTCTGGGCACCCGGCTACCTGATCACCAGCGGCAGCACTCCGCCCCCTCCCTCACTGATCCGAGACTTCATCCAGCACATCCGCCAGCGTCAGGGCATCCGATCCTGAGAGCGCACCCATGCCACCCGTCCTCTACCTGATTGACGGCCACGCCCTCGCCTACCGCACCTACTTCGCGCTGACCGCCAGCTCGGGCAGCGACCGCTGGCGCACCAGCCGCGGTGAACCCACCGCCGGCGTGTACGGCTTCGCCAGCGTGTTGCTGCGCATCCTCAGCCAGGAACGCCCCGATTACCTCGCCGTGGCCTTCGATACAGGCAAGACTTTCCGCGACGAGATTTTCCCGGAATACAAGGCCACGCGCGCCAAGATGCCCGAAGACCTGATCCCCCAGGTGGAGCGCATCCGTGAACTGGTGGATGCCTTCAACATCCCCCGCCTGGAAATGGAAGGCTACGAAGCCGACGACGTGCTCGGCAGCGCCGCGCGCTGGGCAGCGGCGAATGGCCTGGGTGTGAAGATCATCACCGGCGACCGCGACCTGCTCCAGCTGGTAGACGAGCGGGTGATCGTCAGCCTGCCCGGCAAGCGCCTCTCTGACGCGCGCGACTTCACCCCCGACGCGGTGAAGGACTACCTCGGCGTGCGCCCCGATCAGGTGGTGGATCTCAAGGCATTGGAAGGCGACAAGTCGGACAACATCCCCGGCGTGCCCGGCATCGGCAGGAAGACCGCCGTCCAGTTGCTCCAGCAGTACGACCACCTGGACGACATTTACGCGCACCTGGACGAGCTACCCACCCGCGTGCGCAACCGCCTGGAAGCCGGGCGCGAACTGGCCTACCTCAGCCACCGCCTGGCGACCATTCGCACCGACCTGCCGATCGCTATTGACCTGGAACAGGCGTGCTCCGAGCACTTCGACCCATCCCAGGTGAACGACCTGTTCCGTGAACTGGAGTTTCGCTCGCTGCTCGGCGGATTACGCAAGCTGGCGCAACGCACCACCGAACCTGCATCGAACGCGCAGCAACTGCCGCTCTTCCAGGTGGAACCCACGCCGACCGCCGCGCCGAACACACCGGTCGCCTGGGAAGTGGTGAACACCCCTGCCGCGCTCGAACGCCTGGTCAAACGACTACGCGAAGCAAAGCACATCGCCTTTGACACGGAAACCACGTCCACCGACCAGATGCAGGCCGATCTCGTGGGGATTTCACTGGCGGCGGACGCCGATCGCGGCTACTACATTCCCATCGGGCATCACAACGGGAAGCAACTGCCGCTGGAGACCGTGCTGGACGCGCTGCGCGGCCCGCTCACCGACCCAAACATCCCCAAGGTGGGACACAACCTGAAGTACGACTACGTGGTGCTCGCCCGCCACGGCCTGCGCGTTGCGCCACTGGCCTTTGACACCATGGTCGCTGAGTGGCTGCGCGACCCGAACTCTCGCAACCTGGGGCTGAAGTCGCTCGCCTGGGTGCGCCTGAACGTGCAGATGACGCCGATCACCGAACTGATCGGCAAAGGGCGCAAGCAGATCAGCATGGCCGAGGTCGCGGTTGAGCAGGTCGCTCCTTATGCCGCCGCCGACGCCGCGCTGCCGCTGCGGCTGATGCCGCTGCTCGAAGCCGATCTGCGCGAGCGTGAGGCGCTCGACCTGTTCCTGGAGGTGGAGATGCCGCTCATCCCCGTGCTGGCGCAAATGGAGATGAACGGCGTGCTGATCGACCAGACCTTCCTGGCGCAGATGAGCCGCGAGCTCCAGGCACAGATGAGCGAGCTGGAAGCCCGCATCCACCAGGCAGTGGGATACCGGTTCAACGTGAACTCCACCCAGCAACTTTCGAAGGCGCTATTCGAAACGCTGGGGCTGGAGCCGCCCGACCGCACTCGCCGCACCGCCAGCGGGCATTACTCCACCGCCGCCGGCGTGCTGGAGCTGTTGCGCGACAAACACCCCGTGGTCACCTGGGTGCTGGAATACCGCGAACTGTCCAAATTGAAATCCACCTACGTGGACGCGCTGCCGCAGCAGATCAACCCGCTCACCGGGCGGGTGCACACCTCGTACAATCAGACCGGCACGGTGACCGGGCGCATCGCATCTTCCGACCCCAACCTGCAGAACATCCCCATCCGCACGGAAGTGGGACGCCGCGTGCGACGCGCCTTCATCGCGCCCGAAGGCTGGCAGCTGCTCGGCGTGGACTATTCGCAGGTCGAACTGCGCATTGTAGCGCACATGGCACAGGACGAGGCGATGATCGCCGCCTTCCGCGCCGGGCAAGACATCCACGCCACCACCGCCGCCGCGATCTACAACATCCCCCTGGAGAAGGTCTCCAAGGAGCAACGCCGCCACGCCAAGGCGATCAACTTTGGCCTGATCTACGGCATGAGCGCCTACGGCCTGACACGTACCACCGACCTCACGCTGGCCGAGGCGGAGAACTTCGTCAAAACCTACTTCCAGCGCTTCCCCGGCGTGAAACGCTACCTGGACGAGATGCGTCAGCGCGCGGCCCGCGATGGCTACGTGGAGACCCTGCTCGGACGCCGCCGCTACTTCCCAGGGCTGGTGAACCCGTCCAACGCGCAGACCCGCCAGCGCGAGGAACGCGAGGCAATCAACGCACCCATCCAGGGCACGGCGGCGGACATCATGAAGATCGCCATGCTCCGCGTACCACCGGCGCTGGAAGAGGCCGGCCTGCAGGCACGGATGTTGCTCCAGGTACACGACGAACTGGTGCTCGAATGCCCACAGGAAGAGCTACACCCCACCGCGCAAGTGGTACAGGCTGTCATGGAAAACGCCTACACGCTGGACGTCCCGCTCAAGACAGAAGCGCGCTATGGGCGCAACTGGGGCGAAATGCAACCGCTGGAGTGACCTATGGCCGGACGAGAACACATTTTCCAGGAAGCGATGAACCAGGGGCACTCCGCCGCCTGGGATCAGGACTGGGAGCACGCCGCGCAATTCTACCGCAAGGCGCTGGAGGAATTCCCCGACCACCCCAAGGCGCTGAACAGCCTGGCGCTGGCGTTGTTCGAACTGGGCCAGCACGAAGAGGCACTGAAGTATTACCAGCGCGCGGCAGAGGTCTCGCCAGACGACCCGGCGCCGCTAACCAAGATCGGCGAAATCTACGAGCGGCTGGGAAAGATCAAAGAGGCGGCGCAGGCCTTCTCCCGCGCCGGCGACCTGTACCTGCGCCTGCGTGACGTGGACAAAGCGATCGATAGCTGGACGACCGCGCTGGCACTTGCCCCCACACTGCTCCAGACTCGCTTCCGGTTAGCCCAGGTGTACGAGAAACTGGGGCGCCGCGAGCAGGCAATCACCGAGTACATTGCCGCCGCTGCCGTGCTGCAACACGCCGGGCGCAAAGAGCACGCCATGGAAGCGCTGAAACGCGCCATGAACATCCTGCCCGACTCGCTGGAAGTCCGCCAGGCGTTGGGCATGCTCCAGCGAAACCGCCCCCTGCCTCTGCCCAAGCGGAAACGCGGCGTGACCGCGCCGCTCCGCATGGCACGCGTCCGTCAAACGGAGGAGAAGCGACCAGCTGGCCACACGCCAGACCCCGTGACCGAAGCCCGGCAGAAAGCCTTGTCCGTGTTGGCTGAACTGCTCTTCGAGCAGCAGGCGGAATCCGACGCATCCGCCCGCCCCGGCCTGGAAGCCTTGACGAAAGGAACTGGCCAGCTGGATCAAGAGCGGATCCGGCGCACCCAAATCCTGCTCCACATCGGGCACGCGATCGACCTGATCACCCGCGAAGATTACAACAATGCCATCCCGGAGATCTCCCAGGCGATCTCCGCCGGTCTGGATCACCCGGCGGCGTACTTCCTGCTCGGTTATCTGCAATGGCACGGCGGACGGCTGGAGAGCGCCCAGCGCAACCTGCACCATGCGGTCAAACACCAGGACTTCAGCCTGGCTGCGCGCCTGCTCCGCGGCAAGATCGCCCTGAAACAGGAACAATGGCGTGAGGCCGCCGTGGAGACGCTGGAGGCGCTCAAGGTGGCCGACGTGGCAGTCTCGCCCGAAGAGCACGCCGAGGAACTACGCCAGTTGTATGAACCGCTTATTGAAGAACATCTGCAGGCAACCGAAGAAACTCAGCGCAAGCTAGCTGAGAACATCCTGGAGCTGCTGCTTCGTCCGAACTGGCGCAAACAGTTGAGCGACATCCGCAAACAGGTCACCGCTGCAGCAGACCAGCAGGTAATCCCCATTGCGGACATGCTGACCGAAGCGCGCAGCAGCCGCGTGGTGGATCACATGAGCACGGTGATGAAACTGGCGCGGGTGGGTCACCTGCGTAGCGCGATGGAAGAAGCCTATTTCGCCTTGCAGTTTGCGCCCACCTATCTCCCTCTGCACACGACGATGGGCGAGTTGCTGCTCAAACAAGACCGTCTGGAAGCCGCGCTGGTGAAATTCAAGACCGTGGCGCGCACCTATAACGTGCGCGGTGAGGCGGTGCAGTCCGTCCGCCTGCTGCGGCGCGTGGTGCAGCTCGCCCCGATGGACATGGAAGCCCACCAGGAATTGATCCGTCTCCTTGCGGAACAGGGTGCTGTGGACGAAGCGTTGAGCGAGTACATCAACCTGGCCGAAGCGTATTACCGCCTGGCCGAGCTGGACGTCGCCCGGCAGACCTACGAGCAGGCGCTCCGCATAGCCGAGCAATCTCACGCCGACCGTGCCTGGAAGGTGCAAATCCTGCACCACATGGCAGACATTGACATTCAACGCCTGAACTGGCGCAAAGCGCTGCGAGTCTATGAACAAATCGTCACGCTAGATCCCAACGATGAGGTGGCGCGCTCACGCCTGATTGAACTGAATTACCGCATGGGCAACGTGCCAAACGCCGTCAAAGTGCTTGATGAGTATCTGCGGCACCTGCAGGACCAGGGGGAGACAGGCCGTGCGATTGAGTTCATGCAAGGCTTGATCGAATCGCTTCCCGACGAGGCCTCACTGCTCCAGCGGCTGGGCAACCTGTACCGCCTGGCCGGCAAGCGCGAGAAAGCGGTCGAGATGCTGGACAAGGCCGGGGAAATGCTGCTCCAGCAGGGCCATCGTGAGGAAGCAATCCAGGTGATTCAGCAGATCATCCAGATGAATCCCCCTCAGGTGGAGCAGTACCGCCAGTTGCTGAATCGGATTTAAACGCCGCTGCGACCGGTTTCCTGCCCGGTCGCAGTAGCATCCCCGAAAGCACTCACCACCAGATACGAAACGCAGTTCGACCGGTGGCCTGCAGACCCTGATACTCCACCGTGACGATCACCTGAGCCAGGCCAGGCGGCATGTTCGCCAGGCTGAACGGGTAGCGGGTGACGCCGTTGGCGTCCGTGGGGAGCAAACGATACAAAATCGTTTCCCCGGTCGGTGTGATCAGGCGAAACGTCACTTGGGCGCCGACCACGGGTTGCTGGATCTGATCCTGCACCACCACGTACAAGGTTTGAGAAACATCGGACGAGATAACGGCATAGCGTACGCCAGGCCGGACGACCAGACGGGTTACAGGATGGATAATGTTGCCGGCGGTGTTCGGTCGCAACAAGGCAGTATCCAATCCCAGCTCACGGAAGTACCGCACACCCAGGTCGGTGACCACGATCTGCTGTCCCGGCGGATTTTCGGGATGCCACTCCAGCCGCGCGAGCTGGAAATACTGAACCAGCATCTCTTCCTGGAATTCGACCTCCGAGACCGGGTAACCCAGCAACTCCAGGCCACCCAAAGCGTCAAAGCCTTTCAGGAATTCATAGCAGACCCGGTGCCCGGTTTCAACAAAGAAGCGACAGGCGGCATCGGGGATGGGATAATCCAACGGGATTCCCGGCGCCACTTCGTGGTAGTACAACCCAAGCGGCGTGATAACCACCTGAGTCGGGCCTGCATCCCCTGGGCGTAGTTCCATTCGCCCCCCAACGAAATACTGCACCTGATAACCGGTTTGCGGATCGGTGAACGCTTCCGTGATCGGCTGCTGCAAAACATCCTGACTCTGCGGATGTTCCTGATACCATACCCAAAAAGGCCCGGAAACCCAGTGACCGGTCTCCGGGAAATAATGGCGATCCTCTTGCTGCGCCTGCACACTCCCAGTGATCAGCAAAAAAAGTAGGCCAAGGAACCCAAAAACCCAGATCCTTTTGAACATCACAAATATTATAGCGCATCTTCAGGCTTTGTGGACACAATCCCCCACCCAAAAGCAAAGCGCTCACACACCCTCACTCAGAGCCCTCCGGCGAACGGGGTGGTTCATGACTCACCCCGGATTGCACCCAGGTTTTCAACTGTCCGTCCAGGGCACCCAGATCCACCCGTGAGGTCAGGTCCAGGCTGAGCGGCGTCACAGAGACCTGACGCAAGACACGCACCACATACACATCCGTATCAGGAGCATGCGACTCTGGCGGATCACCCTGAGCATAGCCCACCGTGCCCGGCTCTTCCCAGGATGAACGTCGAGGGGGCATCGGACGGTAATACCGCTTGCGCGACAGACGGGTAATGCGCCAGGGCGTCTCTGGCATGGCGTCGGAAGGGACATCTACCTTGAGCACGTCCACATCGTCTGGCATGGCCTGCTTCAGCAGCAAGCGGGCGAATAGCTGGGTGAAGTGCGCAGCAGTGGAAAAATCCACCTCGCGCGAATAAGTGAGATGGATGTGAGGCGGCGTTTCGAGCGAGACAGCCATCGCAGGCATACCGAGAGCTGCACCTTCCAGCGCCGCACCTACCGTGCCGGAGATGGTCACCCCGCTGGCCAGGTTTTCACCGTAATTGATCCCCGCCACCACGAGGTCCGGCGGCTGCGGCAGGATCTCCAGCACGGCATGGAGCACCGCCTGGGCCGGCGTACCGCTCACCGCATACGCCGTCCACTGATCCCCATTGACTTCAATCTTCTCCGGGCGGATGATACCGTCTGAAGTCGAGGGCAGGCTGCGCCCGGCACCGGAAGACTGCTCACGTGGCGCGGCCACCCAGACGTAGCCTAAGGTGGAGAGCGCTTCTGCTGCCGCCCACAGGCCGGGCGAACGGATACCGTCGTCGTTGGTTAGTAAGATCTGCGGTCGTTTCATGGCATTTCCTCGTTGTGTGCGTCTTGATGGCCTTGTTCATCCAGCACGATCTGATAAATGCGACGACGCGGCCAACCGGATTGCGCCGCCAGCGATCTCGCTAAAGCAGAGGGCGCTTCACCCGCCTGTAAAGCGGCACGTACCGCAGCACGCAGGCGATCCTCCTCCCACGCTTCGCGAACCGATGTAGACCCTTCCAGCACCAGTGTGATCTCACCGCGCGGCGCTTCTTGCCCGAAACGTTCCCGCGCCTGCGCAACCGTGCCGCGGAAGATTTCTTCATGCATTTTGGTTAACTCGCGGGCAACAGCAATACGCCGGTCGCCCAGCACCTGCTCGATGTCCACCAGCGCCTGAACCAGGCGATGAGGCGTTTCCAATGCGATCAGCGTGCAGGGCAGATCGGCCACTTCGGCCAACCGTTTCCGACGGTCAGCAGCACGGCGCGGTAAGTAGCCCAGGAAATAAAAAGCGTCCGTGGGCAGGCCAGAGGCGATCAGCGCCGCCAACGGCGCGCTGGGGCCAGGGATGGGCACCACGCGATGCCCGGCAGCCAGCGCCGCCAGTACGAGTTCGTAGCCTGGATCGTTCAGCAACGGCGTGCCTGCATCGGAGACCAGCGCCACGTCGCCCCGCGACAGCCGCGCCAGTAATTCAGATTCACGTCGCTGCTTGTTGTGTTCGTGGTAGGAGATCAGGTCTTTGCCCACAATCTCGAAGTGCGCGAGTAACTTCTTCGTTCGACGCGTGTCTTCTGCAGCGATGCAATCCACCTCGCGTAGCACACGCAGCGCGCGCAGCGTGATGTCTTCCAGATTGCCAATGGGAGTCGCCACCAGGTAAAGCGTACCCATATCAACCCTGCTCCAAACCAACCTGCGCGGCGAGCAGTTTTGCGATGCGCGGTGCCGCGTCCGGGCACGCCAGGCGGCGGCAGGCAGCCTGTACCACCTGCATTTGCACCGGATCACTCAGCCAGGCCCGCAAAGTCGCCACCACACGGTCTGGGTGCGGTGCCCAGGCACCCGCTCCGCTCTGAACCACATAATCCACGTTGCCTTCCTCTTGACCAGGCAAACGGCTGTATAAAATCATGGGCAGGTGAGCATTCAACGCCTCACTGATGGTGCCCGGCCCGGCTTTGGTGATCAGCACATCGGCAGCGCGCATGAAATCTGGCATCTGGCGTACAAAGCCATACACACGCACCGGAATCGGCCAGCGGCGGCTCTCCAACTGCTCGCGCAGCGCCTGATTGCGCCCGGCAACCACCACCAGGGTGATCGGCAGATGCGCATCAGCGACTGCACAGGCGATCGTCTCCAGCGGCCCCATCCCTTCACCGCCACCGGCCAGCAACACGGCTGGGCGGTCCACCGGCCACCCAAGGCGGGCACGCATGGCGCGCCGGTCGCCCACCGGCTGGCAGAATCGCTCCGCCACCGGCAGGCCCACCACGCGCACGCGATCGGCAGGCAGGCCATATCGCTGCGCCCGTTCCGCCGCCTGTTGCGTGGGGACAATGGTCAGGTCCGATTCACGGTGATACCAAAAAGCGTGCGTGGTCACCAGGTCGGTCACCACCACCGTGAACGGCGGGCGGTGCGGCCCCAGGGCGCGCAGCGCGGGCGCGTTCGCCAGGGGATGCACTGAGACGATCAAATCGGCAGGGTGCTCGGCGAACAACCGTAATGTAGCATGACGGACGTATGGCCACAACCCCTGCGCAAGCGCCTGGGAACGACGCCGACCGTCGCTCAGGCGGTAGGAAGTCTCCCATATCGAGGGGATGCGCACCATGTAAGGGTACATCGCCGGCGCGTATCTCAGCGGCGGCGGGGCATAATCGGTGAAGAAATCCACCATTTCGGTCTGCACAGATTGGCCATAAAGGCGATCCAGCGCCTCAATGATCGCTTCTGCCGCACTACGGTGTCCACCACCCGTGTCCGAAAAAAGAAAAAGGATGCGCGAAGCGCGCTCAGCGGGCATCCGTATCCCCCGCCGGGCGATGTTGCTTCATCCGCCGCGCCAGTTGACGACGCGGCAGCAGCACCCGCCGCCCGCAGGTCAGGCATTCCAGACCAATGTCCATACCCAGGCGGACGATCTTCCATTCGTATCCGCCGCAGGGATGCGGCTTGCGCAACGTCACGATGTCGTCCAGGTGCAGTTCAGGTAGCATGGGGGAATTATACCGCCGAGAAAACGCACGTGCGACGCGCCCGTGTGGCGCGCCGCACGTACCGATAACCAGTCTGTGCCCCCACGGGGATTCGAACCCCGGTCTTAGCCTTGAAAGGGCTACGTCCTGGTCCCCTAGACGATGGGGGCGAGCGGCTGGATTGTACCATTCGATGCAGTTTCGGTCAAGAAAAGTGTGCCCAACACGACCAGAAAAAGCAGGTTTTCTCCAAGTCGTTACCCAA
>CAYSXA010000020.1:0-24669 GCA_964435005.1 uncultured Anaerolineaceae bacterium | reverse complement strand
GGCGCCGGGTTGGGGCTGTACCTGGCACGCGCGGTGGTCGAAGCCCACGGCGGACGCATCTGGGCCGATCCCGACGTGGCACGCGGCGCGCGCATCTGCTTCGCCCTCCCTCGCACCCTAACCCCATGACCGAGGGCCAATTAGCGATTTGCGTCGCATCCAAAGCAACCAATGTAACCAGCGCAACCACTGAACCGACCGAACAATAAGACTAACCGACCAATCAGACTAATCAGACCAATAAGACCATGCCCAAAACCCAAGTAACCTGCCCCCAATGTCGCACCCCGGTGATGGCCGAGGTGGAGCAACTGTTCGACCTGAACACCGACCCGACGGCCAAACAACGCCTGCTGTCGGGCGCGGCGAACTTCCTGGCCTGCCCGACCTGCGGCTATCAGGGTGCGCTGTCCACCCCGATCGTGTACCACGACCCGGAGAAAGAACTGCTGCTCACCTACTTCCCGCCCGAACTGGGCAAAAACCGCGATGAGCAGGAGCGCATCATCGGTCCGTTGATCAACCGCGTGGTGAACAACCTGCCGCAGGAGAAACGCAAGGCTTACCTGCTCCAGCCGCAGACCATGCTCACCTACCAGGGGCTGATCGAACGCATCCTGGAGGCCGACGGCATCACGAAGGAGATGTTGCAGGCCCAGCAGCGGGCGATGAGCCTGATCCAGCGGCTGGCGGGCACGGACGCCGCCACCCGCGCAGAGATCATCCGCAACGAGGACAAGCAGATCGGCGAGGAGACCTTCGAACTGCTGGGACAACTGATTGAACTTTCACTGGCGAGCGGCGACCAGCAAGGTGCGCGGTTGCTCAGCGAGGTGCAGCGCGACCTGGTCGAGCATTCCACCTTCGGGCGCCGACTGAAAGGCCAGGCCGAAGAACTGGAAGCCGCTGTGCAGTCGCTGCAGGAGGCCGCCGGAAAACAAGGATTGACGCGCGAAAAACTGCTCGACCTTGTGATCCAGGCCCCCAACGAGACCCGCTTGAGCGCGCTGGTCAGCCTGGCACGGCAGGGCATGGATTACGTGTTCTTCCAGATGCTGAGCGAGCGCATCGAACAGGCCGACGGCGAGGAGCGCGAGCGCCTGACCCAATTGCGCGACCACCTGCTTCAAATGGTGGATCAGATCGACCAGGCCGTGCAGGCACGCGTGGACGCTGTGCGCCAGCGGGTGAACGAACTGATCGCCAGCGAGAACCTGGAGGAAGCCGTGCCGCGCTTCCTGCCCGAAGTGGACGACCTCTTCCTTCAAGTGCTCGTCGAGGAACTGCAAAAAGCGCGCCAGGAAGGCGACCTGGCGCGGTCGGCAAAAATCAACCAGGTGATTGAAGCGCTACAACAGGCCACTGCCCCGCCGCCGGAGATTCAGTTGATTGAGAAACTGCTCGCTGCGCCGGACGAGGCCGCGCGGGAGCAAGTCCTGGAGGAACACGCCCACATGGTCAGCGATGACCTGGTCAACGCGCTGGCGGCCATCTTCCAGCAGGCGCAGCAGGCCGGGCAAAAAGAACTCATCGAGCGCTTGGAAGCCGTCTTCAACCAGGCTTCGCGCTTTCTCATCCGCCAGAAGTTGAAATAAACAACGGCCATCTCTGAGAAATATGTGCCGCTGCCGCGCTCCACGGTCAGACTTGTCGCGTCGAGCGGAGGGCGAAGCGCGCAGTCGAGGCACCGGGGCGCTCCGCTCGGCGAAGTAGCACACTTTTGAAGATCAGCCATAAACAACAGCGGCGCAGCCTCTGCTCTGCGCCGCCATCGAAACAGTTTTAACCTGGGTGCGGCGAGGTGGCCGCGCCCGTTTTTTTTAATAGGCTGCTGCAGGGTACGACCCCAGCACCCGTAAAAAGGGAGCCATCTCTCCCAGATGATCCAGCGCGCGGGCGCAGGTTTGCGCCCGCGCGTGGCCGATGAAATCCACGTAGAACAGATACTCCCAGGGCTGTCCGGGGATGGGGCGTGATTCGATCTTGGTCAGGTCAATCTCGCGCAACGCAAACACGCTGAGCGCCTTGAACAACGCGCCAGGCTGGTTGCGCAGCGTGAACACCACCGAGGTCTTGTAGCGCGTCCCGTCTTCCGGAGCGGCATCCAGCGGCTGGGTGGCCAGCGCCAGGAAGCGGGTGTAATTCTGGGGGTTATCTTCCATGTGCTCGGCCAGCACCTGCAGGCCGTAGACCTCCGCCGCGCGGCGTGAGGCCAGCGCCGCCGCCTGGCGGTCGCCGCGCTCGCGCAACAGACGGGCGCTGCCGGCGGTGTCCGCCTCGGCCACGACCTCCACGCCCAACGCCGCCAAGTGCGCCTCGCACTGCGCCAGCGCCTGAGGATGAGAATGCACCCGCCGCACGTCTTCGAGTTTCACCCCCGGCAACGCCAGCAGGCAATGACTCACCCGCAGGTTGTACTCCCCCACAATGTGCAACGGGTGGCGTAACAGCAAATCGTAATTACGGTGGATGCTGCCCGCCAGCGAGTTTTCAATCGGCAACAAGCCGTGGCTGCACTCGCCGCGCTCCACCGCTGCAAACACGTCCTCGAAGCGAGCGCAGGGCACCGTTATCGTCTGCGGACCGAAATACGCAAACGCTGCCGCTTCGCTATAGGCTCCTGGTTCCCCCTGAAACGCGACGCGAACCGCATCAGGCATAGGACGGCTGACTGACCAACGCCGAAACCATCTGGGAGACCTCCAGCAGCGTGCCCAGATTGCCGTTCGGCAGGCAGGTGTAGCCTCGCTTCACCTGCAACTCCGGGATCAACCAGCACAGATCGGCGCTGCCGCGCCCGGCGCCATGGCCGTTGATCGTGCCCTGCACGTGGCGCGCGCCCTGCTCCACCGCCGCCAGCGCGTTGGTCTCGGCGCTGTAACCTTCGTTGCCAGCGTGGATGCCCAGCCTCCGATCGGGGAAACGGCGCTGAACCTGGTGCGTGATCCAGGCCACCTCCCAGGAAAGCCGCCGACCGCGCGTGTCGCACAGCACCACGGTGTCCGCGCCGCCGTCGAAGGCCGCCTGCACCGCCTGGAAAGCAAAGTCCTCGTCCGCGCGGAAGGTGTCGAAGAAGTGTTCCGCGTCGAAGATCACCTCGCAGGGCTGTTCCTTCAAAAAGGCCACGCTGCGAGCGATGCGTTCCAGTCGCTCCTGACGGCGCGGGTCATCGGGACTCAAATCCGGCCAGACGGAGCACGCCAGAGTGAACGCCTGTGCGCCGCTTTCCCGCAAGCGCTGAAGCACGGCCTGATCCTGACTGGGGTCTGCAGGCAGGTCGCAGCGCACCGCCATACGGGCATAGCGCCAGGGCAGTGAATGGAAGGGCCGCCAGTCCTCGCCGTTTTCCGTCGCTGCCACACGCCCGACTTCGACATACGTCACGCCGGCCTCATCCAACGAGCGCGCCAGCGCGACCTTCTCCGTCGGCGACAGCCGCCGCCCCTGCCTCCGCCCGGCGTTGTTCAACGTCGCGTCGTAAATTTCCACCTGTGCGTTCATTGTCTCCTCTGATGACCTCTTGTTGCCCCGAACGAAAAAGGCTGCCCGTTTGGGCAGCCTCTGGGGGTTCAACGTGATTGCTTTCTTTACCGCCGTCCCTGCTGGACTACCCAAACGCATACCGGGCTCTTAATCCCCAAAAGGATAAGAACCAGGCTAATCAGGGTAATCAAAATAAAGACGGCCAGCGTGTTCATGTCTCTCTAAGTGTACTGAATTCCCAACGACCTGTCCATTGTCAGAAGTGACCAAAATCACAAGACACAGGCTTGTGCAGATTGCCTAACTGCTCAGATACGCCAGGATGCGCTCCGTCATCTGGACGGTATCCAGAGCGGGTTCGCCAGCGGCAGCCAGGTCGGCGGTGCGATGACCGTCCTGCAAAGCATCGTGCACCGCATCCTCGATCGCCTGTGCCACGTCCTCCAATCCCAGTGAAAAGCGCAGCAGCAGCGCGGCGGAAAGAATCGTGCCGATGGGGTTAGCGATGCCGCGCCCGGCGATATCCGGCGCCGAGCCGTGAATCGGCTCGTACAGGCCGCGCGGCAAGCCGTGCGCGTTGCGCGCTTCGCCCAGCGATGCCGAAGGCAGGTTACCCATCGAGCCGGAGAGCACGGACGCCTCGTCGGTCAGGATGTCGCCGAACATATTGGCCGTCAGGATCACATCGAAATCCGCCGGACGGGTGAGCAGGTGCATGGCGGCGGCATCCACCAGCAGGTTCTCCAGCTGCACGTCGGGGTACTCCACCGCGACTTCGGTCACCACCTGTCGCCACAGGCGCGAACAGGCCAGCACATTGGCCTTGTCCACCGAGGTCACGCGCCGACGGCGTCCCCGCGCCAGGTCGAAGGCCAGCCGCGCCACCCGCTGCACCTCCGCTCGGGTATAGGTCATGGTGTCCACGGCGCGTTCCGCCTCCAGCAGGCGCGGCTGACCGAAGTAAATTCCACCGGTCAACTCACGCACCACCAGCAGATCCACGCCCTGCAGACGTTCCGGGCGCAACGGCGAGGCCGCGCGCAAGGCCGGGTGCACCTGCACCGGGCGCAGGTTGGCGAACAGCCCCAGTTCCTTTCGCAGGCGCAATAACCCCTGCTCCGGGCGCACGGTCGCCTGCGGGTCGCTCCACTTCGGCCCGCCGACCGCGCCCAGCAGGATGGCATCCGCCTCCCGCGCAGCAGACAGCGTCTCCGGCGGCAGCGGGTCGCCCGTGGCGTCGATAGCCGCACCGCCCACGAGCGCCTCGGTCTGCGTCAGGCGGATGCCGAACCGCTGCGCCACCACCGCCAACACCCGACTGGCCGCGCCGACCACCTCCGGCCCGATTCCGTCTCCGGGTAACAAAAGCACATGTGCGTCCACGGTCACTTCCCCATCGCCTGTTCGTAAGCTTCGATGTCCGCCCGGTGTGCAAGCAGATAACCCAGCCAGTCCAGCCCCTGGAGCAGACAACGTTGCGAGAAAGCGTCCAGGGGGAAGGAAAAAGCACTCCCATCCGGTAAACGGAGCGTGCGCGTGCGCAGGTCCACCGTGACTTCCGCCTCCGGCTGGCGTTGCGTCCAGTCCACCAGAGCGCTATAAGCTTCCTCATCCACCTGCACCGGCAACAGACCGTTCTTGAGCGCATTGCTGCGGAAGATATCCGCAAACGAAGGCGCGATCACCGCCCGGATACCCCATCCGAGCAACGCCCAGGGCGCGTGCTCGCGCGACGAACCGCAGCCAAAGTTCACCCCGGCCAGCAGGATACGCGCATCCCGGTAACGAGGCTGGTTGAGCACAAAGTCGGGGTTCGGCGCGCCGTCGGCGGTGTAACGCCAGTTGGCAAACAGCCCATCCGCCAGACCGCTTTTATCCACCACCTTCAGGTAACGACCGGGGATGATCTGGTCAGTGTCCACATGATCCCGCAGCAGCGGGATAACACGAGAGGTCAGTGTCGTGAAGGGTTGCATGGTTCGACCTCAATTCATCAACGTGCGGGGATCGGTAATGCGGCCTGTGATCGCCGCTGCCGCCGCCGTGAGGGGACTGGCGAGGAAGGTGCGTCCGCCCGGCCCCTGTCGCCCCTCGAAGTTGCGGTTGCTGGTGCTGACTGCATATTGCCCCGGCGCAAGGCGGTCATCGTTCATTGCCAGACACATCGAGCAGCCAGCGTAACGCCACTCTGCGCCTGCCTGGCGGAACACATCTGCCAGGCCCTCGGCCTCGGCCTGCTGGCGCACCTGCTCCGACCCCGGAACCACCAGCACACGCACGCCCTCGGCCACCTTACGCCCGCGCAACAACGCCGCCGCCTCCCGCAAGTCCGCCAGGCGGGCGTTGGTGCAACTGCCGATAAAGACCACGTCCACCTTGCGACCCAGCAGCGGCTCACCTGGGCGCAGATCCATATAGCGCAGCGCCTTCTCCAACGCCTGACGCTGCGCTGCGTCGGGCACAGACGCCGGGTCGGGGATACGGTCGGTAATCTTCATCCCCATCGAAGGGTTGGTGCCGTAGGTAATCATCGGCGCCAGGTCGGAGACATCCAGCGTGACGGAGCGGTCGTAGCGCGCGTCGGGGTCGGTGCGCAGCGTGCGCCACTCCTCCACGGCGCGTTCCCAATCCGCCCCCTTTGGTGCGAACTCCCGTCCGGCCAGGTACTCGAAAGTAGTATCGTCCGGCGCGACCATGCCCGCGCGCGCTCCCGCCTCAATGGACATGTTGCAGATGGTCATACGCCCTTCCATTGAGAGCGAGCGCACCGCCGAGCCGGTATACTCGAACACGTGCCCGGTGCCGCCGTGTGTGCCGATGCGGGCAATCAGCGCCAGGATGAGGTCTTTGGCGGTCACGCCACGCGGCAGGTGGCCTTCCATGCGCACCTCGAAAGTCTTGGGGCGTGTCTGTAACAGGCATTGGGTCGCCAGCACGTGTTCCACCTCGCTGGTGCCGATGCCGAACGCCAGCGCACCGAACGCGCCGTGTGTGGAAGTATGGCTGTCGCCGCACACGATGGTCATGCCCGGCTGAGTTAGCCCCAGTTCCGGCCCCAGCACGTGCACGATGCCGCGCTGCGGCGAGCCCCAATCGTACAGGCGGATGCCGAACTCTCGACAGTTCTCCCGCAGGCGTTCCAGTAGCCGGACAGCGAGTGCGTCCCACACCGGCCACTCGGTAGTGTGCGTTGGCGTAGAGTGATCCATCGTCGCCACGGTGCGATCCGGGCGACGGACGCGCAGGCCGCGCCGCCGCAGGCCATCGAACGCCTGCGGTGAGGTCACCTCGTGTACCAGATGCAGGTCAATGTACAGAATGGCCGGGCTGTCCGGCTCCTGCACCACCACGTGGCGTTCCCAGATTTTCTCGAACAGCGTCTTTGCAGGCATGATGCAGATGGCCTCCGCTCAGGCGGATTGCGGCGTCTGGGCAGCGACCTCCGCCGCGCGCTGCGGCGCGCCGTAACGCCCGCTGGCGACCAGCAACTTGTTCAACGCCGATAGGTACGCTTTGGCGCTAGCGACGATGATATCCGTATCCGCGCCGTAGCCACCGAAGGTGCGCGCCTGGGCAAAGCCGCTCTGCGGCGAGGTGCGCTTCGGCGACGAGCCGTTCTCCGCCTGCAACCGCACAGTCACTTCGCCGATGGCGTCGATGCCCTCGGTCACTGCGTGCACGGCGTACTCCAGCAACGTGTTGGGCGCCTGCACCACGGCATCAATCGCCTTGAAGGCCGCGTCCACCGGGCCGGTACCCACGGCGACCTGCACATGCGTTTCCCCATCCGGACCGCGCAGGCGCACAGTGGCCGTGGGCATCCCCATCGTGCCGCAGGTCACCTGCAGGCCATCCAGATGGAACACCTCATGAGCGTGGACGATCTCATCGTTGACCAGCGCCTCCAGGTCAGCGTCCGTTACGCGCTTCTTCTTGTCCGCCAGCCGCTTGAACCGGTCGAAGACCTCCCGCAGTTCTTCCTCACTCAGGTCATAGCCCAGTTCCTGCAGGCGCACCTTGAGGGCATGGCGACCAGAGTGTTTGCCCAGCACCAGCTGCGATTGGCGCAGGCCGACCGTCTCTGGGCGCATGATTTCGTAGGTCTGGTTGTGCTTCAGCATGCCGTCCTGATGGATGCCCGCTTCGTGCGCGAAGGCGTTGGCCCCCACCACCGCCTTGTTGGGCTGCACCGGGATGCCGGTGTAGTTGGACACCATGCGGCTGACGCGCATGATCTGAGTGGTGTCGATACCCGTTTCCAGACCGAAGACCATGCGGCGGGTGTGCAGCGCCATGACCACCTCTTCCAGCGAGGTGTTGCCCGCCCGTTCGCCGATGCCGTTGATCGTGACCTCGGCTTGGCGGGCGCCGGCGCGGATGCCGGCCAGCGTGTTGGCGGTCGCCAGCCCAAGGTCGTCGTGACAGTGCACCGAGACGATCACATTCTCGATGCCCGGCGTGTTGGCGATGATGCCCTCGATCAACCGCCCGAACTCGTCCGGCGTGGTGTACCCCACCGTGTCCGGGATATTCAGCGTGGTCGCACCGGCCTTGATGGCCTCCTCCAGCACCAGGTAGAGGAACTCCGGGTCGCTGCGCCCGGCGTCTTCGGGGGAGAATTCCACATCGTTGCACAGGGAGCGGGCGTAGGCCACCATCTCACGCACCCGATCCACGACCTCTTCGGGATCCATGCGCAGCTTGTAGCGCATGTGAATCGGCGAGGTGGCGAGGAAGGTGTGGATGCGCGGGCGCGCCGCATGACGCACCGCTTCCCAGGCCGCGTCGATGTCGCTCTTGGTGGCGCGGGCCAGGCCGCAGATGATGGGCACACGCACCGTCTCCAGCGTCTCGCCCGGCGGCGGATTGCCCACCTCGATGGCAATGCGCCTCACGGCCTCCAGATCGTCCGGCGAGGCCGCCGGAAAGCCTGCTTCGATCACGTCCACGCCCATGCGCGCCAGCGCGCGGGCGATCTCCAGTTTCTCCGCCGATGTCAACGTGGCGCCTGGCGACTGCTCGCCGTCGCGCAGGGTGGTGTCAAAAATGCGAACGTAGTTCGGGGGAATCTCCGTAACCATAAGCGTTTCCTCTCATCTCCCCTCCCCAACCCTCCCCCCGGGAAGGGGAGGGCAAGGGAAGGGAAAGGGATTACTCTCCTGGTTTGACCGTAACGGGGTCGATGAACGGCATCATGGCGCGCAGTTTGGCGCCCACGCGCTCAATCAGGTGATCCTGCTCCTGGCGGCGGCGCTCGTTGAACCAGGGGCGCCCGGCCTGGTTCTCCTCAATCCACTTGCGGGCGTAAGTGCCGTCCTGGATTTCCTCCAGGATGCGGCGCATCTCATACTTGGTCTCCTCCGTAATCAGGCGCGAGCCGGCAGTGTAGTCGCCGTGCTCAGCGGTGTCGGAGATGGAATAGCGCATGTAGTTCAGGCCGCCGCGATACATCAAGTCCACGATCAACTTGAGTTCGTGCAGGCACTCGAAGTAGGCCAGTTCCGGCTGATATCCGGCTTCGACCAGCGTCTCGAAGCCAGCCTTGACCAGCGCGCTCAGTCCGCCGCACAACACGGCCTGCTCGCCGAACAGGTCGGTCTCCGTCTCCTCGGCGAAGGTGGTCTCCAGCACGCCGGCGCGAGTGGCGCCGATGCCCCAGGCGTAAGCCAGCGCCAGGTCACGCGCCTCCCCGCTGGCGTCTTGATGCACGGCGAACAACGCCGGGGTGCCGCCGCCCTCCTGGTACACTTCACGCACGCGGTGGCCGGGCGCTTTGGGGGCCACCATGCTGACGTCCACATCCTCTGGCGGGGTAATGGTGCCAAAGCGAATGTTGAAGCCGTGCGCGAACATCAGCGTCTTGCCAGCGCTCAGGTGCGGGGCAATCTTTTCGGCGTAAATGACGGGTTGGGCGGTGTCTGGCGCCAGCAGCATGATCACATCGGCCCAGGCAGTGGCCTCGTCCACGGACATCACGGTCAGCCCTTCGGCTTCGGCGTGGGCGCGCGACTTGCTCTCCGGGCGCAGCCCAACGCGCACTTCCACACCGCTATCTCGCAGGTTGAGTGCGTGAGCATGCCCCTGCGACCCAAAGCCGATGATGGCGACTTTCTTTTCAGTGATGAACTTCGGGTTGACATCCTTGTCGTAGTAGATGGTAGTCATGAGTACCTCGTGGTTAGTGGTTCGTGGCTGGGGATTTGTGATTGGTGATGAGGGATGCGGAAGGCGGGATGAGGGATTGATGAGCTGACCGTGGCCCGCCGTCCGTCATCCATCAATGCCGCCCGTTCGCGCCGGGAGTGTGACGTACGCCGAGCGCGCCGCCACGCAGCATGGCGACCTGGCCGGTGCGCACCATCTCCAGGATACCCATCGGGCGCAGCAACTCGATCAGCCCCTCGATTTTCTCTTCCGTGCCCGTGATCTCCACAATGACCGAATCGGGGGCCACATCCACGATCTTGGCGCGGAAGATGTCCGCCAGGCTGGCGACTTCGGCGCGCTTCTCCGGCGTGGCGCGCACTTTGATCAGCGCCAGGTCCCGCGTCACAGTCGGTTGGGTGGACACGTCCTGCACGTCGATCACATTCACCAGTTTATACAGATTGGCTTCGATCAGTCGGGCGTCCACCTCGCGGCTGTCCACCACAATGGTCATCCGCGAGACATCCGGGCGCTCAGTACGCCCCACGTTGAGCGACTCGATGTTGAAGTTACGCCGTCGAAATAGCGAAGCCACCCGGTTCAACACACCCGGTTTGTTCTCCACCAGGGCAATCAAAATCTGTTGCATGATGTTCCTCCTCAATTCAGGCAGCAGGTTGCCGGCGAATAGGCCGCCGCAACATGGCATCCAGATCGGCGCCTGCAGGCACCATGGGGTACACCGCCTCTTCTTTCTCGACCATGAACTCCAACAATACCGGGCCCGTGGTCTGGCGGGCGAACTCGATGGCTGGCACTACCTCCTCTGGACGTTCAATACGACGAGCAGGTACCCCATGTGCTTCCGCCAGCTTGACGAAGTCTGGTCCCGTGAGCGGGGTGGCAGCGTAGCGGCGTTCGAAGAAGAACTCCTGCCACTGGCGCACCATGCCCAGGAAACGGTTGTTCATCAGCGCGATCTTGATGTTCGCGCCCTCCTGCACCGCCGTGGACAGTTCCGCCTGCGTCATCTGGAAACTGCCGTCGCCGTCCACCAGCCAGATTTCGCGGTCTTTGTGCGCGAACCAGGCGCCAATCGCCGCTGGCAAGCCGAAGCCCATCGTGCCCGCCCCGCCGGACGTAATCAGGCGGTAGGGATGCTCGAAGTGATAGTACTGCGCCGCCCACATCTGATGCTGACCAACGCCGGTCGACACGATGGCGTCGCCACCGGTCACCTTCCACAGCGCGCGGATGGCGTGCGCGGTGTACAGTTTGCCATCGTCCGGCCAGGCCAGGATGTCGCGCTGCTCCGACTCCGCGCGCCAGGCGGCGATCTGATCCAGCCATTCCTCGTGATCCGCCGGCTGCACCATCGGCGTCAGGTCGGCGAGCACGGTCTTCAAATCGCCCACCAGCGGCACGTCCACGCGCACGTTCTTGTGAATCTCCGAGGGGTCAATCTCGATGTGAATCTTCTTGGCGCGAGGGGCGTAGGTGCGCAGGTTGCCGGTCACGCGGTCGTCGAAACGCATGCCAAAGGCCAGCAACAGATCGGCGTTCTGAATCGCCAGGTTGCAGTATGCCTCGCCGTGCATCCCCATCATGCCCAGGCTGAGCGGGTGCGAAGCGGGGATCGCCCCCAGGCCAAGCAGGGTCATCGCCACCGGCGTCTGGGTCTTCTCGGCGAAGGCGCGCACCTCGTCCATCGCGCCGGACATCAGTACGCCGTGCCCGGCCAGGATGACCGGACGCTTGGCCTCCGCAATCAACTCCGCCGCGCGCTCCAGGTCTTCCACCGGCGCGTGTGTGGGCGGGCGATACCCCGGCAAGGAGATCTCTTCGGGGTACTCAAATTCGGCTTCCTCGATCTGCGCGTTCTTGCAGAAGTCAATCAGCACCGGGCCGGGACGTCCGCTGCGGGCAATGTAGAACGCCTGACGCACCACTTCGGCGACCTCGTCCGCACGAGTGATCAGGAAGTTGTGTTTGGTGATCGGCAAGGTGATGCCGGTCACGTCGGTTTCCTGAAAGGCATCCCCGCCAATGAGGTGCGCGGGAACCTGCCCGGTGATGCACACAATGGGCGAGGAATCCATCATCGCGGTAGCGATGCCGGTGATCAGGTTGGTGGCTCCCGGCCCCGAAGTCGCCATCGCCACGCCCACCTTGCCCGACGCGCGGGCGTACCCATCGGCGGCGTGCGCAGCGCCCTGCTCGTGCCGCACCAGCACGTGATGGATGGGATGGTTCAGCATGGCGTCGTACACCGGCATAATCGCGCCGCCGGGGTAGCCGAACACCACCTCCACGCCTTCCCGCACCAGGCACTCACACAAAATTTCGGCTCCACTCTTCTTCACCTTGCTCCTCCTTACATGAACCTGTTCTCACACTCTCGACTGCCTGCATCGGCAGCCCTCATCCTGCCCTCTCCCTCCCCCCTCCTCTTCCAGAGGGAGAGGGGGAAGGAATGGAAGGTCAGGGCCGGTCAGACAGCCAGCTCCTTCCCTTAAAAGAAGTTGGGAGGGAGGGAGATCCCTCCTCGGTATCACATCAACACAGCCCCGTGGCTGGCGCTGGTCACCATACGGGCGTAGCGCCGCAGCCAGGAACTGCGCGTGCGCGGCTCGAACGGCGGCAATGCCGCCAGCCGGCGCTGGATCTCCTCGTCGCTCAGACGGACGTTCAGCGTGCGCGCGTCCAGGTCAATCTCAATGATGTCGCCGGGCTGCAAAGCGGCGATGGGGCCACGCGCCGCCGCCTCCGGGCTGACGTGCCCGATGCACGCGCCGCGCGTGCCGCCGGAGAAGCGCCCATCGGTAATCAGCGCCACCTGCTCGCCCAACCCCATCCCCATGATGGCCGAGGTCGGGCTGAGCATCTCCTGCATCCCCGGCCCACCGCGCGGCCCCTCGTAGCGGATCACCACCACGTCGCCAGGCTGCACCTCGCCGTTCAGGATGCCGCGCATGGCTTCTTCCTGTCCTTCGTAGATGCGCGCCGGTCCCACGTGGCGACGCATAGAGGGGGCCACGCCGCCGGTCTTGATCACCGCGCCCTCCGGCGCCAGGTTGCCGAACAGAATCGCCAGCCCGCCGCGTTCCGAGTGCGGGTTCTCCAGCGGGCGGATGACCTCCGGGTCGCGGATGGCCTGCCCGGCGATGGCTTCGCGCAGCGACCCGCCCGCCACCGTGGGGCGATCCAGATGCAACGTGTTTCCGTCCCGAGCAATCTCGTTCAGAATAGCAGGCACGCCACCGGCGCGGTGCACATCCTCCATGTGCCAGCGCCCGGACGGGCTGACCTTGCACAGGTGCGGTACACGGTCAGCGATGGCGTTGATGCGCGCCAGGGAATAGTCCAACCCGGCTTCATGCGCAAAGGCCAGCGTGTGCAACACGGTGTTCGTGCTGCCGCCCATCGCCATGTCCAGCGCGAAGGCATCGTCGATGGCCTCCACGGTAACGATCTGGCGCGGGGGCAGTCCCTCCTCCACCAGTTCCAGGATGCGATGCGCAGCGCGTTCGGCCAGCGCCTCGCGTTCCGCGCTCAACGCCAGCGCCGAGCCATTGAACGGCAACGCCAGCCCCAATGCTTCCAGCAGGCAATTCATCGAGTTGGCCGTGAATAGCCCGGAGCACGAGCCACAGGACGGACAGGCGTAGTCCTCCAGCGTCTTCAGGCGCGCGGCGTCCATCGTGCCCGCTTTGTAGGCCCCCACGCCCTCGAAGACCGAGATCAGGTCCACCACCTGCCCGTCGGGGGTGCGCCCGGCGGGCATCGGACCTCCAGAGACGAATATCGTCGGGATATCCACCCGCAGCGCGGCCATCACCATGCCGGGCACGATTTTGTCGCAGTTCGGGATGCAAATCATGCCGTCGAACAGGTGCGCCTGGATCATGGTCTCCACGCTGTCGGCGATCAGTTCACGCGAGGGAAGGCTGAACTTCATCCCCTCGTGCCCCATGGCAATGCCATCGTCCACGCCGATGGTGTTGAATTCGAAAGGCACGCCGCCCGCCGCGCGGATGGCTTCCTTCACCCGGCGACCAAACTCCTGCAAATGGACGTGCCCCGGCACAATGTCCACGTAGGAGTTGACCACGGCAATGAACGGCTTGTTGAAATCCTCGTCGGTCAGGCCGGTGGCCTTCAGCAGCGCCCGGTGCGGCGCGCGTTCGAACCCTTTCTTGATGCGGTCGGATCTCATTGTTCTCCTCAACGAAAACAGGCTGCCCGTCCGGGCAGCCTGTGGTTCACCATTTCTGCTCGCTCGCTGCTACGGCCTGTGCCGCACGCCCCGGACTGCCCAAACGCGGATCGGGTTCTCAATCCCCAACAGGATAAGAACCAGAAGCAGGTCAAGCAGAACCAGGGTGAAGCCAGCGAACGTATCCATGTCAACCCAAGTGTACTGAAGTCACCCACACCTGTCCATTGGCAAAAGTGACCGAAATCCTCACCTACCAGGTTGTGCAGGTTGCCCAACGCGTAGCACGGCCAGCGCCTGGTCGAGGTCGGCGATCAGATCTGCCGTGTCTTCCACGCCCAACGCCAGGCGCACCAGGTTCTCACGGATGCCCAGCGCCCGGCGCTCCTCCGAAGAGAGTTCGTAGTAGGACATCAGCGCCGGTTGCTCCACCAGGCTCTCCACGCCGCCGAGCGAGGCCGCGATGAGCGGGATGCGCAGCGCGTCCACAAAGCGCGAGGTGGTCTCCAGGTCACCACGCACGGTGAACGACACCACCCCGCCGAAGCCCTGCATCTGCCGCACAGCCAGCGCGTGGTCGGGGTGCGAGGGCAATCCTGGATACCAGACCTGTTCCACCGCCGGGTGGGTTTCCAGAAACTCGGCCACGGCCTGGGCGTTCTGGTTCTGACGTTCCAGCCGCAGGGCCAGGGTCTTCAGACCACGCAACAGCAGCGAAGCAGTGTGCGGGTCACTGACTGCGCCCAGCACGCCCAGTGCGTTACGGAGCGAGGCGATCAGGCCGGCCTCCCCGGCAACCACGCCGGCGAGCAGGTCATGATGGCCACCCAGGTACTTGGTGGCCGAATGCACCACCAGGTCCACGCCCCACTCCAGCGGGCGCAGGTTAAGCGGGGTGGCGAAGGTGGTGTCTACCAGCGTTTTGACGCCGTGACGGCGGGCGACGGCCACAAAGCGCTCCAGGTCCAGCAAGCGCAGGTAGGGGTTGGTCGGCGTCTCGGAAATCAACAGGCGGGTTTGCGGCGTGATGGCCGCCTCCAGCGCCTCATAGTCACCCATCGGCACCACAGTACAGCCGATGCCCAGGCGCTTCAAGAAGGTCAGGCAGAACTGCCGGGTGCGGCGGTAGCTGTCGTCGGTGATCACCACATGCGTCCCGGTGGGCAGCATCGCCAGCAGCGTAGTGGTGATCGCCGCCATGCCCGAAGCGCACAGCAGGGCGTCCTCCGCCCCTTCGAGCGCCGCCAGCCGGGCTTCCACGGCAGCCACCGTGGGATTGCCGTAGCGCCCGTACTCCGTGCGCCCTTCCGCCCCGCCCCACATGCGCGCTTCCATAAAGTCGCACAGGTCCGCCGTGTCGGCGAAGGTGTAGGTTGCGGTCTGCACGATGGGAACGGTCACAGCATGGTAGGGGTTTGTGCGTCGCCCGGCGTGCACCGAGCGGGTAGAAGCGCCCAGGCGCCTGACCGGGGCACGGGTGGTCGTCTCGACCGTTGAAGACGGGTTGAACATAGACATGGATCCTCCTCCAAAAAGAAAAAGGCTGCCCGGTGGGGCAGCCCTGAACGCGCATCTGCTCGGTCTAGCGTCTGGCTCTGCCAACCGCGCCTGCCCACCGGGTCGTGAAAATCACCCGGCCCATAATCATGATGGACATGGCAATAGCGATCGGCATCCAGATCATCCAAGCATTCATCATGCTTTCAGTATAACGGCGGGGTGCATCACTGTCCATCGGCAGAACGCCCAAAATCCAGCACAGGTCATTGTGCATTTTGCCCAAGCCCGCCGGGGCGATCCAGCATGCGGTAGATCCGCAACGCGAGTTGCACCGCCAGGCGCGTGTCGGGATTCTCCAGGTTCAGGCCGGTAATGCGGGCAATCCGCTCCATCCGATAGAGCAGCGTGTTGCGGTGGATGTACAACGCGCTGGCCGCCTGCGACAGGTTGCCGTGATGAGCGAAGTAAGCCTCCAGTGTGCGGATCAGTTCCTCCCCGCCTTCATAGGCCAGCAACGGTCCCAGAATCTCTTCCTGAAACGCGACCAGTTCTGGATTGTGCTCCAGTTGCAGCAACAAACGGTACACCGAGAGGTCGGGGAAGTAGAGCGGAGCATCCGCGTTCAGGCGCTGCGCCAGATCGAGCGCCTGTCCAGCCTGCTGGAAGGAGCGCCGCCATTCGGCCACCTCGCGGGCAGGTTTACCGATTCCACACGCCACCGCCGCATCGGAGTACTCCTCGCGGCCTTGCTGTTGCACCGCCTGTCCCAGTTCCAGCGCCGTTTCAGGACGCGCGATGTCGGCGTCCACTGCGCAGAAGCACACCACTTCAGGTCCCATCGGGTGCACGATGGCGCGAACCCCCAGCCGCTGCACTTCACCGTTCACCAGGGTCTCCAACCGGCGGCGGGAAGGGGGCTGCCCACCGCGCCAGGCGAAGCGCAGCGCGGCGTGGGGTTGCTCGATGTCCAGCCCCATGGATTGCAGCCACAGCCGGGCATCACGCGGGGAGAGGTCCGCCCGCAGCAAGGCCGCCAGCAGGTCGCCCTTCAGCCGCTTTTCCGTCTCGCGCACTGCCTTGGCGCGCGCCATCTCCACCGCACAGACCAGCATTCCCTGGTGAACCACCAGCCGGTCGAGCGCATCCAGGTCGTTCGCTACGCCCACCAGAGAAAGGTAACCGCGCGCGCGGTCGCCGACCACAATCGGGCCGATCAGGCGCGTCAGGTTGCCCGGCAACGGCGTTTCCAACACCTGGGGCTGTGCCGCCGCCTGCTTGCGATCACGCAGCGCCGCGGGAAGATGACCGGCGTCGGTCAGCAAGGCCATGACCTCGCCCCAGATGCTTTGCAGCGGCCCCGCCGGGTAGGCGGCCAGAATGTTCAGCCGTTTATCCTGTACAACCACGCCCCGCCCGGCGATTTCAGCCATCTTCTGCACCAGACCGGTCAACCCGCCACCCTCCGCCACCACCTGGGAAAGCCGGGTGTGGATGCGGGCGCCGCGCTCCATCAAGGCGGCCTGCTGATTGATCAGCAGGGTCAGCAGTCGCCGTTGTGCACCGCGCACATCCAGCGTCGGGTCAGTCAGGACAGCCAGCGGCACCTCACACGCAGGCAACGCCGCTGGCCGGTCGCCGACCAGCAACACGCCGGCCAGGTTCCGTTCCACAGCCTCTGCTGCACGTTGGGCGTCCCAGCCTGAAGAGGGCAACAGCAGCAAATCCCCGACCCTGGCGCGCGCAGGATCCAGCGCCACCCACTCCACCGGGGGAGCCTTTTGATCGGGTGGCACAATCCACTCTACCGGTCGAGCAAAAGCCAGACGCAGCAGCTCGCCGAGCCTCAATCCATCGGAAGCCATCTCGCTACACGCTCATCCGCATCCGCCAGGCTTTGACGCTCTAATCGGAAGAAGGATTGTCCAACCGCAACCCATGGCCGCGGACGGTAACGACATACTGGTGATCCGGATCCAGTTCGGCCAGACGTTCACGCAACCGCCGCACCAGGGCATCCAGCGCCTGGTCGGTCACGCCCGCACCGCCTTCAACCTCCCAAATCCCCTGCATCAGGTCCTGCCGCGAGACCACCTCCCCCTGATGGTTGTACAGGATTTCGAGCAGGCGGAACTGCGCCACGGAAAGCGGTGGCAAAACTTCCCGGTTGCCGATCCACACCCGACGGGCGCGTTTGTCCAGTTGCAGAAGGCCTTTCGCCAACGGCGGCAATTCGTCCGCTTCCAGCGGCATGGTCGCATCGGAACTCAGGAAAAGGAACTGCTGTGCCAGCGCCACCTGCACCAGGTCCCCGTCCCGCAGGCGGACCGGTTCCCCCACACGCCGGCCATTGACGTGCGTACCGTTCTTGCTCGCCAGGTCTTCCAGCCACACCCCCTGGGTATCAACCCATATGCGGGCGTGACGGCGGGAAACCTGCCGGTCGGGAATCACGATGGCGCAGGACGGGTCACGGCCGATCAACATCTCTCCGCGCAATGGGAACCGTTCACCCTGCAACGGCCCGCGCTCGCCGATCAACAACGGGGTTTCACTGACACTTCCCTCCATCTTCCTCTCCTCTGCGTGTATAATACCAGAAATCACCTGAAGCGTGGCTGTGCCAGACAGAAATCGCCCTTTCATGGCTGGTACGGCACCGGTTCCCTGATTGCCACCCCAAATCAGGGGGCGGAACGCATCCAGCCCAGGACGGGAGCGCCGTCCGAGGAGATATGGCCGCACCACTGAAATCCGGCACCCTTTTACGCAACCGCTACCAGATCCGCCGTATCATCGGTCAGGGAGGGATGGGATTCGTTTACCTGGCGGAAGATACCCGCCTGGTGGGGCGGCTGTGTGCAGTCAAGGAAGTGGAACACGATCCCTCCCTGCCAGAGAAGCTGCGACAGGAAGCCCGCGAGCAGTTCCTCACCGAGGCCACCGTGCTCGCGCGTCTGGACCACCCCAACCTGCCCAAGGTGTCGGACTACTTTTCTGTAGGGGAGCGCGACTATCTGGTGATGGACTTTGTGCCCGGCAAAGACCTGCGCACGCTGATCATCGAAGCGCGGCAACAGGGGCGTTTCCTGCCGGAAAGCGAGGTGCTCTCCTGGGCCAGCCAGCTCGCCGACGCGCTGATCTACCTGCACAGCCAGGACCCACCCATCCTGCACCGGGACATCAAGCCCAGCAACCTGAAACTCACCCCCAGCGGGTTACTCAAACTGGTGGACTTTGGGCTGGTCAAACTGATGGCCCCCGATGAGATGACGATCACCGTGGTGCAGGGACGTGGGACGGCACTCTACACCCCCCTGGAACAGTACGGCGGCGACACCGGCCACACCGATCCGCGCACGGACATCTACGCCTTTGGCGCCACGCTATTCCACCTGCTCACTCTGGAACCACCGGTCGAAGCACGCGAGCGCTTCCTGCGCCCCGAAAGCCTGCCGTTGCCGCACACGATCAACCCGGCGATCAGTCCGCGCACCGAGCGCGCCATCCTGTGGGCGATGAGTCTGCACCCGGACGACCGTCCACCGGACGTGGCGACCTTCCGCGATGCGCTGCTCGGTGACTGGATGCCTTCCACCCGGCCACTGCACAGCCTGCCCACCCCCACGCTGTCCGACCTCCTCGCCGGCACACCGGAGCAGGTGCTCGCCATCCTTGCAGCGACCTCGCTCCTGCTCAGCCTGTTGCTCACCTTGATGCATTGAACCAGCGGACCAACTGCGTCACCCCCCACGCGCCCAACGCCCCCACCAACACCACGATCACCACCGCCGACCGACCGCTCCATGCCCCGACGATCGGTTCCGTGCGAGCGATCAGGGCGCTATAAGCCAGCCAGCCCCCGGTGAGCACGGCCAGCGCGCTGCGCACGCCCCAACGCAACCACCCACGCCGGATATCCAGCAGGTACGCCCCCCAGGCCAGCAGCAAAGCCCACACAACAGAGACCCCCCAATCCACCAGCCCCACCCTCACCTCGTGCGGCTCCTCCGTCGGGGTGAGCTGCACTGGCACCGTGGCCGTGAGGGTCGGTGCGGGCGTAGGGGTCGCCGTGGGCGCCGGCGTGGGGGTCCCTGGCGCGCCCAGCACATCGATCTGCAACACCTGAGATTGCCGCGCCGGCTCACTATATACGCTGATCAGCAAGGAACCACTGCCCACGTCCAGCGGCACAGCAAGGCTCGCCACCCCGCTGCGCGTGGTGGTCTCGGCCTCGCGCAGCGTGTTGCCGTCCACTGTGCTCAACACAAACCGTACGACCGTGCCATCCGGCACCGGATGGCCGTTGTGATCCAGGATCACCCCCGTGCGCACCGGCACGCTCTCCCCAAACTGAAACTGCGGCACCTCGGTCGCCTGCGGGGTGGGAGTTTCCACGGTGGCCTCCGGCGCCGGGAAATCGAAAAACAAGGGGATGATCTGGTCAGGGTCCGGTGAAGTAGCCGTGATCAGATCGTATCCCACGCCGGGCACGGACACCGGCGACGCGCCAGGCGCAGGCAACAACTCGCGGAACAACAGCCGGGCAGCCACTTCCAGGAATGGCTCGCTCAGTCCAAACAGACCGTAGTACGCGGTCAGGTTGGAGATGTCCGTTGCGTCCAGGTAATAGGGTGCATCCAGCGCAAACGCCACCACCTTCTTGTCCCGCAGCAGGTCCGGGCGGGTGGTCAGCAGCCCGCGCAGCGCCTGAGAAGCCGGTCGGTCGGCATCGGGTTTGCGGAACAAGATCACGATCCAATCCGCGTTTCGCAGGTCGCGCTCCACTGCCGCTCCCTGGGGGTCGCCGTTCAGCAGCGACAGCACATCCTCAAAGCTGTACGATCGCAGCCGATTGGGAACCACCTCACCGCCAGCGAAAGGCCCGTACAGATGAAGCACGGCCTGCTCCATACCATCCACGGCGAGCAGCGTTTGCGGCTCACAGTCCGTACACAGCGCTTCCTGGTACACATCGGTCAGGAACACCATCTGATCTTGCAAGATGGGTGGGGAAGGGAGCACGGTATCCAGATCCACCGGCGAAGGGCTGATCAGGGTAGCTGCATTGCGTGCGACCTCAAAGACAGTCTCCTGCCCCTGGCCGATTTGCGCCAGATCATCCTCCTTCGGCAGCGTGTTGTCCAGCGAAAAAGTGCCGTACAGGCGGAATTTCAGAGTCAGGATGCGCAACACCGCCTGATCCACCCGCTGGGCGAAGGCCGGGTCTTCACGGTACTTTTGCAGGAAGAAATCGAGCACCCGGCGAATGGTGGTGTACGGATCCGGATCCCGGTCTTCTTGAATGCCTGTCCCTAGATAAAGCAGATCGTTGCCCGCCAGGAAGGCATCACGCACGATCAGGCGCGAGTTGAAAGTCCCCACCGGGGCGTAGAAGCGGCGCACCGAAGCCGCACCTAGGTCATCACTGACCAGCACGCCGCCTTGCGCGCGCCAGCTCGTGAACGGATCCAGCCCCATGAGCGCTGCCAGGGCCTGCGGGTCGAAACTGATCGGACGCGTGGTCGCGCGGATGTTCCCCTGGAAGCCCTGGTAACGAATGTGCGTGGTCAGCAGGCCATCGGTGACCGCTTCAGGGTCAAGAGCCCCGCCGGTCACGGCAAAGAAGGGAGCAAGCTCGATTTGCTTCAACTGCTCCAGCGACTTGCGCACCGTGGCTACCTCTTCACGCGGCAGGCGGTCGGCAGCACCCAGACCGGGGAAGTGTGTGGCAATCACGGCCAGCCGCCCCTCCGCGCCCTGGTGCATCCCGCGAATGTAGGCCTGTCCCAACACCCCCACCCAGAACGGATCACCGCCAAAGGACTGTACGCCCAGGTCGCCCGGCGTGCCAGGATGTGGGGTCTCCAGCACGTCCAGCGAGGGGCCGAGCAGCAGATTGACGCCCAGCAGGCGCAGTTCCCGCCCCAGCACCACCCCGGCCTGTTGCGCCAGATCAGGTTGCCAGGTCGCGCCGATCGCCATTGGGCCGGGCAACGGGGTCATCCCGCTGAGGATCTGATCGCCCACCAGACTGCCGGTTTGCTCCATCGCAATCAGCAGAGGGACAAAGGCCGGCGTAAACGGCTCCCCGGTCGCCGGGTCGATCTGCTCTCCTTGCGACGGCGCCCAGGCAGCAGTCTGCAAATCACGGATCAGGCGCTGGGCGGCTGGCAGGGTATCGGGCAAGGGGAGAAAGTTGTCGTTCGCCCGGCTGAGCACCACGCCACCGATATGATAGTTCGCGATCAGGTCTGCAATCGGGCTGTCCGGCGTGAATTCCGGGCCTTCAAGGGTGAGCAAAAAGAGCTGACCCACCCGCTCCACAGGCGTCATGGCTTGCAACAGACGCGCGGCGCGCTCTTCCGGCGTCGGCGCCTGCGGCAAGGCGGCAGCGCGAGCCACCCCAGCCGCCCACAAGGTGACGATGAGCAGCATCCCCCATGCCTGTCGGAGTCTCATCCAGACCGGAAGTCGTCGCCTTTGCACAGCCTCCTCCTACCACGTCCGGTGGTGGCAGACCTGCAGCGCCAGCAAGGGATCGTCCGTGAGGATGCCGTCCACCCCCCAGTCGCATAGCATACGCATATCCTCAGCACGGTTGACGGTGAACACGTGCACCCGCCGCCCTTGTCGATGGACGCGCTCCACCAACGCACGCTCCAGACCCGGCAAAGCGGGATGCAGCGCCTGATGTGGCGTCCAGGGAGTGAACAACCGCCGCATCCAGCGGCCCTTGCGGCCCGGCAAGACCAGCAAACCCAACGGAACTGCCGGCAATTGCTGGTGGAAGCGCCGTAAGGCGACGGGGCTGAAGGAAGAACACATTACGGCATCCTGCAAACCAAACTGTTGCACCAGCTCAGCCACCTTGAACGGCAGGTCGTCGAAGGGGGTGGCGTAATTCGTCAATTCCACGTTGATCAGCACTTGACCACCCACCGCCTCAAAGACCTCCGCCAGGGTGGGGATGCGCTCGCCGCGGAAGGTTTCATCGAAAAACGCGCCGGCGTCCAGGGCTTGCAGCTCGGCCAGAGTGTGCTCCCGTACGAGCCCGCTCCCACCGGTGGTACGATCCACCGTGGGGTCGTGAATGACCACTACCTCGCCATCTGCAGTCAGCTTGGCATCCAGCTCAATGGCATGAGCGCCCTGTTCCACCGCCAGTCGAAAGGCGGCCAGGGTGTTCTCCGGTGCGTAAGCGCTTGCCCCGCGATGGGCAAAGATCACCGGCCTGGGCAGATCATTCAGCATGTCAGATTTCAACGAAGTAGGACTCCGCCGCGCGGTCAATCAGATCACGCGTGAGCGCCGGTTCCACCCCCAGATAGCGCGCGATGTCAATGATCTGATCGCACAGGTCACGCGGGTGCGAGGCACGCAATTTTCGATTGCGCTTGATGTACCATTCCTGCAACAGATACGCCAGCCCCTGATCACTGTACAGCACGCCCTTCGCCTTCGCCACCCGGCGGAAAATTTCCCGATACTCCTGGTAGGAAGGATCTCCGATCTCGATTTTATGCCGCAGCCGGCGAAGGAAGGCCTCATCGACCAGGTCTCTCGGCGGCAGGTTGGTGGAGAACATGATCATCACCTGGAAAGGCACTTCCACCTTGCGCCCGGTGTGCAGCGTGAGAAAGTCCACCCGATTCTCCAGGGGTACAATCCAGCGGTTGAGCAGGTCTCGCGGGCGCACCTGCTGGCGACCGAAGTCGTCAATCAACAAGATGCCACCGTTCGCCTTAACCTGGAACGGCGCTTCGTAGAATTTATTCACGTCATCGAAGACCAGATCCAACCCGGCCAGCGTGAGTTCGCCGCCGACTACGATGAACGGTCGGCGAATGCGTACCCAACGCGGATCGCGCCGTGCACCGGATCGCAGGCCACCCGTCCCCAGCTTGGTCGTCCCCTCCTCAGGCACGAGCTGATGATTGACCGAGTCGTACAACTTGACCACCTGGCCGTCCACGTACAGCGCGTAGGGGATGTACATCGCCTGCTGCAACACCAGGTTGCCAATCGCCCGCGCGATCGAAGTCTTGCCGTTACCTGGCGGGCCGTACAGGAAGATCGACGTACCGGAGTTCACCGCCGGGCCGATCTTGTGAAACACCTTCTCCGAAAGCACCAGGTGGGAGAGCAACTGTCGCATCACCCGCTGAGTGACCACCGGACGGCGACCGGCCTGCAATCGAATGGCCTCGTTGTAATCCTCAATCGGCACGGGTGCTGGACCCGCATATTGACTCCGCTCCAACGCCTCACGAGCACGGGCCACACCAGCGCCGGTGATCGCATATTGATAAGAGCCTTCCCCCAAGCCCATTTGCGAAGACTTCACTTCGACCAGTTTTTCCCGCTTCAGCGACTCCAGCACTTGGTCCACCACGCCGGCAAACGGCAACGCCATGGCCTCGGCCACCTTGAATCCAGACAAAAAACCCTGAAAATAAAGGATCTTAAGTGCCAGGTCCATCAACCAGAGCTCGGAAAGGCCTGTATCTTCAATAGACCGTACCGGGGGTGGGAGAAATTCGCCAGCCGCCGTGGGGCTTTGAGCCTTGGCTCGGGGCATTGCGCTCATTTTGGTGTCTCCTGAAACCAATCGTGACTTTGTACGATTATAGCACGTGTATCCATTTACGGAAAACGACAGAAAAGTGCCAGGCCACCGTCGAGTATAATGCCGGAAAATTTCAGGAGGTTGCGATGAAGGAAAAGATCGTGATGTACGGCGCAGACTGGTGTCCGGACTGCCGACGCGCCAAACGCTTCTTCGCCGAGCACGGCATCGAATACGAATGGCACGACGTGGACGCCGACCCGGAAGCCCGCGCCTACGTAGTTCAGGTGAACGGTGGCCGGCAGATCATCCCGACCATCGTGTTCGAGGACGGTTCCATGCTGGTCGAGCCGTCCAACGCCGAGCTGGCCGCGAAGCTGGGCATCGAGCAGGCCAGGCACGCCAGCTAGGCAAAAGCCAGGTCTTCGCCAACCCACACATCACGGCAAAGCCGCGATAAACGCTTCCAGGGCACGCAGGCACTTTGCGGAGACTTTGTGCCCCACCTCGTCTTCGCAAAAGGTGACCTGCGCGCCCAGGCGTTGCCATAACGCATACGCCTGACGCGCGCGGGCGATCGGCACCAGCGGGTCTTGCGTGCCGTGGGCCAGGAACACCGGCAACCCGTCCAGCGCCACGCCGTCCGCATGGCGTTCGGCATCCGTGGGGAGAAAACCGGCCAGCATGACCAGCGCCACCACCCGCTGGGGGTACATCAGCGTCAGCCCGGCGGCAAACGCCGCCCCCTGGCTGAACC
>CAYSXA010000019.1:0-24722 GCA_964435005.1 uncultured Anaerolineaceae bacterium | reverse complement strand
GCCTTTTTTTACCCCATTTCCCTGCTCCCCTCACCTACTAATTTGAAACAGTCTCTGGGGTACATGATTCTGTCAGATTACGGGGTTTCTCGCCTGAAAGCATCTTCGTCAGTGGGGCGGGTGGCGCAGGGCATCTCAAATGCAGGACAGGCCAATGCCCGAGCCAGGGTGATCAGGCAGGCGGCGATCAAAACCCGCAATCCAAGCACGAGGACAGCTGTCGTGGTCATGGGGTTCGTTTATCGTCAGCGACCTGAGTGTTCTCATCGCCCGCGGGAACCGGGGGGAAAGGGCGTGTGTATTCATCTCTGGCCGGTGGCACGTCTTGCCCGAAGACCAGCGCCACCCCCGCCAGAGAGATCACATCTCCAGGTTGCAATACACACGACCCAGTGATGCGCTTCCCGTTGACGTATGTGCCGCCAGTGGAGCTCAGGTCATGGATCACGAACCGCCCGTGCTGGACGCGGATCTGTGCGTGGGCACGCGAGACGCGGGGGTCATCCAGTACCAGGTGGTTGTCCAGCCGGCGACCGATGTTGATCAGGGGGCGGTTCAGTCGGAACACCTGACTGCGTTCCACGATCAGGAAGGCGTTTTGGGGGATGGTTTCCGTCTGCTCGGAGGCAATGCGCACCAGGAACGGCGCTTCGGCAGCGGCGTCCAGGTTGATGTGTGCTTTGACCACCAGGGGCGGATTGCCCGGTTGGGGATTGGCTTGCAGGTGGATCACTGGCCGGCTGGGGAACCGCAGGCGTTGCTGCCGACCGCCCATCCAGAGCACCTCGCTCAAATCATCCAGCAGGGCGGGATTTTTCAGCATCTTTGCCAGGCTTGGGTGGGCGAGGAGATAAAAAACGTTTGGGGCTACCCAACTGCCGTCCACCTCGCGGCGGATGCTGTGACGCATGGCATCCACCAGCAGGTTCGCGATTTGTGCACGCGCCCTGGCTGGAAGTTCCCTTCCAGCGTGCCGCCGGAGCACTGCTTCCAGGGCTTTTTCCACGGAGTTCAGGTAGTCGGTGTGCATAGGAAAATTATACCCGGATCAGATCAAAGGGATTTGTGGTTCGGTGTGCGAGATTGGATCCAGTTCGAGCAGTTCGGGCAGCGCTTCGGGATGGATGTCGTCCAGCTCGGCCAGACGACGCACCAGACGGAACTTCAGAAAGCGCCATTGATGTTGCCCGGTGTGGGTGGTCAGGCGTGGGTCGTGGCGCAGTTTGAAGAGCACCAACGCCGCCCGACCGCCGGGGAGCACCAGAATGGGATGGTCGGCGGGTGGCGTGTCGCCTAGCAGGGCGCGCCCCAATAGCGCGGACGCCTGCACCTGGAACAGGTAACGCGCGCTCCCAGCGGCGTCCAGCCAGCGAACGGGGGGCTCTGGTGGCACCTGGAATCCCAGACGGGTTCCGAGGCTGCGGAGCAGGTGTTCGATCTCAGTGAGGTCGGCGCGACGGCGGGCAGGGGCGTCTTCCGGGCGCAGCTGGTTGGAGCCGGGCAGGGTGTAGCTGTCCAGGATGGCGGTGATCAGATGGCGAGGCGGGGTGAGCAGGCCGGGGAACTCGGCGCACAGGTGCCTTTCGATGTCTTCCAGGGTGTGCCCGTTTTGACGCACCAACAGCGTAACCAGGGCGCGCTCCACGCGGTCGAACCAGGGTTCGGCGTCGGGAGGTCCCTTTTCTTTGCGTAGCCATAGAAGGGGGCCGCTTGCTGTCTCTTTCTCGTCGAATCGTCGCCAGTGGCCTGCTCCGAGCACTTTGGCCAGCGTGCGCTGGGTCTGGCTGTAAGCGCGAGTGGGTGTCCCCTGGTGCGGCAGCGATCGGACACCGCCCTGGAGCGCCGCGGCCTGCAGCAAAAGCTCAGGCAGAGGTTGCCCGGCCTGGAGCAAGGCGTCTTGCACGGCAGCCAGGGCGGCCTGGGTGAACTTCCCATGCGGCTCGGCGGGCGTGCGCGTGGTGCGCCAGTGGATCTGGACTTCGGGTGGGTCGGTGCGCAGGGCGAGCGCATCCAGCTTGAAACCGGCACGGTGCAGTCCCACCGCGCCGGCGGTGAGGAAGCCCGGTTCCAGTTCAGGGATCACGCTCAGGCAGGGAAGCCCTTCAGGTAGGTGTTGATTCAGGTGGGTGTACGCCGCCTGCAGCGCCGTGGTGTGCCACCCCCAGTCGTACCGCTGGCGGCGTAACACGATCTTGTATTTTGCCACCGTCTGGTACCCCCATAGCCAACCGCCCCAAAGAGCGGAGAGCGCCCAGAAGGCAGGATGGGGGCGTGGGAGCACGGCGTATATGGCCTGGATTGGCAGGTCGGATAGCTGTGGCGCCAGGTCGCGAAGCCGCCCAGAGAAGATGACCACCCCGCCGCCCTTTGCAGGGCGATCCGGCCAGTGGAAGACGGGCACCGGCGTTGACTCGTCCGCCCAGACTTCCACGGCGGATTCCATTGCGAGCCACAGGTTGTGTTCCAGATAGCGCACCGGGATGTGGAGCTGGCGCAGGCGCGTGGATCCGCTCAGGGGCCAGAGGGCGTTCCCGGCGTCCAACGCGCTGATTAGCAATGCGTCCAGCGCGCGGTGCCGTTCCGGCGAAAGGTCAAGCAAAGGGCGTTTGTTGATCAGGCTGGTCAGCGCGTACACCGCGCGGGATGGGTACACGCGCAGCGCGCGGGTAGCGTGCTCGCGGTCGGGGTCGTTCATCGGGGTGATGCGCTCCAGCGCCCGCGCGCGATGCATGTCGGCGTCGGTAAAGCGCATCGCGCGGGCTGAATCGGAGTCATCGGTGGGGGCGTCGTTGCTCGTCCGGCAATAGGGGCAATGGTATCGGACGCGAAGAGGCGCACCGCCGTCCCGCTCCCATACGAAGGCTTCGGCCACAACGTCGGCGCCACAGGTACGGCAGGACGTGCGATACAGCCCCTCAATATGGGGCTGCATGCGCTCTGATCCCTTTTTGGATGCGGAGAGCGCGGCGATGGCGGCTTGCAGGTCGGTGCGGGCCAGGGGGTGGGCGGCGGCCAGCGTCAGAAAGCGCAGGATGGGGTTGAACGCAGTCACCAGCACGGTGTAGCCAGCCCGTGCCAGTGCGGCTGTGGACCATGGAGCAACACCGAAAGGGTCAAGCACCCAGGCGGGTGGCTTCAGTCCCAGCTGCTTGAGCCAGCGCACGCCCGTGATGTCACCCACTGGCGGCAGGTATCGCGCCAGCGGGCGATCGGTGCGTACGGCGGCAGGAAAGAATTGCATACCTTCACTTTAACCTTCCTTACAGTCTTTGTCAACCACCGCTTTTTGCCATGGTAAAATCGTTGCCTGAGGGGGGGGAGGTTTTTTTATGATGGTTGAAACCTTTGTCGATCCTCTGACCGGTTTGCTTTCCCGTGCCTCGCTGGAGAGGCAACTGGATCTTGAAGTCGCGCGTGCACTTCGTTATCAGCAGCCCTGCTCATTGCTTTTGATGGACATCGATCATTTCAAGAGCGTGAATGACGCGTTTGGGCATCGACGCGGTGATGCAGTGCTGCGTGATTTTGCCCGGTTGCTGGAAGCGCAATTCCGCAAAACGGACCTGTTGTTCCGCTATGGGGGAGATGAGTTTGTTGTTGTTTTGCCAGGCATCGATCATCGCACCGCGGTCAATCTGGGGGAGCGCCTGCTGGTGCGGTTGCGCGAGATGGCCTTTCCTGGCGCTCCACCGCTCACGCTTACAGCCAGCATTGGTGTGGTGACGTGTCCCGATGATACGGAGAGCCGGGAAGAGCTGATGTCCCTGGCGGATCACCGCCATTACCTGGCCAAGCAGACCGGGCGTGACCGGGTGGTTGGCAGCAACACGGTGGTCGTGCGCCCGAAGCGTAGAGAGCCGCCTTCGCGTCTGTTAGGGCGTGATGAATCGAGACAGGCGTTTTTACAGTTTCTGGCTCAGGTGGAGGCACGTGGCTGCGGTGTGATGACCGTGGTGGGTGCCCCGGGTTCGGGACGTTCACACTTTTTGCAGGCCGTGGGGCATCTGGCCCGGTTGTGGGGCTATGGCGTGTTTCCGTTTTGCGGAGCGCCTGGACTGCGGTTGCGCCGGTGGGGGGTTCTCCAGAAGGGAAGCGGCGAGTTGCTTCCGGAAGGGGATGATGCCGCTCTGGCGCAACGACTGTGCCGGCTGAAGGCCGAACATCGCTGGCGAGGGGTTTTGATCCTTGCTGACGACTGGCACTTAATGGATGAAGCGTCTCAGGCTCAGTTGTGGGGATTGCTTGGCCATAAGGAATTGACGCCGTTGGCGTTGTTAGCTTCCGGTGAGGTGGTTTTTCCACATAGCCCTGATGTGCTTCATGAGCGGGTTCATTTGCGTTCGCTTACGCTGGATGAGTTGCGGGTTTGGGTACGTCATGTCATACAGTGGGATGCCCCGATAGAGTTTCTGCAATGGTTGCATGAGCATACACAGGGTCTCCCTCGGGAAATTGAGCGCGCTCTGGACTACCTGGAACGTGAACGGATCCTCGGACGTAGGGAACCAGGGTGGTCTTGGAAGCGGCGTGCCTGGCCTGAAGAGCCTCTTACTACCAGGCGCGGTAATCTTCCGTTGACTTTGCCCCTGTTGGTCGGACGTTCGAAGGAGATGCGTCATCTCGCTGAGTGGCTTGGACGCTACCGTCTGATCTCGATTGAGGGACCTGGTGGTGTGGGCAAGACACGACTGGCGTTGCAGGTTGCGTTAGAGCACCAGGGCGAGTTTCGTGATGGCGTGTACTTTGTCTCGCTCAGGCCCGTGACTCAAACGGCGGATATCTGGTACGCGCTGGCGTCCGTCCTTGATATCTCCCTGGGCGAATTTCGTTCCCCGGCAGAGCAGTTCCGTCGGGTGTTGCATGATCGTCAGATGTTGCTTGTGCTGGACACCGCAGAGACGGCACATGGTTTGGCGGAAGTGGTTGACGAATTGCTGCAAGGTGTCTCTGGTTTGCGTTTTCTCGTGACCACTCGGCAGCGCTTACACTTGCCGGATGAGCGAGTGTATCCGCTGCGTGGACTGGCTTTCTCTTCCCTGCCCCTGGCGGGAGGTGGGCGTCTGAGCCCTGCGGTGGATTTGTTTGTCCATCTGGCGCAGCACGTCGTGCCCTGGTTTACGCTCACCGAGGATAATCAGTCAGCTATTGCACGCCTGTGCGCGATTGCCAAAGGCTCTCCCCTGTTGATTCATCTGATGGCTTCGTGGGTCTCTTTGATGACACCCCAGGAAATCCTTGCTGAAGTTAGTCGGCGAAGGGTGTTTACCACAGAACCGACCTCCGAGGTGTTGACCAATCAGCAAGCCGTTGTGGAGGTTCTACAATCTTTTTGGGAGAAACTGTCGGATAACGAGCAGCAGACGCTGGCTCGGTTGAGCATGTTTCCGGATGGATTTGACCCCCAGGCGGCGTATGAGGTCGCAGGGGCTTCGTTGTTTTTCCTGGACGCATTGCTTTCCAAAGGATATCTTTCGCGAGGCTCTCAGCAGCGATTCGTCATGCACGATATCATGCGCGAGTTCGCTGCTTTTCAATTGCGGCAGTGGCCTGAAATGATGCACACTTGCCGCAGCCACTACATGGATTACTATTTGCGGCAGGTCTCTTCTCTGGTAGAACGATCGTGCGGCCCTGAGCGGGTGGGCGCGGAGCGGCTGTTGCATCGTGACTGGAATCACATCCGTGCAGCCTTTGAGATGGCTGTTGAAGACCGAAATTGGGCGGGGTTACTCACAGGTCTGGACAGCGTGTTTCGTTTCCTGGGTAATTGCGGTCAGTTTCGCCTTGCGGAACAGATGCTGCGCTGGACGCTGGAGCGTTTGCCTTCGCAGTGTGAAGAGGCTTCCAGCGTCATGCGTCGAGTACGCGGGTTGGTCTATTCCTGGTTGGGCGAATTTGAGTATCACCTGGGCGAGTACCAGGCCAGTTTGCGGGCGTTTGAACAGGCAATGGCTTGTCTGGAGGACGGAGAAGACGTCGTTGCCCGTACAGAGGTGTTGGATCGCAAAGCATCTACCTTGCGCGCCACAGGGCGCTTTGAAGAAGCCCGCGAGTTGACCTTGCAGGCGATGGAAATGTATCGTCAGATTGGGATGGATCGTCGTGTCGCTTCTTTGCTCAACCACCTTGGGGTGCTTGAGTATCAGCGAGGCAAAATGGATCAGGCCAGGGAGTACTTCTCGCAAGCGTTGAAGTCCTCCAGGAGGACCGGTGACCGGGGACGAATTGCGGCTGGTTTGAACAACCTGGCAAACGTTGCGTTTAGACAGGACGATCTGGCGCAGGCAAAAGCCTGGATTGAGGAGAGCCTTGCCTTGTTGGACGGTCTGGAAGTGGGGGCGTTGCGCGGCTCGGTCTTGGATACTGCTGGCCAGATTGCGCTTGCTGCTGGTACGAACTCTGAGGCGCTTTCGTACTTTTCCCGGGCCATTGAAGTTTGCGTGCGTTTAGAGGCCTGGCCATTGCTGGTGGAAGTGCTTATGGGGGTTGGCGCTGCCTGGATACGCCTTGGTGACTATGAAGCGGCGGTTGATTTGCTGGACGTCATCGCTGCACACCCCGAAGCCGTATTCGAGATCCGTCGGCGAGTGGCAGACCTCCGGAGGCAGATACCAGAGTTGCCGGAGCGTGAGCGCGATCAGTTAAAGATATGGATGACTTTACCCCTCGAGGCACTGTCCGCAGAAGTGCTCCGACATTCCCCTCGTCTGATCGAGGTGTTTGACGAAACCCCTGACGGGCGCTAAAATGAGCAAATGCAGGCTTCAATAAGTTTGGAAGTGAGGTGCTCTATGACAGGCTTCTTCGAGAAACAGGTTGTGATTCCTACCGGTGCACCGAAGGCCATCGGCCCCTATTCGGCGGCTATTCGCGTCGGGCAGTTCGTGTTCACTGCCGGTCAGATCGGTCTGGACCCCGACACCGGAGAAATGGTCTCTGGTGGTATCGAGGAGCAAACCCGTCGCGTGCTGCTGAACCTGAAGAACGTGCTTGAGTCGGCGGGTTCTGGCCTGGAGTATGTGGTCAAAACCACTGTGTTCCTGCAAGACATCGCGGACTTCGGTCGCATGAACGCGGTGTATGCAGAGTTCTTCGGTGAGAAGCCGCCGGCGCGGTCGGCGGTTCAGGCGGCAGCGTTGCCCAAGGGTGCGCTGGTTGAGATCGAAGCAGTAGCCCTGGTCGCTCCTCCGAGCGGCGACTGACCGCCATGGCTGGCGAAACCATCCTGGTGGTGGACGATGAGGCCAACATCGTCCAGTTGGCCCGGATGTACCTGGAGCGTGATGGATTTCGCGTGGAAGCTGTTGGCGATGGCACGGCGGCTTTAGAAGCCATCCGCCGTCTACGCCCGGCTTTGGTGGTGCTTGATGTGATGCTACCGGAGGTGGACGGCTTTGAGGTCTGCCGGCAGTTACGCGAGGAACGCGATACCACGCCAGTCCTGATGCTGACCGCGCGCGATGACGACGTGGACCGCATCGTTGGCCTGGAACTTGGCGCAGACGACTATCTCACCAAGCCCTTCAACCCCCGCGAACTTGTCGCCCGCGTCAAAGCGATCTTGCGCCGTGCGCGTCCCCAGATGCAGGATCAGGTGCTCCATCTGGGTGATCTGGTAATTGATCTGGCAGCGCATGAGGTGCGCTTGCGCGGTGAAGTCGTCCCTTTTCGTAACCGTGAGTTCGATTTGTTGCTGGCCCTGGCTCAACATCGTGGGCAGGTGCTCTCGCGTGAGCAATTGCTGAATCTGGCCTGGGGCTACGATTACTTTGGCGAGACGCGCACGGTGGACGTGCACATCGCACAATTGCGCAAGAAACTGGCGGATAGCACAGTGCGGATTGAGACCGTGATCGGCGTGGGTTACAAACTGGTGACGGAATGAACACCCTGCGAACCCGCCTGTGGCTGACCTATGCGCTGGTGGTGGGGGTGGCGCTGGGCGTGGTCGCGTTGGGGATCCTGTGGTATCTGGTGCGGAACCCGCTGGTATATCGCGGGGCGCTGCTGGAGATGCGTCTGGCAGCGGCGGAGATTGACGCCAAATCCTCCCAAATCTTGCGCCTGGATGCAGATCGCCGTAAGCAGGTATTGCGACGGATGGCGGAGACCGTCGGCGGGCGGGTGGTGATGATCCGCTCGGATGGCTCGGTGCTGGCCGATTCTCACCCCGGCCAGCCGGCGATCTGGCCCTGGCCCTTGCCTGAGAACAGCGCGCGACCCTTCTTTCGCACTCCGGGCAGGGTGGTTTGGATGTATGTTCACCGGCAGATCAACCCTCAGGTTACGTTGCTTATCTTGCGAGCTCGCCCGCGATTGTCGCTGGTCAACGTTCTGACCGATGATTTGTTGCCCTCCATGATGCTGGCGGCAGGGTTGGCGCTGATCCTTGCGCTGGTGCTTGCCTGGGCAATCGTGCGTTGGGTGGCGGCCCCGTTGCAGCGGATGGTGTCTGCTGCTGAAGCTGTGGCACAAGACGAGGGGCAACTGATCCCTGTGGAAGGCCCGGATGAAGTGCGCGTGCTGGCGCGAGCGTTCAACACCATGCTGTCTCGTGTGCAAGATACGCTACGCTCACAGCGCGATTTTGTTGCCAACGTCTCCCATGAGTTGAAAACCCCGTTGACCTCAATCCAGGGATTCGCCCAAGCGCTGCTCGATGGCACGGCGGAAGACCCACAAACACGCCGCCAGGCGGCGCAAATCATCCTGGATGAAGCTTCACGGATGCATCGTTTGGTGGTGGATTTGCTGGATCTGGCACGACTGGACGCTGGCACCCTTCCGTTGCGCAAAGAGGCGATTCACCTGCCCGATTTGCTCAAGGCAGTGCAAGAGAAGTTCCTTCCCCAGTCCCGCGAGGCAGGTGTGCAGTTAGTGCTGGATGCGGAGTCGCTGTCACCGGTGATCGGGGATCGCGATCGCCTGGCGCAGGTGTTTACCAACCTGGTGGACAACGCGTTGCAACACACGCCGCGAGGTGGATTGGTGACTATCCGGGCTGAGGCGCGGAATGGGGAGGTTTGGGTCTCGGTAGCGGATACCGGGCCGGGGATCCCGCCAGAAGAACAGGGGCGCATCTTCGAACGCTTTTACCGCCTGGATAAGTCCCGTCGCAGCGATCGACGACACGGCGCCGGCCTGGGGTTGTCCATTGCCGCCGAGCTGGTACACGCCCACGGTGGGCGCATTGAGGTGCAAAGTTCCCCCGGTCAGGGCAGCGTTTTTGTGGTAAAACTACCTTTCGTGCGCCCGGACGATTCCACACTGACAACCCGCCGGGCGTTGCCCAGGTGATCGCATGACGGAAGATGTGCCGTTTGTCTCGGTGATCGTTCCCTGTTACAACGAAGAGGGCACGATTTCACTCTTGCTCGATGCCTTGCACCGACAGACTTATCCACTGGATCGGATGGAAGTGGTGATCGCGGACGGCCTGTCCGACGACGGCACGCGGGCGCAGATTGCGGCCTTTGTCCGGGATCACCCTGGTTTGCAGGTGCGCGTGGTGGACAACCCAAAGCGGGTCATTCCAGCGGCGCTCAACCGCGCGTTGGAAGCAGCGCGCGGGGAGGTGATCGTCCGTATGGATGCCCATGCTGTGCCGGCGTGCGATTACGTGGTGAATTGCGTGTCTGCCCTGCGCGCCGGTCGCGGTGATAACGTCGGTGGAGTCTGGGAGATCGTCCCGCGCAAGGAGACCTGGATCGCGCGCGCCATCGCTCGCGCCGCTGCCCATCCGCTGGGCGTGGGTGACGCCTTTTACCGACTTGGCGGCTCGCCGCGCGCGGTGGATACCGTGCCCTTTGGCGCGTTTTTCCGCTCGCTGGTGGAGCGTATTGGATACTTTGACGAAACGCTGCTCACGAACGAGGATTACGAGTTCAACACGCGTGTCCGTGAGGCGGGCGGGGTGGTGTGGCTCGACCCGGCTATCCGCAGCCGCTACTTCGCCCGTGCCACCCTGCGCGACCTGGCACGCCAGTATGCGCGCTATGGTTACTGGAAAGCGCGCATGCTCCGCCGTTATCCCCACACCTTGCGCTGGCGACAGTTCCTGCCGCCGCTGTTTGTCCTGGCACTTGGGGTTTTGTTGATCCTCGCTCCGTTTCTGCCCTTCGCTCGCTGGCTGTTGCTCGCCCAGGTGGTGGGGTATGCGGCGGTGTTATTCGGAGCGTCCGCTCTGGCGGCGTGGAAGGAGCGAAACCCGGCGCTCGCGTTGGGGATGCCGCTGGCGATTGCGACCATGCACCTCAGTTGGGGTGCGGCGTTTTTGTGGAGTTGGTTGAGTTCATATGGCTAGGGATAGGCTGGTGAAAGAATCGCGGCATTTTCGCTTGCACCCCCGCGAGCGCCGTTCACTTTTGCTCGTGGGCGATCTGTTGATGGGGGTGTTGGCGTTGTTTATTGCCCTGTATGTGTGGGCCAGTCAGGATCAGTGGCTCGGTTGGAGCCTGCAATTCCTGCGCGAGCGGCCTGCGTTTTGGTTCTACCTGTTGCCGCTGGTGTGGGTGGTGCTGCTGGTTGATCTGTATGAAGTGCGCCGCGTGAACGACTGGAAGGCTACGCTCTGGGGGGTGACGCGCTCGGCAGCGATCGGGTTGTTTGCCTATTTGCTGCTTTATTTTATTTTCCCACCGAAATCGCTGCCACGGCGCGGGGTAGCAGCTTTTCTGGTTGCTGTGGTCGTTCTCACGCTGCTCTGGCGCTGGGTGTATATTCGCATCTTCACCCGTCCGGCGTTCATGCGGCGCGTGCTGGTAGTCGGTGCCGGGCGCGCTGGCTCAGCGTTTCTGGACGTGTTGCGCCGTCTTCACCCACTGCCATTCGAAGTAATCGGGGTGCTGGACGATGACCCTGCGAAGACGGGCACACAGGTAAACGGCTTTCCAGTGCTGGGGGGTTCTGAGCAGTTGCTGGAACTGGTGGTGCGTGAAGCGATTTCGGATATTATCGTTGCTATCACAGGCCCGTTGCAAGGGCGCACTTTCCAGGCTTTGCTCGATGCCCAGGAACAAGGCGTGGAAATCACCCGTATGCCAGTGGTGTACGAAGATTTGCTGGGGCGGGTGCCAATTCGGTACCTGGAGGTTGACTGGCTACTGCGTTCCTTTGTGGATCATCGGCGGGTCTCGAGTTTCTATTTGATGGGCAAACGAGCAATTGATCTGGTTGGGGGATTGGTGGGCACGTTGGGAATGTTGCTGGTGTTCCCGTTTGTGGCACTGGCGATCCTGCTGGACGATGGCCCGCCGGTGTTCTTTACGCAGGCGCGTGTAGGCCGCGGCGGACGTCTGTTCTACATTCGAAAGTTCCGTACCATGCGCCCCGATGAGCAAGGGCAAAACCAACCAGCGCGCCTGGACGAGAGTCGCATGACCAGGGTGGGGCGCTTTCTACGCAAGACACACCTGGATGAGGTCCCCCAATTTCTTTCGGTGCTGCGTGGCGAGATGAGCCTGGTGGGGCCGCGCCCGGAGCAACTGGAGCTGGTGCAGAAGTTTGAGAAAGAAGTCCCTTTCTACCGTGCGCGGCTGATGGTGAAGCCTGGCCTGACCGGTTGGGCGCAGGTTAACTATGGCTATGCGGCTACTGTGGAAGAAACAGCAGTGAAACTGGAATACGATTTGTACTATATTAAACATCGTAGCTTCTGGCTGGATCTGCTGATATTGCTACGTACGCCAATCACGGTGTTTGGATTGAAAGGAAGGTAGCATGGCAACATCTCTGGTCACCGGCGGAGCGGGCTTCATCGGCTCGCATCTGGTGCGGGCGTTGCTCGAAGCAGGTGATGAGGTGCGCGTGCTGGATGATTTCTCCACCGGCCTGCGCGAGAACCTGCCTGACCACCCTCGCTTGCGGTTGTACGAGGGGGATGTGCGCGACGCGGCATTGGTGGCGAAGGCCGTACGCGGCGTGGAGCGCGTGTTCCACCTGGCGGCGATGGTTTCCGTACCACAGTCTATGGAAGAACCGCTGCGCTGCCTGGACGTGAACGAGCGCGGCACGGTCGCGTTGCTGGATGCCGCACGGCGCGCCGGTGTGCAGCGCGTGGTGCTGGCGTCCACCTGCGCGGTGTACGGCGACACCGACCGGTTGCCGATCGCCGAGACCTGCCCGCCCGCGCCACTCTCGCCCTACGCGGCCTCGAAGTGGACGAACGAGGTGTACGCTGACCTGTACACCCGTGTGTTCGACCTGCCGGTGGTCGCATTGCGCTTCTTCAACGTGTACGGGCCACGCCAGCGGCCGGATTCGCCTTACGCGGCGGCCATCCCGATCTTCATCAGCCGCATGTTGCGCGGCGAGCCGCCGACCGTGTTCGGCGATGGACATCAGCAGCGGGATTTTGTCTTCGTGGGCGACGTAGTGCGCGCGCTGTTGCTGGCCTCGGAAAGTGAAGCAGCTGCCGGACGCGCCTTTAACGTGTGCACGGGAGAGGCTGTCTCCGTGCTGGCGCTGCTGGCGGCGCTGGCGGAACTGCTGCCCGATGCGCCGCCGCCGGTCTTCGCGCCGCCGCGCCCCGGTGATATTTACCGCTCTCTGGGTGATCCCACCCTGGCGGCACAGGTGTTGGGCTTCCGGGCAGAGGTGTCTTTACTGGACGGCCTGCGCCAGACCGTGGAGTGGATGCAGCGATGAGACTTCCCCATCATGTGAGGAACCGCGTCTTGCTGGCTGGCGACTTCTTCGTCACCCTGTTCGCCGTGTGGGCCAGCTTCGCGCTGCGACTGGAACTGGGGGGGTTGTTCCTGTATTACTTCCCGCAGGCGGTGTGGATGACCGTCCTGGCGCTGGTAATCAAACCGCTGGTGTATTACTTCTTCGGCATGTATCGCCGCTTTTGGGCTTACGCCAGCGTGAAGGAACTCATGCTGGTCGCTTCAGCAGTCTCCACGGCGTCGGTCTTCCTGGCGACGGCGGTGGGACTGCTCACCTTCCTGCAACAGACACTGTCGCCGGATGCCTATCGCGGCTTTCCGCTCTCCGCGCTGGCGATCGACTGGTTGTTGTCGCTCATCCTGGTCGGCGGATTGCGTTTCATCGTGCGCGCGATGGCGGAAATCCGCACCATGCAGGAGAGACATGGGCCGGTGAAGCATGTGCTCGTGGTCGGTGCGGGCGACGCCGGTGCGCTGGTGGTCCGCGAGATGCAGAAGAACCCGCACCTGCACATGCGCCCGGTGGGCTTTCTGGACGACGACCCGGCGAAGGTGAAGCAGCAGATTCACGGCGTACCGGTGGTGGGTCGATTGAAAGATCTGCCGCTGGTGCTGGATAAACTGCACGTGGACGAGGTGATTTACGCTATCCCCAGCGCCCCGGGTACGCTGCTGCGCCAGGTGACGGATGTCTGTCGCCTGAAGGGGGTGTCCTATCGTACCATGCCGGGGCTGAACGAGTTGATCGGCGGCAAGGTGAGCGTCAGCCGCCTGCGCGAGGTGCAGATCACCGACCTGTTGCGCCGCGAGCCGGTGCAGATCGACACCGAGCGCGTGGGCGCCATGCTGGGCGGCCAGCGCGTGCTGGTGACCGGCGCGGGCGGCTCAATCGGACGCGAACTGTGCCGTCAAATTGCTGCCTGGGGGCCGGCGGAGTTGATCCTGCTCGGCCATGGGGAGAATTCGATCTTCGAGGCGCTGCTGGAACTCTCGGAGACCTTTCCCAGCCTGCCGATGCACCCGGTCATCGCCGATGTGCGCGACCGGGGGCGCCTGGACGCCGTGTTCGCCGAGCATCACCCGCAGTTCGTATTCCACGCGGCGGCGCACAAGCATGTGCCGCTGATGGAAGTCAATGTGGAGGAAGCGGTCACGAATAACGTGCTTGGTACGCGCAACGTGGTGGAGACCTGCCTGGCGTTCCCGGAGGTGGAGCGGCTGGTGATGGTTTCCACGGATAAAGCGGTGCGCCCGACCAGTGTGATGGGCGCGACCAAGCGTTTGGCGGAGATGCTGGTGCTGGACGCGGCACAGCGTTCCGGGCGGGCGTTCAGCGTGGTGCGCTTCGGCAACGTGCTCGGTAGCCGGGGGAGTGTGGTGCCGCGCTTCCAGGCGCAGATTCGGCGCGGCGGCCCGATCACCATCACCCATCCGGAGATGCGCCGCTACTTCATGACCATCCCGGAGGCGGTCAACCTGGTGTTACAGGCGGCGGCGATGAGCCGGGGCGGCGAAGTGTTCGTGCTCAACATGGGCGAACCGGTGCGCATCCTCGACCTGGCGGAAGACCTGATTCGCCTCTCCGGCCTGGAGCCGTACCGAGACATTGAAATCGTGTTCACCGGCATGCGTCCGGGTGAGAAACTGGTGGAAAGCCTGTGGGACGACGGCGTGAACTACCAGCCCACGGAGCACGCGGACGTGCTGCTGCTGGCGGACGTCGAGGCGCTGCGCGGACGAGAGCTGCAGCAGGCGGTGGACGAACTGACGCAGCGCGCCCGCGAAGGGGAGACCGCCACCGTGCTTGCGTTACTTGACGAATTCATCCCCGGCGCGAAGGTGCGCAGCACCCCACCGCCGGACATGACGGCGATTTATTGACAGGGCTTTCGACCCGGTTTGATCACCACAAAGACACGGAGCGCACAGAGGGCTTTGTGAGTTTCATAAGAGTGTGTCTCCGCGCTCCTGGTGCCTTTGTGGTGAACAGCGGGCGTCCTTCGTTTAAGGAGTGGTATGTCATTGGTCACCGAATCGACATGGGATGCTTTTCTTGCCAACCATCCCGAAGCGCATGTGTTGCAGTCGGCGGCCTGGGGAACGTTGAAGGCCGCTTTTGGCTGGAACGTGGCGCGCGTGGTGGTGGGGGATGCCGGTGCGCAGGTGCTCTTCCGGCGGTTGCCGCTGGGCTTTACGCTGGCGTACCTGCCCAAAGGGCCGGTCGGCGCAGACTGGACGGCGCTCTGGCCGGCGGTGGACGTGCTGTGCCGCCAGCGCCGGGCGGCGTTTCTGAAGGTCGAGCCTGATCTGTGGGAGGAGGACGCGCCCGCGCCGCCGCCGGGCTTTCGCGCTTCGGAGCACGCTATTCAGCCCCGCCGCACGCTAGTGGTGGATTTGTCAGGCGATGAGGACGCGATCCTGATGCGCATGGCGCAGAAGACGCGCTACAACATCCGCCTGGCGCGGCGCAAAGGTGTGGTGGTGCGCGCCACGGGCGACGTGGCGGCCTTCTACGACCTGATGCAGGTCACGGGCGAGCGCGACCGCTTTGGGGTGCACAGCCTGGAGTACTACCGCCGCGCCTATGAACTGTTCTCGCCGCGCGAGGAGTGTGTGATCCTGCTGGCGGAGTACGAGCACCAGCCGCTCGCCGCGTTGATGGCCTTCGCGCGTGGGAAGCGCGCCTGGTATTTCTACGGCGCGTCGTCCAACGAGCACCGCAATCGGATGCCGACCTACCTGCTGCAATGGGAGGCCATGCGCTGGGCGAAGGCGCGCGGCTGCGTGGAGTACGACCTGTGGGGCGTGCCGGACGCCGACTACGAGACGCTGGAGGCGGAGTTCACCCACCGCAAGGGTGGTTTATGGGGCGTGTATCGCTTCAAGCGCGGCTTCGGCGGACGGCTGTGCCGCGCGATGGTATGGGATCGAGTGTATCTGCCGCCGCTGTACCTGTTCTACCGCTGGTGGGTGCGTCGCCGGGGGTGACCGTGGCCTGCTGTTTGCGTTGTGGCACGCTGTTGGCCTGGCGTCACTTGCCGGGCGATTCGCGTCCCCGCGAGGTCTGTCCGTCCTGTGGGTGGGTGCATTATCGCGCGCCGAAACTGGGTGCGGGCGTGTGGATCGAGCAGAACGGGCAACTGTTGCTCATCCGTCGTGCCGACCCGCCCTGGCAGGGGTACTGGAACCTGCCTGCCGGTTACGTAGAAGTGGACGAACCCCCGGATCAGGCTGCTGCCCGCGAGGCTCAGGAGGAGACCGGCCTGGAGGTGCGCATCGTCCGGCTGGTAGATGCCCTGTTCTTTGACGACGACCCGCGCGGCAACGGTGTATTGTTGCTGTATGCGGCGGAGGTGGTCGGTGGGGTGCTGCGCGGCAGCGCCGAGGGCGAGGAACTGGCCTTCTTCCCGCCGGACGCCATCCCCGACCGGCTGGCAGGCGGGGCGCACGATCGCGCCATCCGCCTGTGGCAGCGGACGAAACGATCTCCGCATTGACCGGCGCGCGGTAAGGGATGAATCAAAACCGTTCGTACTACTCAGCCGGCTTCGTGCCCTGAGATGAATCTCAGCGCTACTCGTGCTGAAGTCGGCTCAAGCCGGCTGCTGGCTGCGGGTGTTTCCAACCGGCTTCAGCGGTTTGGACGCCCAGCCTGGGATTTCAATCCCGGGCGACGCAGCCTGAGTAGTTGCAACCATTCCAAAATCTATGCCCGTTTGTGAAATCTGTGGATACAGGAAACATGCACCTCATCACTCATCCCGAACGCTGGAACGCCCTGATCGCCCAACTCCCCGTCGCCCACGTGTTGCAGACCTGGGAGTGGGGGCAGGTCAAGGCGCGCTTTGGCTGGACGCCGCACGCTTTCCTCTGGGGGAACGAAACCCGTCCGCAGGCGGCGGCGCTGGTGCTGGAACGCCATGTGCCCATCGGTGGCTTTGCCGCCCGGTTGCGGGTGATGTACGTCCCCAAAGGGCCGTTGATGGACTGGGGCGACGCCGACCTTCGCCGGCAGGTGCTGGACGATTTGCAGGCGTACGCGCGTCGGCGCGGGGCGATCTTCCTGAAGGTTGACCCGGACGTGCCGCTGGGGCGCGGCGTGCCCGGCGAGCCGGGCGCGCAGGAAGACCCGCTGGGACGCGACTGGCAGCAGGCGCTGGCTGCGCGCGGCTGGCGCTTTTCTCGCGAGCAGGTGCAGTTTCGCAACACGGTGCTCATCGACCTGACGCCCGATGAGGAGACGTTGCTGGCGCGCATGAAGCAGAAGACGCGCTACAACGTGCGGCTGGCGCGGCGCAAAGGGGTGGTTGTTCGCGTAGGCAACGAGGACGACCTGCCTTTGCTCTATCGCATGTACGCCGAAACCGCCGCGCGCGATGGCTTCGTGATCCGCCCGCGCGCCTACTACCAGGCCGTCTGGCGCACGTTCATGCAGGCCGGGATGGCCGAACCGCTGATCGCCGAGGTGGAGGGCGAACCGGTGGCGGCGGTGGTGATTTTCCGCTTTGCCGGGCGCGCCTGGTATCTGTACGGCATGTCGCGCGCGGTGCATCGCAACAAGATGCCGACCTATTTGCTGCAATGGGAGGCCATGCGGCGCGCGAAGGCCGCCGGCTGCACGGTGTACGACCTGTGGGGCGCACCGGACGTGTTCGACGAGCGCGATTCGATGTGGGGGGTTTTCCGCTTCAAGCGCGGTTTGGGTGGGGAGGTGGTGCGCACCCTCGGCGCGTGGGACTATCCGGCGCGCCCGTGGCTCTACCGCCTGTACGGCGAAGCCCTGCCTCGCCTGCTGGATTGGCTGCGCCGTCGTCGCATGCGCGAGGTACAGGATGAAGCCCGATAGCTGTAGGACAGGCTGAAGCCTGTCCTACAGTGCCCACGCGGAACATCTCCCTCCCTCCTTAGGGGGAGGGCCGGGGAGGGGGGGATATTTTCCACACGGTGTCGAGACGTTGCAAGCTCCAGCGGCCCGTTCCACTCGCGTCTCGGCTGCGTATGGTTTCCGCCATGCTCCGCTCGTGCCTCGACTACGCCCCTTCGGTTGCTCCGCTCGGCGCGGGGATGCTCACTGTTGCCAGACGCGGAAATCCTTCAGGATGGAACCGCCGATGAACTCGCGCAGCAGCGAGTTGTCTGGAATCAGCGTATCGTCCAGTGGGAGGAACCATTCCAGGAAGGCCAGCAGGCGCTTGGCCTCGATGTGCTCCGGCGTGCCGTAAGGAACCTGGCGCAACAGTGGCTCGGCGTGCGGTTTGAGCGCCGCCAGTTCGTAGGCCAGGGCGGAGTTGAACATCACGTCCGCGTTTTCCTGATAGGGGAATATGTTGCGCTTCTCGCCGCGCCGGACGAGCTCCCAGCGGCTGATGGTCTCGCGCGCGTTGTAGCCGCGCTCGCGCGCGTCGCGCACGATGCGGCGGATCAGCCGCGTGTCCGTGGTTGAGATGCGGTTGTGCCGATCCAGGTTCAACTGGGTAAGCGCCGAGGCGTAGATGCGGAAGGTGTGCTCCGGCGGGATGTCCGGCAGCAGATTGGGGTTCAGCCCGTGGATGCCTTCCAGGATGATCACCTGATCGGGGGCGATTTGCGCCTCTTCGCCTTCTTCCTGGCATCCGGTGAGGAAGTTGTAGTGCGGCAGTTGCACGCGCTCGCCGGCGATCAGCGCCTTCAGGTCGTGCCCCAGACGCTCCAGGTCGAGCGCGTAGAGCGATTCGTAGTCCAGATTACCGTCCTCGTCGCGTGGCGTCTTGTCCCGATCCACGAAGTAGTTGTCCATCTCTAGCGGGAAGGGGGAGATGCCGTGGGTGAGCAGTTGCACCGAGAGCCGCTTAGAAAAGGTGGTCTTGCCAGAGGACGACGGGCCGGCGATCAGTACGATGCGCACCGCCGGGTGGCGGGCGGCGATCTGCGCCGCGATTTCCGCGATGCGCTGCTCGTGCAACGCCTCGGAGACCAGGATGATCTCGCGGATGCGCCCGTCCTGGATGGCGTCGTTCAGCGCTCCCACGCTGCCGATGCCCAGCCGCTCCAGCCAGTCGCCGTACTGACGGAAGGTAGAGAGCAGTTTGGGCAGCGGCCCGGTGGGCTGGATGACCGTTGGCGCGCGGCGGCGTGGGAAGCGCAGCAGGAAGCCCCCGTTCTCGGCGTCTTCCAGCGCGAACCAGCGCAGGTAACCGGTGGACGGCACCATGTAGCCGTGGTGGTAGTCCCGGTGGTTGCCCATCGAGTACAGCACCAGGTGCGGTTTGGGACGATGGCGCAGCAGGCGCACCTTGTCGTCCATGCCCTGGGACTGGAAGAAGGCGATGGCTTCGTCCAGCGGCACTTCCTGGCGCTCGAACGGCAGGTCGGCCTCGACCAGCGCACGCATCCGCGCTTCCAGCGCGGCGATTTCCTCCCCGCTCAGCGGCGGGCGTCCGCGCACCTGGCAGTAGTAGCCGCCCGAAGCGATGGAGTGGTCAATGGTCAATGTGGCGTCGGCGTACAGTTCCTGAAACGCGGCTTCCAGCAGAAAGGTGAGCGAGCGGCGGTAGATGCGCATCCCGTCCGCGTCGGCCATCGTGATGGGACGAACATGTGCGTCCAGTTCCAGGCGATGGGTGAGCTCGCGCAACTTGCCGTTCACCACGGCGCCGACGATGGGGGCTTGTGGGTTATTCACCGGTTGCAGGAACTCGCCGACCGTCGCGCCGCGCGGCCCCTCAATCACGCGGCCATCCGGCAGGTGGATTTCGATGGTCGGGCGGGGAGAAACCATCTGGAAGGTCATGGGTTGCCTCCTACATGGTTGGGGTAGTTCTCATAGATTGGGTTGTGGGGAGAACCGCCCTGAAGTGAGGGGCATTATTGTATCACTGCCTGTGACGCAGGTAAACCGCGGTTGAACTGCTTTTCCCCCATCTCTGCTTGAACGGGTGACTGATGTGGCAACAGCGCCGCCACATCAGTCACCGTGTTTCAGTCATTCGGCCATTCGCAGCACAGCACAAGTTGTTTGGCAGCACGCACCTCGTCCAAACGCCCGAAGGGGGTGACGTGCGGCGCTTCGTGCAGCACTTGGGGGTTCTCGTGCGCTTCCCGCGCGATTTGCTGCATGGCCTCCACGAAGGCGTCCAGCGTTTCCTTGCTTTCGGTCTCCGTGGGCTCGATCATCAGCGCCTCGTGGACGATCAGCGGGAAGTAGTTCGTCGGCGGATGGAAGCCGAAGTCCATCAGCCGCTTGGCGATGTCCAGCGCGTGCACGCCGGGTGCGTCCTTCCAGCGGCCTTCGCACACGAACTCGTGCATACAGATGCGGTCGTAGGGCACGTGGTAGATGTCGCGCAGGCGGGCGAGCAGGTAGTTCGCGTTCAGCACTGCGTACTCGGAGACCTGGCGCAGCCCGTCCGCGCCGTGCATCAGGATGTAGGTGAACGCACGCACCAGCACGCCGAAGTGCCCGTGGAAAGACTTCACCCGCCCGATGGACTGTTTCGGCATGGTCAGACCGTAGAGCGGGGGCAGATCGTCCTTTTCTTCTTCGAGGATGGTCACGATCGGACCGGGCAGGAAGTCCACCAGGTGCTGCGCCACGCCCACCGGGCCGGAACCCGGTCCGCCGCCGCCGTGCGGGGTGGAGAAGGTCTTGTGCAGGTTGAAGTGCATCACGTCGAAGCCCAGGTCACCGGGGCGCACGATGCCCATCAGCGCATTCAGGTTCGCCCCGTCGCCGTAGACCAGCCCACCGGCCTGGTGCACGGCCTCCACCACGGCCTCGATGTGCTCCTCGAACAGGCCGAGCGTGTTCGGGTTGGTGATCATCACGCCGGCCAGCGTCTCATCGCACTCCGCGCGCAGGGTTTCCAGATCGATGTTGCCGCGCGCATCCGAGGGAATCTGCACCACGCGCATCCCGCTCATCGCCGAGGTGGCCGGGTTTGTGCCGTGCGCCGAGTCGGGGATCAGGATTTTGTCCCGCTGCGTTTCGCCGCGTGCGCGGTGGTAGGCGCGGATGATCAGCACGCCGGTCAGTTCGCCGTGTGCCCCCGCCGCCGGTTGCAGGCTGACTCCGGCGAAACCGCTGATTTCCTTCAGGAACTCCTGCAGATGGTACATCAACGCCAGCGCGCCCTGGGCGGTGACCTCCGGCTGGAGCGGGTGCAGGTGGGCAAAGCCGGGCAGGCGGGCGGCTTCCTCGTTCACCTTCGGGTTGTACTTCATGGTGCACGACCCCAGCGGGTAGAAGCCGGTGTCCACGCCGTGGTTGAACGAGGAGAGGTGGGTGTAGTGGCGAATCACGTCCACCTCGGAGAGTTCGGGCAGCGGCAGATCGTCGCGCACCAGATCGGCGGGCAGGTCGCTGAGCGGCACGTCGGGGTCGGGGAAGCGCACCCCCTGGCGTCCCGGCGAGGAGAGTTCATAAATCAACGGTTCGCGGATGTTCAGGTCGTTCATCGGGCTACCTCCGCCAGCGCGTCGGCCAGGTATTCGATGTCCTCCCGGCTGTTCATCTCGGTCACGGCGACCAGCATGGCGTGTCCCAGTTCGGGGTAATCCTGGCTCAGATCGTAGCCGCCGAGGATGTCGTGTTCCAGCAGATGTTCGTTAATCTCGCTCACCGGGCGCGGGCAGCGCAGCGCGAACTCGTTGAAGAAAGGCGTCTGTGGGAAGAGCAATTCGTACCCCTCCAGCGCGGTCAAGCGTTGTGCGGCGTAGTGCGCCTTGTGGTAGTTCAGTTCGGCCACCTTGCGCAGCCCGTGCCTGCCCAGCAGGCTGAGGTACACCGCCGCCGCCAGCGCCATCAACCCCTGGTTGGTGCAGATGTTCGAGGTGGCGCGTTCGCGGCGGATGTGTTGCTCGCGGGCGGTCAGGGTGAGCACGTAGGCGCGCTGACCGCGATTGTCCACCGTCTCGCCTACCAGACGACCGGCCATCTTGCGCACGTACTGCTGGCGGGTGGTGAAGATGCCCAGGTATGGCCCGCCATAAGAAAGCGGGATACCCAGCGGCTGGCCTTCGCCGGTCACGATGTCCGCGCCCATCGCGCCGGGCGGTTTGAGTAGCCCCAGCGCCAGCGGGTTGACCGCCACGCCGAGCAACGCGCCTTTCGCGTGGGCGACCTCGGCCAGCGCGGTGTAGTCGAACACCCGCCCGAAGAAGTCGGGGTATTGCACCATCACCAGCGCTGTGTCTGTGGTGATGAGGTCGGCGAGCGCCTCCGGCGTGCTCTCCGGCGGCAGGTCTTCCCCCAGCACCTGAATCGGCGTGCCCTGGATGTAGGTGTGCACTGTGGCGCGGTAGTGTGGATGCAGCGCCGGGGAGAGGATCACCTGTCCTCGTTTGCCGCGAAAGACCGCCTGGGACATGTTCACCGCCTCGGCCACCGCCGTCGCGCCGTCGTAATGCGAAGCGTTGGACACGTCCATGCCGGTCAGCGCGCAGATCAGGCTCTGGTACTCGAAGATGGCCTGGAGCGTACCCTGGGAGATCTCCGGCTGGTACGGGGTGTACGCCGTGTAGAACTCCCCCCGGCGCAGCACGGCGTCTACCGCAGCGGGGATGTAGTGGTGGTACGCGCCTGCGCCGAGGAAGCAGGCGAGCTGTTCCGCTGTCTCATTCGCGGCGGCCAGCCCGCTGACCTCTTCCCAGGCTTCCATTTCGGTCAGCGCCGGTGGCAGGTCGAGTTGCGGGAAGCGGTGCGCCTCCGGCACGGCCTGAAACAGGTCTTCGATGCGTTCCACGCCGATGGCGCGTAGCATGGCTTCCCGGTCGGCCTGAGTGTGGGGAAAGAACATGGGGCCTCCAGTTGTATCCTGCAACCTGCAACTTGCCGCTGCATGTTAGAAGTTGCAGGTTAGATCAATGCTCTCGTTCTTCGCAATACGCCGCATACGCCTCTGCGTCCATCAGCGCGTCGGCCTCGGCGGGATCGCTCAACGTCAGGCGGAGGAGCCAGGCGTCTCCGTAGGGGTCGCTGTTGATGATTTCCGGCGTGTCGGCCAGGTCGTCGTTCACGGCGGTCACCGTACCGGAGACCGGGGCGTACACGTCGGCGGCGGCCTTTACCGATTCCACCGTGGCAATCACGTCGCCGGCTTTCACCTGATCACCCTCGGCGATCACCAACTCCACGTACACCACGTCGGACAGTTGTTCCTGCGCGTAGTCGGTGATGCCTACCGTGCCCTGATTGCCTTCCACCTTCAGCCATTCGTCGTTTTTCGAGTACTTCAATTCGGTCGGGATGTTCATGATGGCCTCCTGTGAGGAAGTGGGGTTAACGAAAAGAGGACGCACGAAGCCTTAAGTGCGTCCTCTGTCATCGACCTGAGAGATTCGCTCGTCCATCTGGACGGCTTGCCCCTTCGGTGCCGCTCACGCGGACTTTCCAGAGGTTGGCGGAAGCCGGGTCCTTTGACCTGAGAGTTTCGCCTGCTTATGCCGAAGCAGACTTGCCCCTTCGGTGCCCGCTGCGCGGGTCTCTCCCCGACCTCCGTTCGATTGTCGTCTTCATTCTACGGGCAGGCGGAGGAAAAGTCAAGCCCTCAGGCCAGGATGCGGTCGGCCCAATCCGCGATCAGGTAGTAGCGGAAATCCTTGCCCTGGCTGGCTTCCACCGCGCCGACGATCCCGTAGATCAGCGCACCCAGCGGCAGCAGGCTGACCAGGCAGGCCAGCGGGATGCACAGCAATCCGACCATCACTGCACTCAACGCACCGGTGATCGCCCAGGCTGCGCCGGTGATCAGCCCGCCGCCCACCCAGAGCACCAGTTGCATCAGCAGGGATTGCATGGCGTGGAAGGCGACGAAGCGTGAGCGGTCTTTGAGCGCCAGATAGATCACCAGCGCGCCAATGGGCCCCAGCACCCCGGTGATCAGGTTGAGCAGCACGCTCAGATGGGCCAGCATGGCCCACAACCGCTCGTCGGCGGGCGAAAGCGGGGCATGTTGCATAGGTACGGGTGTTTGCGTCATGTTCTCCCTCCCGGTGGCGAGTTCTTCGTTGCTTTACCCCACCCAGCCCTGGTTCTTGATGAAGTTCGTGATGAACGGGATTTCGGTATAGTTTCCCTGGTAAGCGTCGTAAGCCGGCCAGAGCGTTGCCAGCCAGAACACAGGAATACAAAGTGCGCCGAAACCCAGCGTTACGGTGCTCAGAATGAATGCCACCACGCCCAGCGCGATGTTGAAGGCCAGCGACTGCACTGCGTGGAACTTGATGAACGGACGGGCTTTCTTGTCCTCCATCAGGAGCGCGACCAGCGCCAGAATCGAAATCGGGTAGCCCAGCGCTGCCCACAGCTTGTCGTCGTTGGTGATTTCAGAACCGTTCATGTTCTCCTCCTTTGAGTTTTAAAATGATGTGAGTGAAACGACTTGTCTGGATTGTAGCACAATCCATGCTCCGGGAGGTGTTCTTAGAAAGAAGAACACGGCATCGGAGGGTGGGTTGCGCAATTGGGTGAGTTCTGCCATACTAGTGGGCGATGTCAGGGACGGATTGGCTTTCCCGCATTGCCGGGGGCATGGGGCCGCGCCTGCACTGGTTCCCCGAGGGGGGGAGCGTGGAGGCGCTGGCCGAGGTGCTGGTCGGCATGGCAAACGCGCAGGGCGGCACGGTGCTGCTGGGGGTCTCGCCGCGCACCGGCCGGATTCAGGGCGTGCAGGACGTGGCGGGCGCCACCGACCGTGCCTTTCAGGCCGCGTTGCGCGCCGACCCGCCGCTGGTGTTGCCGTTGCCGCGCGTGGATCGCGTAGCTGAGGCCGCGCTGGTGGTGATCACCGTGCCGCGCGGATTGCCGCACGTGTACAGCCTGGACGGTCGTTACCTGATCCGTGAGGGGCGGCGCACTGTGCCCATCCGCGCACGTGACCTGCACCGCCTGTTGTTGGAGCGCGGTGAGGTCTCCTTCGAGTCTCGCGTACCGCCGGATGCCACGTTGGAGGATTTGAACCCCGAAGCGGTGGAGGCCTACCTGGATCGGCTCTCCTTGCCGGTGGAGGAGCTGCCGGAGGACGTGTTGCTGCGGCGCGGTTGTTTGCGGCGGGAAGGGTCAGCGCTGCGCCCGACTTATGC
>CAYSXA010000018.1:0-24952 GCA_964435005.1 uncultured Anaerolineaceae bacterium | reverse complement strand
GTGTGGTGGCGCGCGGCGATCAGGCGGCGCTCCACAGCGCGCACGTCTTCCCGCGGAGCCGGGTGCGGCGCCGGGTGCGGTTCGGCAGCCGGGGGGCGGCGTTGGCGTTGCTCGTGCTGCTTCTCGCCACGCTGACCGGCTTGTGGAACGCACCAGCCTTCCGCGTGGGGACGGTCACAGTGCAGGGCGCGGAGCGCATGCATCCACAGCTCGTCGAGCGCGCGCTGGGTGTGACGGGGCAGCCGGTCTTTCTGATCTGGCCGTCCCGGCTGGAGCAGCGGCTGATGGTGCTTTTCCCGCACCTTTTGAGCGCCCAGGTGACTGTCGGCTGGCCGGCGCGGGTCACGGTACGGGTGGTCGAACGCACGCCGCTCATCGCCTGGGAACGGGACATCGGACGGCTGTTCATTGCTGAAGATGGCGTGGGGTGGATGCCTTTGCCGGAGGAGCCGGCGCCTGCGGTGCATGTGATCGCATTGGGCCCGTTGCCACCGCTCGCCCCCACCACGCACGCCCGCTCGCAGGTGCTGTCGCCGGAGGTAGTGCAACTGGCAGTGCAGTTGCACTCGCTCAAGCCCCAGGAGGCTACGGTGATTTACGACCCGCAGCGAGGCTTGGGCTGGCGCGATCCACGCGGCTGGGAGGTGTTCTTCGGCTGGGATGCCTCGAATCTCGGTGTGCGCGTGCGCGTGGCACAGGCCACGGTCGCCCGGCTGGAGCAGCAGAACCGCCGCCCGGTGCTGATCGATCTGCAAGACCTGGCAGCGCCGTTTGTGATGTTGGAGAGGTAGCGCATGGATGCGCCTATTCTGGTCGGCGTGGACGTCGGCACAACGAAAATCTGCACCCTGATCGCCCGTGTGGAGGGCGAGGAGGATTTCCGCATCCTGGGTGTGGGCATTGAGCCCTCGCAGGGGATGCGCAAGGGCGGCGTGGTGGATCAGCAGCGGCTGGCGGTCAGCATCGCCCGCTCGGTGGAGCAGGCACAGCGCAGCGCCGGGATGGAGGTGGAGTCCGCGCTGGTCAGCCTGGCTGGGGCGCACGTGGCTTCGGTGAACAGTCGCGGTGCGGCGGGTGTCGGCGGGCGGGCGATCACGCCGGCCGATGTGCTGCGCGCCGTGGAGAACGCCTCGGCGGTGGCGATCCCGCACAACCGCGAGGTGATCCATGTGCTCCGGCGCGGGTTTATCCTGGACGGACAGGACGGCATCCGCCAGCCGGTCGGGATGCATGGCTACCGCCTGGAGGTGGAGACCGTGGTGATCACCGCCTCGAAGACCGCGCTGGCGAACCTGCGTGCCAGTGTAGAGCAGGCCGGCTTGCAGGTGGGCGGTTTTGTGCTCAACCCGCTGGCGTCGGGTGAGGAGGTGCTCACCGAAGCCGAGCGGGAGATGGGCGTGGTGGTGTGCGATATTGGCGGTGGCACGACCGATCTGGCGATCTACCTGGAAGGCGATGTGTGGTACACCGCAGTTTTGCCGGTGGGCGGCAATCACATCACCTCGGACATCGCTCACGGCTTGCGCCTGACACCCGAACAGGCTGAAGAGGTCAAGATCCGGTATGGTCATGCGTTGCGTTCCGCCGTGGGCGTGGATGAGGAGATCAGTATCCAGCCCTTCGGCGAGCCAAAGCCGGTTCGCATCCCGCGGCAGGATCTGGCCTATATCATCGAGGCGCGCGTGGAAGAGATCTTCGACCTGGCGCTGAAGGAGATCAAACGCTCCGGCTATGATGCCCTGCTGTCGGTGGGAATGGTGCTCACCGGTGGCTCTTCGGCGCTTCCGGGCATCCGCGACCTGGCCAGCCAGGTGCTGGGAATGCCGGTGCGGCTGGCGCAACCGGAAGGACTGCACGGCCTGACCGATCGGTTGCACTCGCCTGCCTACGCGACCAGCGTTGGCCTGTTGCGCTGGGCGGTGCGGATGAACGAGTTTGTGAGCCTGGACTATCGTCCCGGACGAGGTCAAGGAGGAGAATGGTGGCAAAAAATCAAGGAGATTGGACGCCGGCTGTTACCGTAAGCTAGCAAAGGAGGACACAAGATGACCGGAATCAACAAGAACGTCGAGTCGTTTGCCCGCATCAAGGTGGTGGGCGTGGGCGGCGGCGGCTGCAACGCCGTCAACCGGATGATTGAAGAAGGGTTGCAGGGTGTGGAGTTCATCGCGGTGAACACCGACGCGCAGGCGTTGATGCTCTCCAAAGCGGAGAAGCGAGTGCGCATCGGCGATAAGCTGACGCGCGGCCTGGGTTCCGGCGGTGACCCGGAGATCGGGCGCAAGGCCGCCGAGGAATCCGCCGAGGAGCTGTATAACGTGCTCTCCGGCGCAGATATGGTGTTCGTGACCGCGGGCATCGGCGGCGGCACGGGCACGGGCGCTTCCCCAGTGGTGGCGCAAATCGCGCGCGATGTGGGGGCGCTGACCATTGGTGTGGTCACCAAGCCGTTCACCTTCGAAGGCGCACGCCGCATGCAGGCCGCCGAGCAGGGGATCAACGAGCTCAAAGAGCATGCCGATACATTGATCGTGATCCCGAACGACCGCCTGTTGCAGATCGTGGACAAGCGCGCCAGCCTGCAGGACGCTTTCCGTGTGGCGGATGACGTGTTGCGCCAGGGCATTCAGGGCATCTCGGAACTGATCACCGTGCCTGGCCTGATCAATCTGGACTTCGCGGATGTGAAGACGATCATGTCCGAGGGTGGCGCGGCGTTGATGGCCGTCGGGGAGGCGTCGGGCGAGGAGCGTGCCCGCGAGGCGGCGGAGGCGGCGATCTCCAGTCACCTGCTGGATATCACGATCGACGGCGCGCGCGGCATTCTGTTCAACGTGACCGGTGGCCCCGACCTGACCCTGTTCGAGGTCAATCAGGCGGCAGCGATCATCAAGGAGACCGCGCACCCCGATGTGAACATGATCTTCGGCGCGGTGATTGACCCGAACATGGGCGACCGCCTGCGCATCACGGTGATCGCCACGGGTTTTGATCAGTCGGGGATGCCGCGTCGGATCCTGGAGCGCCCGCGACGACGGGAGCATACCTCTGAGCAGACCGCCGACCCCAAGACGTTTGTGCCGCAGACCATCAACACGGACAACCTGGATATTCCGAGCTTCCTGCGCAATCGTCACGGGTGATCGTCCCTGCGCTCTGATCTCGGTCGCTGGTACGTCCTCCAGTCTCTTTTGCCGGTGCCGGCTGGTGGGGCTTTTGCCCCATCAGCCGGGATAACGGCTCTTTTGATGCGCCGGGCCTTCGACGAAGGCGATTGCCGGTTCTGAGGTCCACGTGCGATGTGTTTTCCGAACGCATCGCGCGTTTTTTAATCTTTTTTCCCTTGCCCTCTCGGAAAATTTGTGCTACAATGCGAACCCGCCAGATACGGGGGTTCAACACGGTTGAGCCCCCATATATGGGGGTATTTCTTGCTAAGAGGGTATCATGCGCTGTCCTTACTGTCAGCATCAACAGACGCGAGTGCTCGATACCACGCATGATGCGCGCGGCGGCGTGCGCCGTCGGCGTGAGTGTCAGCATTGTCATCAGCGGTTCAGCACCTATGAGCGACCGTTACTTTCCACTCCCCTGCTCATCAAACAAGACGGCACCCGTGAAGAGTTCGATCGCGAGAAACTGATCCGTGGTATCCGGATCGCCTGCGCCAAGCGCCCGGTATCTGCTGCGGACATCGATCGTCTGGTGGGGGAAATCGAAGCGAAGTTGCAGGCGATGGGACGTGCCGAGGTTTCCTCGCGCGTGGTGGGCGATATGGTGATTGCTGGGTTGAAGGCGCTCGACCAGATCGCCTATATCCGATACGCCATTGTGTACTTGGGGCTGGATGACCTGCGCGCCGTGCGCGAAGAAATCGATCGTTTGCTGGAAAACTGAAACCTGTTCGTTCTGCGAATCACACCAGCCGCCGATTGGTCGGCTGGTGAATCGTCTCGCATTTGGAGGAGTGCCATGAGTACACGCACTGATCGGGCGACCGGTTTGTTGCCTACCCCACCGATGCCGCAAGGCCTTTCGAAAGTGACGCTGACGGATAACGCCTATCAGGTGTTCCGCCGCCGCTACATGCGCAAAGGGTCGGATGGAAAACCTGTGGAGACGGTTGAGGAAACGTTCTGGCGGGTGGCCTACCACGTTGCCAAAGTGGAGGCCGTCTGGGGACAGGATGTGACGGCCCTGGCACAGCGGTACTACGAATTGCTCGCAGCGAAGCGCTTCTTCCCCAACTCGCCCACCTGGACGGGCGCGGGAACCCCGCTGGGGCAACTGGCGGCCTGCTTTGTGCTCCCGATTTCCGATGATATGGGTCGCAAGGATTCGGGCATCTTCACCACGCTGCGCAATGCAGCGCTGATTCAACAGACCGGCGGCGGCAACGGCTTCTCTTTCTCTCGCCTGCGTCCCAAAGGCACGATTGTCAAATCCTCGGCCGGACAGGCCACCGGCCCGGTGGGCTTTCTGCGCGTGTACGATAAGGCGTTTGGGGAGATCGCGCAGGGTGGCAGTCGGCGGGGTGCCAACATGGCCGTACTGCGCGTGGATCACCCGGACATTGAAGATTTCATCACCTGCAAGACGGATGAGAACGAGATCACCAATTTCAACATCTCGGTAGGGATTACGGATGCCTTCATGCGCGCGGTGGAGCACGACGAGGAATGGGAGTTGCGCTTCCCCGATGTGATGCACCCGCGCTATAGCGATTTCGATGGCACGCTGGAGGATGCTGAGCGGGCGCGCATTCCGATCAAGACCTACAGGAAAGTGCGCGCGCGTGACCTGTTCGACCGCATTGTGCGGCAGGCGCACCATAACGGTGAGCCTGGCGTGCTTTTCCTGGACGCGGCCAACCGCGATAACCCTGTGCCGCATTTGTATCCGCTGGAAGCGACAAACCCGTGCGGTGAACAGTGGCTTGGGCCTTACGAAAACTGCTGTCTGGGTTCGATCAATCTGGCGCAGCACGCGACCGAGGATGGACGCGTGGACTGGGAGAAATTGCGCCAGAGCGTGGAACTGGCGACACGCTTCCTGGACGATGTGGTGGAGGCGAATGCCTACGTCCCTTCTGTGCCGCAATTGAAAGAGGCTGCGCACCGTGCACGGCGCATTGGCCTGGGCATCATGGGGCTGGCCGACCTGATGTACATGGCCGGCGTGCGCTACGGCTCGCGCGAAGCGCAGGAGTTCGCCGCGCAGGTGATGGAATTCATCCGCTACCATGCCATGCGCACCAGCATCGAACTGGCGCGCGAACGTGGCCCCTTCCCGGCGATCAAGGGCAGCATCTACGACCCGGATGACCTGAAGTGGCAGCCGCCGCGCTGGCCGGACTGGCTGGACGGCTCCCCTGCTACGGATTGGGAACGCCCGTTGCTGGATTGGGATGCGATCGTCGCGGGCATCCGCGAGCACGGCATCCGCAACGCGGCTCAGACCACCATCGCCCCGACCGGCACGATCTCCACGGTGGCGGGCGTGGAGGGCTACGGCTGCGAACCGGTCTTCGCGCTGGCTTACATCCGCCATGTGGATGACAATGGGGAAGACCTGCAACTGACCTACGTCAGTCCGCTGTTCATGAAGGCGCTGCAGGACGCCGGTCTGGATGAGGCCACCCGTGACCGCATCGTGGAGCAGGTGCTGGAACGGGGAACCTGTCAACACGTCGCCGAACTACCGGCGCACATCCGGCATACCTTCGTGGTCTCGCAGGACATTACGGCGGAGGAACACGTCCGCATGCAGGCGGCGTTGCAGGTGTTCATTGACAACAGCATCTCGAAGACCGTGAACTTCCCCGCAACGGCCACGGAAGAAGATGTGGCGCAGGCTTACCGCCTGGCCTGGAAGCTGGGTTGTAAGGGGCTGACGGTGTACGTGACCGGCTCGCGCGAGAAGGTCGTGCTGGAAACCAAAGCCGTGGCGAAACAGAAAGCTGGTGAGGAACAGGCGAGCGTGCAGGTCGCCGAGGAGCAGCCCACGCTGTGGCACGAGAGCAAGAAACCGCGTCCGCGCATGTTGCCCGGTTTCACGTATCGCATCAGCACGCCGTTAGGCAAGGCGTTCATCACGATTAGCGAGAACGGCGGGCATCAGCCCTTTGAGGTGTTCATCAATACCTCAAAGGCCGGCTCGGAGACGGCGGCGATCTCAGAAGCCATTGGGCGGTTGGTTTCTTATGTGCTGCGGCTGGCTTCGCCGATTGCGCCGCGCGACCGGCTGCGTGAGGTGGTGCGCCAGTTGCTCGGTATTGGCGGCGGACAGGCGATGGGCTTTGGCCCCAATCGGGTGCGCTCCCTGCCGGACGGGGTGGCGCAGGTGCTCGCCGAATATCTGGAGAACACTTCAGAGGAGCACGGTGAGGAGCACCCGCCGGTGGACGGCCCAAACGGGCATCATGAATCCAAGATGTTGCCCATGCCGACCATGTTTGGCGACCTGTGTCCCGAATGCGGCCATGCGACCGTGGTCAACGAGGAGAGCTGTCGCAAGTGTTATACTTGTGGCTATAGCGAGTGCTGAGTTGATGTGCGACGCACCGGAAAGGTGCGTCGCGTGTTCGGGAGGGTGCTTTTATGACCAAACGCCTGATCCTGGTGGCTGGCAATATCGGCGCGGGTAAGACCTCGCTCACCGAACGGCTGGGGGCGCGCCTGGGCTGGCGCACGGCCTACGAATCCGTGGCCGACAACCCCTACCTGGCCGATTTCTACGCCGATATGCGTGCCTGGGCGTTTCACCTGCAGGTGTTTTTCCTGGGGCATCGTGCCCAGCAGCACCTGGAGCTGGCCCAGGCGCCGGAATCGGCGATCATCGACCGCTCGATCTACGAGGATGCGCACATCTTCGCGCGCGCACTGCACCACCTGGGCAACCTGAGCGAACGAGATTACCTTTCCTACCTCCGCGTGTTCGACCTGGTGGTGCGTACCCTGCCGCCGCCTGACCTGCTGATCTATCTGAAAGCGCCGCCTGCGGTGCTGATCGAGCGCATCCGTCGCCGTGGACGGGATATTGAAACCGGCATCACGGCAGACTATCTGGCGCTGCTCGATTCGTTCTACGAGGACTGGCTTTCGGGGTTTGACTTGTGTCCGGTGCTCACGATCCGCTCGGACGATCTGAACTTTGTGGATCGCCCTCGCCATCTGGAGATCGTGATCCAGTGGATTCAGGATAAACTGGCCGGAAAGGAAGAAGTGGTCTTTGAGTGATGGAACGAGCGACGCCCCTCCGCAGGGGCGTCGCTCGTTTAGGCGATGTTGCGCTTCTTCAGCACCTGGATGAACGCGTCGACCACCTGGGGGTCAAAATGCGTGCCGGCGCAGCGCTGTAGCTCCGCTACGGCGCTTTCTGGCGACTTGCCCTGCTTGTACACCCGTTCGTCGATCATCGCGCTGTAGGCGTCAACCACGGCGACGATGCGCGCTTCGAGCGGGATTTCTTCTCCTTTCAGGCCGCGCGGATAGCCGCTGCCGTCGTACTTTTCCTGGTGGGTGCGGATGATAGGCGCCAGATGGGCCAGCCGCTTGATCGGAGCCACAATGTCTGCGCCGATGTCCGGGTGTTGTTCGATAATGGCGCGTTCTTCCACGGTCAGCGGGCCGGGTTTGTTCAGGATGCTGTCTGGAATGCCGATTTTCCCGATGTCGTGGAGCAACGCTGCCCAGCGGGTGTTTGTGATGGTTTGTTCGTCACAACCCATTTCCTGCGCGGTGGCGACGGCCAGTTCGGTCAGGTCGTGACTGTGGTCGGCGGTGTAGGCATCCCGGGCGTTGACCGTGCGTCCTAAGGCCAGGATGGTGTCAATGTATCCCTGCTCCAGTTCGCGGTACAGGTGGGCGTTTTCCAGCGCGATCGCGGCCTGATCGGACAGCAATTGCAGCAACTGAACTTCTTCTTCGCTGAAGACATGCGGCTTGTTGAAGGCCACGTTCAGCACGCCGCGCACCTGTTCGCCGATCTTCAATGGCAGGCTGGCGATCGCGCCTTCCCAGTCGGTCTTGGCGTATAGCTCACTGCTTTGCATGTCGTGGATGATCAGCGGCTGCCCGCTGCGCGCTACGGTGTAGGTGATGCTTTCCTTGCGCGGCTGGATGAAGGGCGGACTGTGCTCCGGCTCGCGCCAGCGCGCGCCGGCGAAGGTGAGTTCTTCGCCGTTGTAGAGGAACAGGTGCACGTCCCAGGCCTGGCTCAGCTCCATGGCCTGCTCCAGGATGGTCTGGGTGACGTGCTCCAGGTCGAGGCTGGCGGTCAGGCGCAGGCTGGCGCGGCGCAGCGCTTCCATGGCGCGGCGGCGCTGGCGCTCACGTTGATACAGTTGCGCGTTACGGATGGCCACGGCGATCTGGTCGGCCAGGGTTTGCAGCACGGCCACGTCCTCGGCGGAGAAGGCGTTTTCCCGGCGACTTTGCACATCGAGTGCGCCGATCACCTCGCGTCCCACGCGTAGCGGTACGGCCATCTCCGCGCGCGTGTAGGGAAGCAGCGGATTCTTGTAATGCACCTGATCTAAGTCTACATCATCGGCGATGCGGGGCTTGCCGGTGTAGGTCACATAGCCCACAATGCCGGTCTGCCCGATCTTGAGACGATGACCTTGCCTGACCATCTGTTGACCGACTCTACCTGTCGCGGCGCGCAACACAGCATATTCCCGGCGTTCATCTGTCAGGAAGATGCCGGCATGGTAGAAGCCGAAGCGGTCGCGTACCAGGTTGACTGCACGCTGGAGCAAGGTGTCCACTTCGTCGAGCACGGCTGCATCGCGCGCCACCTCGGCGGCGGTGAGCAGGTGCAGCGCACGGCGTTCAATCGTGGTGTACAGCTGGGCGTTTTCGATGGCGACCACTGCCTGGGCGGCGAGCATCTCCAGACGCACGGCATCGTCGTCGCTGTAGGCATTTGGGCGGTAGGATTGCGCTGAGATCATCCCGATGATGCGGTTCCCGAGGCGCATGGGCACGGCGATCACCGATCGGACGGGCTGTTCCGTACCGAAGCGAGCGCAGCTGATCATTTGTGGGTATGCGGTCAGGTCGCCAATGCAGAGCGCTTTGCCGCGCTGAACGACCTGCCAGGTGAGCGTATGTTCGGCCGGTGAGCGGAATGTGGGGACACGGCGTCCCAGATCAACCAGGTACACCCCTTCGACCTCTTTTCCCTCAGCGTGATACTGCGTGATGGCAAAGGCGTCGCAGTCCATTAGCCGGCGAGCGGCCTGGTGCACGGCAGTGTACACGCGTTCGAGGTCCAGGCCGGCGCGGTTGATTTCCTGGCCAGCCCAGTGGAGCACTGCCCAATGCTCCGCGTCCTGCAGGGCGCGCTGATACAGGCGAGTGTGTTCCAGCATCACGGCAACCTGATTGGCAAACGCCTGCAGGAATTCCGGATTATAGCGATCCAGTTGCCCGGCTTCGAAGAATTCCATGACCAGGATGCCCTGGACGCGATCGCCAACCCGCAGCGGCAGGCCGACCCAGGCGCGTACGCGCTCGTCACGCTCTGAAGCCATACCCAGCAACGGGGGTTGCTCCAGGTCGCGGGTGATCAATAGCTGGCCACTTTGCTGCACCCAGGCCAGCGGGTGGAAAGTGTCCGTGGAGATGGTCTGTCCTACCCAATCGGGGATGTGCTTGCCCTGGATGCTGGCATGCAGCACAGTAGCCTGGTACTCTCCCTCCAGCGAGAGCAGCAACAGCCCGTCGGGTGCAATGTGTTCCCGCACCTGCTTTTCCAGGTTGGAGAGCAGATCGCGTTGGTCCAGCGAGGCGCTGAGGGCGAGCATGGTGGCGTACAGCGTGCTCAGTTCGCGGGTGCGTTGGCGGCTTTCCTGGAACAGGCGGGCGTTGTGAATCGCCAGAGCAGCTTCGTTGGCAAAAGTTTGCACCAGGGCAGCGTCGATGGCACGAAATGTGTGTGGCTGGCGGCTGTCCAGCGTCAGGAAACCGATCACCTCGCCACGGGCGATGAGCGGCGCGCACATCCAGCCGCGAATAGGATATTCGTCCACCCAGTTGTCAAAGCCGGGATGGCTGCTGGCGTCTTCCAGGATAACCGGCTCGCGGCGGCGGGTGACTTCTAACAGGATGGGGGAGTTCAGCGGGTTGTGGGCGCCCAGCAGACGCTCAGGGTGCTCAAAACCGATCACGGCTGCGGTGCGCAGCATGTCTCCCTCGATCAGCTGGACCGAGCCACTGTCCATTGAGACGACCTGTTTCAACAGGTGCAGGATGGTGTTCAGTACATGGTCAAGTTCCAGGGAGGAGATCAGGGAAGTGGTGGCGGCGTGGAGGCTTTCTGCCAGGCGACGGCGGTTGCGTTCTTCTTCCAGCAGGCGTAATTTTTCCACGTTCGATGCCAGTTGTCGGGCGACGGATTCCAGCAGCGCCTGGTCGGTGGGCGAAAAAGCGGCCCGATGGGTGCTTTCCAGGTTGATCACCCCGATCACTTTCCCCTGGATGTGGATGGGCACGCATAACTCTGAGCGTACACTGGGATCGACTTCAAGATAATAGTCACATTCCCGTACGTCGTCGATGCGCTCGCTGCGGTCGGTGAGTACCACACGGCCGGTCACGCCGGTGCCGATGGGGACGGATTCGGGAAACGCCGTGTCCGGGTGGTCGCGGTACGTGCAGTGAGGAATCAGCGCGTTTCGTGCCCGGTCCACCAGCAGAATGCCGCAGTTGGAGGGGAGGAAGTGTTGGTGAATCAGGTTGGTGGTGCGTTGAAGTAATTCGTCCACCGTGGTGGCTTCGGTAGCGATGGTACTCAGGGAGTGCAGCAGGCTCAGCTCGGTCGCTTGTTGGAGCAGTGTGGCGCTCAGTCGCATGTCGTTCATGCGAGCGCCAGCCAATACCCCCAGCGTTTCCAGAAGCATGCGATCATATGAGGTGAAGGGGTGTACCCGTTTGCGAAACACAGCGAGTGAACCGATCACTGCGTTGCCAGCGAGGAGCGGCACGGAGAGGAGCGAGCGGAAGCCAGCAGCTTTCCCTTTGGGCAGGGCTTCTGGGTGGGCGCTGTAGTCGTCCAGCATCAAAGTCTCGCGTTTCAACAGGGTGTGCCAGACCAATCCCTCTCCACGCGAGATAGACGTTTTTGTGTAATCAGCAGGCAGGTTGTGCCCAACCGGGTGGATGACAGTGTGGTCCTGAGAGTCACGCAACGCGATGATGCTCCCGTCGGCGTTCAACAGGTGGGCAACTGCTTTAGGCAAGAACTGCAATGCCTCGCTTACCCCTTTCAGTGCATCCAGTTCTTTCACCAGTCGGTGTAGGTCTTCCAGGCGTCGGGCTTCCAGGTGTGGGCGCAAAACCTTGGCCAGGTTCTCCAGCGCGTGCTCCGGGATCGTGCCAGCGATTTTACAAGGCAGCTCGGGTGGTGAGCCGTTGTCACGGGTGAGGAGAAAGACAGGGGTGTTCGGGTGGGCTTGTCGAAGCCGTTCAAGCAGAGCGATTGAGTTTTCTTGATCCCAGGGAAGCAGGACGAAGTCCCCCTGCAGGTCGTCCAGGCGATTTAGATCCTCCAGAAAAGTGGTCTCAACAGCCAGGCCGGAGCTGTTGAGGACGTCACGGATTCGCTGGCGGGTGGCCTTGCTACCGCCAGGGATGATCACATGCAAATAACTCATGTAAGCGGCAGTATGCCTTAACCTCCGCTGATCAGGTTCCCCAGGATATCGCCACCCAGGCCGGCCACGCCTTTCTTCTCGCCTACGGAGATGCGTGAGGCGGTGATGATGCGATCCGCCAGCCGGGAGAAGGGCAGGCTTTGCAGATACACCTTGCCGGGGCCGGTCAGCCGTGCCAGAAACAGTCCTTCGCCGCCGAAGAGGGCGTTCTTGAAGCCGCCCACGAACTGAATGTTGTAGTCCACAGTGGGTGCCATGCCGACCAGACAGCCGGTGTCCACGCGCAGGCTTTCGCCGGGAGCCAGTTCTTTCTCCACGATCGTGCCGCCTGCGTGCAGAAAGACCATGCCGTCGCCTTCAAGGCGTTGCAGGATGAAACCTTCACCGCCGAAGATACCTGCGCCCAACCTTTTGGTGAAAGCGACTTCGATTTCCGTGCCTTGCGCGGCGCACAGGAAGGAGTCTTTCTGGCAAATGAACCGTCCGCCCACGGCGCGCAGGTTGAGCGGGATGATCTTGCCGGGATACGGTGCGGCAAAGGCCACCCGCCGCAGCTCGCGGCTTTGGTTCAGGAACGTGGTGATGAAGAAGCTCTCGCCGGTCAGCGCGCGTTTCAGCCCTTTCAGGATTCCGCCGCCGGTGGATGTTTGCATCTCAATGCCGTCTTCCATGTAGGCCATCACGCCGGTTTCGGCGCGCACGCCTTCGCCGGGACCTAGTGATACTTCCACCAGTTGCAGGTCGTCACCGTAGATTGTATAATCGATCACGTCGGCCATTTTTTTTCTCTCCGTCTGAGTTGGAAAGCGGTAATTTGTATTGTATCAGAGATGCGGTTAAGTGGGAGAAAAAATTATGGTTAAATGATCCTTAAGTTATGATTTATTGAAGTGCACAAGCACGGAAGTCATCGAACGGGTATGCATCGAAACCTGGCATCAAGGAGAGGCCCATGCGTGCTGTAGATATCATCATCAAGAAACGTGATCGACAGGAATTGACCCGCGAGGAAATCGAGTTCTTCATCCAGGGGTACACGCGAGGCGAAATCCCCGATTACCAGGCGGCGGCCTGGGCGATGGCGGTGCTGCTCAACGGCATGACACCGCGAGAAACCACCGACCTCACGTTGGCCATGATGCGCTCCGGCGAGGTATTGGACCTCTCGGAGGTGGTGCCCATTGCAGTGGACAAGCACTCTACCGGTGGTGTGGGCGACAAAACCACGCTGGTTGTCGAACCGACTGTGGCTGCTTGTGGCCTGCCGGTTGGCAAGATGTCGGGGCGTGGGTTGGGATTCAGCGGCGGCACACTGGACAAGATGGAATCCATCCCTGGCTATCGATGTGACCTGACCACGGAGGAGTTCCTGGCGCAATTGCGCGATGTGGGGCTGGTGCTTACCGGCCAGACGGCTGACCTGGCGCCCGCGGACGGGAAACTGTACGCGCTGCGCGATGTAACCGGCACCGTCCCGTCCATTCCGCTGATTGCCTCATCGGTGATGAGCAAGAAACTGGCTGCCGGCGCGCAGGCTATTGTGCTGGACGTGAAGACCGGTAACGGCGCGTTCATGCGAACACTGGAAGACGCCCGCGAACTGTCCACGCTGATGGTGGAGATCGCGCAGCTGGCCGGGCGCAAGGCGGTTGCGCTGCTCTCCGACATGAATCAGCCGCTGGGCCAGGCGGTGGGCAACGCGTTGGAGGTGCGCGAGGCCATCGAGACGTTGCGTGGGGGCGGCCCGGCGGACTTCCGCGCGCACTGTCTGGAGGTGGCCGCTTACATGCTGCTACTGGGTGAGAAGGCCCGCACGGTGGATGAAGGCCGCGAGATGGCAGCGGCAGCGCTGGATGATGGCCGTGCCTGGGAGAAGTTCCGCGCGCTGGTGCAGGCCCAGGGTGGCGATCTGCGCGTGCTGGACGATCCTGATCTGTTGCCCACGGCTCCTTTGATCGAGACCGTGCCCGCGCCGCAAAGCGGTTACCTAGCCGAAATCCACGCCCGCACCGTTGGTGAGACGGCGGTGCTGCTCGGCGCCGGGCGTGAGAAGAAAGGCGACCCGATCGATCACTCAGTAGGTATTGTGATTCACCACAAAGTGGGGGATTACGTGGAGCAGGGCGAACCGCTGTTTACCATTCACGCCAACCGGCATGAGACGCTGGAGGTGTCGCGCGAACGGCTGCTTGAGGCTCACCGCTTCAGCTCGGAGCAGGTGGAGCCGTTGCCGTTGTTCTATGGTGTGGTGGAGTAACCAGGATCAGGTGTGACGCACTTTGTAAAAGTGCGTCACACCTTCCACTTGTGCCCCGCTGAGCGTGCAAATCTGGGCCACAGATGGCTCAAGTGGACACAGATTTTTACGTATCCGTGATCATCAGCGGTCATCTGTAGCTTGCTTTCTAACCGGATAGTGCCCCTGGAGCGCTTTGGCTTTCTGGGTTGTACAGATGTCGGCCTCATTCGAAGACGCGGCTGATCTCATCGCGGGTGGGACGTGACAGCAGGCTGCGTCCCGTTGGGGAGATCTGCCACACCTTCGGCGGACGCGCGGTGACTGTCCCGATCTCTGCGCAGGGGATACCCTCGCGTTCCAGCGCGGCACAGATGCGGGCGGCGTCCGCGGGCGGGGAGGTGAGCAGCAGCGCGCCAGAGGCAATCGTTGCCAGCGGGTTGAGGCCAAAAATCGCGCACGCCTGCTGCGAGACCTCCGGCACCGGCACGGAGGCCACATCCACTTCCAACCCGTGGCCGCACGCCTCGGCGAGTTCCCACAGTGCGGCGGCCAGCCCGCCCTCCGTCGGGTCATGCATGGCGGTCACCTTCCCGGCCCGGCAGGCGATTTGCGCGTCGCGCGTCACGCCGATCCCCGGTCGGTAGAGGAAATCCTGCGCGCGGCGAACTTCATCTGCGCTCATCGTCTGCTGCAACCGGTCGGGGAACTCTCGTGCCAGGATGGCGGTACCTTCGATGGGCACGCCTTTGGTGAGCAGGATGCGGTCACCGGCGGAAGCGCCGCGCGGCGTGACCAACTGCTCGTAGCTTACCTCGCCGATCATCGTTCCGGCCACGATGGGACGATCCAGACCGTAGGTGATTTCGGTATGCCCGCCGACCACGGTGATGCCCAGGTCGCGGCAGGCATCAGCGACCTGATCAGCGATGGCCGACACGCTCTCCGGCGTGGTCTGGCTTTCGGGCAGCAGCAGGGTGATCAGAAACCAGCGTGGGAGCGCGCCGGTGGTGGCAATGTCGTTGGCGTTTACCTGCACCGCGTACCAGCCGATGGCGTCCGTGGCAAAGGTGATCGGGTCAGACTTCAGCACCAGGCAGCGGTCGCCCATGTCGATCACAGCGCAGTCCAGACCGATGCCAGGACCGAGCAGCAGGCGCTTGTCCTGCATGGGCAGGCGCTCAAACAGCGCCTGCAGCAGGTCGGGAGGCAGCTTGCCGAGGGGGAGCGGTTTGTTCGCGTGCATCGCAAGCCTTTCTCAGACGCTGGCGATGAACATCCCCAGCGATTTGGTGATGTGAATCGCGCCGCCGTGCCGCGCTATCTCGCGCGCCAGGAAGGCGCGCAGATCGTCCATCTGTGCTTCGGGGATGGGAAAGCGCACGCTGGAGCGCAGGTAGGTCGCCAGCGGCTCCACTTCAGTGACGAGGAGCGCGTCTTCGTAGCGGCGCAGGCGCACCTGGGAGAAGTGGGCGCGCAGTTGAGGCTCACCGTTCTCCAGCGTGAAACCGGTCGTGTGCAGTGTGGTCAGTGCGTCGCGTTGTGGATCGAATGATTGCACCAGTTCGGCCAGTTCGTGCAGGTGATCCTGGCCGACGGTGGCGGCGAGCAATTGACCGCCAGGGCGCAGCACGCGGTGGATTTCGGCCAGCGCGCGCGGACGGTCGGGCACGTGGTAGAGCATGTGGTTGGCGAGCACGGCATCGAAGGTGCGGTTGGGGAAGGGCAGCGCCTGGGCGTCTGCGGAAGCGAAGGTGAAGGTGGCAGACAACCCGCGCACAGCGGCACGCGCTTGGCGCACCATGCCCGGCGAGCGGTCGGTCAGCGCAATGTGCCACCCGGTGGGCAGACGGTGTGCGTTGGCTTGCCACAGGCCTCCAGGCCCGCAACCGACCTCCAGCACGCGTGCTTCGGCAGGCAGGTCACGCAGGTGGTCGAACACCCAGACGTACCAGCCATAGCGGTTCGTGCTGAAGCGGGTGTGCAGCGCGATGCGGGCGTTCAGGTGATGGGCGTCGTGGTACTGGCGGTGGAGCAGGTCGGGATCAGAAAGGTCGGGCATCAGCAGGTCAGATGCAGGGCGGCGGCCACGTGCTCGTGTTCACACAGCTCGTTGTAGGTCTGGCAGGCCTGGGCGGTGGGCTGGGTGATCACGCGCAGACCGTGCGCCTTCAAGGCGCCACGCACCGCGTCGGGCACTTCCATGCGCGCAGACGCGCCTTGCCCGATCACCAGCACCGCCGGCGGGTCGTCCAACACGGCCTGCAGGTCGTCCAGGCAGAGCGAATGCCCTGCGCGACGCCACCAGTCTGGCAGCACGCGGTTGGGGAAGAGGATCAGGTCGCGGCGGTAGGTATTCCCCTGGATGACGATTTCCCCAAAGCGGTAGGATTCAATCTTCAGCGCGGACATTGCCGGCGTTCACCCGTTCGCAGATGCGATCCAGACCGGCTTTCAGCAAGGCGTGGATTTCGTCGGCAGTGCGGCGATACTCCTCCAACGGTTTGCCGACAGGGTCTTCGATCTCGAAGGCTTTATCCGCCATCTCGCTGAGCAGGAAGACGCGGTCGGCCACATCGGGGAATTCGAAGCGCAGCGCCTCTTTGTGACCTTCTTCCATGGTCAGGATCAGGTCGAACTGGCGCAGCAGATCGGCGCTGACCTCGCGCGAGCGGTGGGCAGAGATGTCAAGCCCACGAGCGCGCATGGCCTCCTGAGCGAAGTTGGTGGCGGGGATACCGTCTTGAGTCCAGGTGCCGGCGGATTCCACGCGCCAGCCGGTCAGCCCGTGTTCTTCAAGCAGGCGGCGGAACATGGCTTCGGCCATGGGGGATCGGCACTGGTTGGCGGTGCACACAAACAGCACAGCGGGCATGGTCAATCCTCCAGCGGTTCGCGGAAGTCGTAGATGCCGTCGTGGATCGGCCAACGCTTGCCACAGCCGGTGCAGGTGAGCGCTTCGGGGCTTTCCTCCAGTGGCTGATGGCCACAGGCCGGGCATTGGAAGAAGGCGTCCGGCGGGGCGATGGCGGTTTGTCCCTGGGCGCGGGCGCGCACGAACACGCTGGGGCTGAGTTGCCACCAATCACCAGTCCACTGTGCCAGCGAGTCAGCGGCCACCAGCAGCCGCAGCGGGATCAGCCGTTTGAGCAGCCCCAGGCGAAAGTGGGAAACGGTGAGCTGGCGTTCGATGGCGAAGCCTGTTTCGCGTAGCCACTGTCGCACTGTGCGCGGATGGAAATCGAAGTTCAGCGGGGCGAACTCCACCGGTTCAAGCGTGAAGGGGCTCCAGGTCTGGCGGCGCAGCAGATAGCGCAGGATGGCCTTCAGGTTGTGCTTGTTGGCGAACTCCAGGATGAACACGCCGCCGGGCTGCATCACGCGGCGAATTTGCGCCAGCGCGCGCGGTGCGTCGGCCATGTGGTGCAGCACGCGGATCATGGTCGCACCGTCGAACAGCCCGTCCACAAAGGGCAGGCGATACACATCCGCAGCCACGTAGATGTAGCGCTCGCTGCGCCCAAGCCGCTGCTGTGCCTGTTGCAGTTGCGTGCGAGCGTAGTCCATCACCACGATGCGCTGGTATCCAGTGTAGCGCGGCGTGTTGCGCCCCGCACCCGCACCTACTTCCAGCAGCAGATCGCCGCGCGGCGGCAGCAGGCGACGCAGCGCCACCGCCTCCGCCTGGTCTTCGTAGGCGCGGTCGCTCTGCTCCCAGAAGCGGGTCTGGTAATCTGACCCTTCGTAGTCGCAGATGGGAATGGGTTCTTTGATCGTCACGATGCCTTTAGATGGGTGATGTCCGCGGTTTCGGAGCGACGAGCGCCGTTGTATCCGCGTCCCACGCCGCGATATCGGAAGCCCAGTTTCGCCATCAGCGCGGGGTCGTAGATGTTGCGCCCGTCGTAGATCACCGGCTGTGCCATGCGCTCGCGCACCTGCTTGAGGTCGAGTTGCTTGAATTCGTTCCACTCGGTGACCACCACCAGCGCATCGCAGTCCTCGGCCAGGGTGTAGGGATCGGGGGCCATCTGAACGTTGGGTAGCAGATCGCGGGCGTTGTCCATCGCCACCGGATCGTAAGCGCGCACGGTTGCGCCGGCGGCCAGCAGCGAGTGGGCGATGTCAATCGAGGGCGCTTCGCGCATATCATCCGTGTTAGGTTTGAATGAGAGGCCCAGCAGGCCAATGGTGCGCCCTTCCAGGTCGCCGAGCATCTCTTCCAGGTTGCGGCGCACCATGGTTCGGCGGTCGTCGTTGATTTCCATCACCGCGTGCAGCAGTTGCGGGTGACGGCCTTTCACTTCGGCCATGTAGGCCAGCGCCTTGACGTCTTTCGGGAAGCAGGAACCGCCGTAGCCCAGTCCGGCTTCCAGGAAGTTCGGCCCGATGCGCGGATCGTAGCCCATGCCTATTGCTACTTCCTTCACGTCCGCGCCCAGCGCCTCGCAGATGTTGGCGATCTCGTTGATGAAGGAAATCTTGGTCGCCAGGAAGGCGTTCGAGGCGTACTTGATCATTTCCGCGGTGCGCAGATCGGTGATAATGATCGGCGCGCGCAGCGGCAGGTGCAGTTGCGCCACCCGCTCGGCGGCCTCGCGGTCGAGTGATCCAAGCACCGTGCGCGCCGGGTTCATGAAGTCGCTGATTGCCGAACCCTCGCGCAGGAACTCCGGGCAGGAAACCACAGAGAACTCGATTGGCTCCGGCTGGTGCTGGCGTACGATCTCAGCCACCCAGTCGCCGGTGCCCACAGGAACAGTAGACTTGTTGATGATGATCAACGGCGCGGTCATGTGCTGGGCGATGGAGATGGCGGCGGCCTTCACGTAGCGCAGATCGGCTTCGCCGTCCACGCCGGAGGGAGTTCCCACGGCGATGAACGCGAACTCGGTGCCGTCCAACCCCTCCTTGTAGGAGGTGGTGAATGAAAGCCGACCGGCTTTCACATTGCGCTTGACCAGTTCCTCCAGGCCGGGCTCGTAGATCGGCATTACACCTTGCTTCAGCCTTTCGATACGCTCTTCGTTAATGTCTAGGGCGATCACGCGGTTGCCCAGGTCAGCAAAACAGGCCGCAGTCACCAGGCCGACGTATCCCACGCCAACCACGCAGATTTGCTTCATGACGGATTCCTCCAGAGAGCTTGCGAAGGGTATCTTATCACATTGTGAAAGCGCTTGCGCTTTCCCCGATTTTGGGTATGATACCAGAAAAGGAGCCGTTATGCATCCCGGAACGCCGATTCATCGACACTGGATTTTCGTGCTCAAAGACGGACGGGCAGTGATCGATTGGGGGAAAGACCTGGCGCAAGATATCCAAAGCGGCGAGTTCCTTCGTTATCATCCGGAGGACTTCAGCCACGCGATTACCGATCGTGAACTGGAGATGTTGCGGCACGGCGGACGCATTTCCTACTACGACGCGCGGCAGGTGTACCTGTATCCGCTTCCAGAACCGCCTCGCCGCACGATCGACTGACAGGAGGCAATGATGACCAAGCCCCGTGTGGTGCGTGCCCCACGTGGCACGCAGTTGACCTGTAAATCCTGGCTGACTGAAGCTCCATACCGCATGATCCAGAATAACCTGGACCCGGAGGTGGCCGAACGCCCGGAAGACCTGGTGGTGTACGGTGGGCGTGGCCAGGCCGCCCGCAACTGGGAAGCGTTCGAGGCCATCCTCGCTACCCTGCGGGAGATGGACGAGGACGATACGCTGCTGGTGCAGTCGGGCAAACCGGTGGCGGTGTTCAAAACGCATCCCGACGCACCGCGCGTGTTGATCGCCAATTCCAACCTGGTGCCGCACTGGGCCACACAGGAGCATTTTGATGAACTGGCGGCCAAAGGGCTGATCATGTACGGCCAGATGACCGCCGGCTCCTGGATTTACATCGGCACGCAGGGCATTTTGCAGGGTACCTATGAGACATTGGGATCGCTGGCGCGGCAGCGCGGTTGGAAGTCCCTCAAAGGGAAATTCGTGCTCACCGCCGGCCTAGGGGGCATGGGCGGTGCGCAGCCGCTGGCGATCACCATGAACGAAGGTGTGGGGCTGATTGTGGAAGTAGACCCCGATCGCGCCCGTCGCCGCCTGGAGATCGGCTATGTGGACGTGGTTGTGGACGACCTGGAAGAGGCGATGACCATGGTCGAAGAGGCGCTCGACCGCCAGGAGCCCATGTCCATCGGCCTGATCGGCAACGCGGCGGAGGTGTATCCCGAACTCGCTATGCGCGGCGTGACGCCTGATGTGGTCACCGACCAGACTCCGGCGCATGACGTGCTCAGTTACATCCCTTCCGGGCTGAGCGTGGCTGAGGCGGCTGCGCTGCGCGAGAGCGATCCTGATGAGTACGCCCGCCGCGCGATGCAGTCAATGGCGCGGCATGTGGAGGCCATGCTGGAGTTCCAACGGCGAGGTGCGGAGACTTTCGACTACGGCAACAACCTTCGCCAGCGAGCCTACGACGCCGGCGTGAAGGACGCTTTCAACTTCCCCGGCTTCGTTCCGGCCTACATCCGCCCGCTGTTCTGCGAAGGCAAAGGCCCCTTCCGCTGGGTGGCGCTCTCCGGCGACCCGGAGGACATTTACAAGACCGATGAAGCCATCATGGAACTGTTCCCGGACGACGATCACCTGCATCGCTGGCTGCGCATGGCGCGTGAGAAAGTGCCCTTCCAGGGGTTACCGGCGCGCATTTGTTGGCTGGGCTACGGCGAGCGGGATAAGGCCGGGCTGAAGTTCAACGAAATGGTGGCCGACGGCACGCTGAAAGCCCCCATCGTGATCGGGCGCGACCATCTGGACGCTGGCTCGGTGGCTTCCCCCAACCGCGAGACCGAGGGCATGAAGGACGGCACGGACGCGGTCAGCGACTGGGCCATCCTGAACGCCTTGTTGAACGCAGTCAACGGCGCGACCTGGGTCTCGTTCCACCACGGCGGCGGGGTGGGGATCGGCTTCAGTCAGCACGCCGGTCAGGTGATTGTGGCCGATGGCACGCCAGAGGCCGCGCGGCGGCTGAAGCGCGTGCTTACTGGCGATCCTGGCCTGGGGGTGGTGCGCCACGCGGATGCGGGCTATGAACTGGCGGTCGAGACGGCCAGGAAACACGGCATCTGGATGCCAATGTTGAAATGAGAGGAAGGTAAAGGTGCGACGCACTTATATAAGTGCGTCGCACCTTCGTTGCTTGGTTATGCGAATCGACGTTTTCACTTTGCTCCCTGAAGTCTTTCCGCCGTACCTGAACGTCAGTATCCTGGCGCGGGCGCGCGAGAAGGGGCTGCTGGAAGTTGGCCTGCACAACATCCGCGATTACGCCACGGATAAGCACCGGATGACCGACGACGAACCCTACGGTGGGGGCGGCGGGATGGTGATGAAGCCGGAGCCGATCTTCCAGGCCGTGGAAAGTGTGCTCGGCCAGCCCCCGGCCTGCCCGGTGATCCTGCTTACGCCACAGGGACGCCCGTTCACTCAGGCTGTGGCACGTGAATTGGCCGCGCTGCCGCGCTTCGCGCTGCTGTGCGGGCGTTACGAGGGCGTGGACGAGCGCGTGCGTCAGCATCTGGTGACGGATGAGATTTCCATTGGCGATTTTGTGCTCACCGGCGGCGAACTGGCTGCATTGGTGGTGATCGACGCTGTGGCGCGCCTGTTGCCGGGTGCACTGGGCGACCCCGACGCACCGGACAAGGACTCCCACGCCGCCAGCCTGCTGGAACATCCACACTACACCCGCCCGGCGGTCTTTCGCGGCTGGGAAGTGCCGGATGTGCTGCGCTCCGGTGACCACGCCCGCATTGCTCGCTGGCGACGGGAGCAATCCCTGTTGCGCACTCTGCAACGCCGCCCCGACCTGTTGCAGCGCGCCGACCTGACCGAAGAGGATCGACGACTGTTGCGAGAGTGGGGATGGGACGGGGGATGATGTGATTGAGATTACGTTCATGCGACACGGCCGCTCCAGGGCGGATGACGAAGAAGTCCACGAAGGGCGTTACGACTCGCCGCTGACGGAGGTGGGCTACGCCCAGGCACAGGCGCGGGCGCAGGAGTTCCTGGCGCGAGGGATAACGTTCGATGTGGTGGTCTGCAGTCCACTGCAACGGGCACGCGAGACGGCCAGGGTGATTGCCCAGGCGCTGGGAGTGCCCGTGGAAACGGATGCCAACTGGATGGAAAGGGACAACGGCCCGCTGGCGGGGATGCGGCGGGATGTTGCGGCGATCAGGCATCCGAAGCCAGATTTCCGCAGCCCGTATGAGCCGTTTTGCGGCACCGGCGAGAGCGAATGGGAACTTTATGTGCGGGCGGCGCGCGCGGTGGAAAAAGTCGTCCGGCGCGGGCGCGGAAAGTATCTGATCGTGGCGCATGGTGGCGTGCTCCTGGCTGCCATGGACACCATCATGGGGCGAACACCCACTGGCGACCGGCACGGGTTGCTCTTCGCGTTTGGCGATACCGGCTACGCGCGCCTGACTTATCATCCCGATCGGCACCTCTGGCTGCTACAAGAGTTCCGTGCAGCCTGACCCAATCATCCATCTCAAATCGGCAATCGGAAATCTGCAATCGGCAATCTCAAATCCCAAATCTCAGATCGGAGGCCACATGACCCCCAACGAACGTTTCCCCTACGGGCGCACCTTTTTGCTGGCGTTTGGCTTTTTCGGTATCAGCCTGATCTGGCCGATCTTCAACAACTTCGTCCCCATTTTCCTGAAGGGGTTTGGCCTGTCGGCGACTCTGGTCGGCTTTGTGATGACCTGGGACAATTACCTGAACATGTTCGTGCAACCGATTGTCGGCGAGCGGTCGGATCACACACGCACGCGGCTGGGGCGACGCAAGCCGTGGATGCTGGCCGGCGCGCCGCTGGCGGCGGTGTTCTTTGTGTTCATCCCGGCCATGCGCTCTGTGGCGGCGGTGATGTTTGCCATCCTGTTGACCAACTTCGGCATGGCGCTTTTCCGTGCGCCTACCGTGGCGCTGCTGGGGGATGTCTTCCCACCGCACCAGCGCAGCACCGCCAATGGGGTAATCAACTTCATGGGCGGTGTGGGAGCGATTGTGGCCTTCCTGGTGGGCGGGGCGCTGTACAAACTGGGGCGCATCACGCCCTTTGCCTTCGGCTCGATCATGATGTTGATCTCGGTGGCGCTGGTGGTGCTTTTCATCCATGAGCCGGAGCCGCCGGAAGAGATCCCCGAAAGCGAACGGATGGGGTTCCTCAACAATCTGCGCGAGGTGGTGAACGCCGCTGACCGCTCCGGGCTGAACATCCTGTTGGCGATCCTGTGCTGGTTCATCGCCTACAACGCGGTGGAGACCTGGCTATCGTCCTTTGGAAAGTTCACGCTGGGCATCGACGAAGGGCGGATGAGTATCCTGACTTCTGGCCTGGCGCTGATGTTCGTGATCTTCGCTATCCCCAGCGGTCTGCTGGCGACGCGCTTCGGGCGGCGGCGGGTGATCCTGGTCGGCATTGGTGGGATGGTCGTGCTGTTCGTGTACGGCGTGGCCGTGCGGAGCGAAGCGATGCTCATCCCGCTGCTCGTTCTCGCGGGGATGTTCTGGGCGTTGATCAACGTGAACTCGTTGCCGATGGTGTACGATGTGGGCGGCGATCAGCGCATTGGGGCGTTCACCGGCCTGTACTACCTGGCCTCGAACATTGCAGCGGTCGCCGGGCCGCAGGTGGTGGGTATTCTGATCGACCTCACGGGCGGGAATTATCGCATCATGTGGCTGTTTGGCGCGATCTTCATGCTGCTGGCGGGGGTGCTGATGTACCGCGTGCACGAGGCTGCACCGCAGGGGAAGGCGTGAGGCTTCTCTGGGAAAAGGGTGCAGGTTGGCGGTAAGCCAAATCTCCCCACAGGAGGCCGCACCGAGCGGAGATGGCGCAGCCGCCGAAGTCGAGGTGTGGCGGAAAAGAGGCAAGTTTCCTCTCGTTGCCCTTGAGGGAAGGGAGGCTGAGCGTGAACGAAGCCATTGAGGTGGTGCACAACAAGGCCGCCCGGCGGTTTGAGGTGTCGCTGGGGGGACACCTGGCCGTGCTGGAGTACGCTTTCCGGGATGCGCACACGGTGGTCTTCCCGCACACCGAAGTCCCGCCGGCGCTGGAAGGGCGTGGCATCGGGAGCCGTATGGCGCGCGCAGCGCTCGATTGGGCGGCGGCCCAGGGCTACCGCGTGGTCCCTGCCTGCTGGTTCGTGGCAGGGTACATCCGGCGGCATCCGGAATATCAGCACCTGCTGGCGGATTGAGGCAGACGCCGGACTTCGTCTGGTGCGCCGACCGCAGATCGGCGTTACCAGGACGACCCTGAGGGAGTGGTCCCGTCTGCCTGCTGTGGATTTCCAATCCACGGCTATCCGGTAAAAGCCCGCTTCAGTGGGCTATCAACCGTCTTCAGGTGGTTTCGCGCCCGTTAGCCGATGGCTTTCAGCCTTCAGCGGCAGCTTGAAAACGTTGTTAAAATTTTGGCAGAGGAACCACCCGCCTGAATGAAGGCATGGGGACTTCGTGAAGCGATTTGCCCCCCATCTCGCAATTTCATGGCATCCTGGAGCCTGTTCCTGGAGGAGCCCAATGTTCAGGGGTCGAGTGGCTTTTACCCACTTGGTCGTGTTGCTCGTGTTCGGCGTGTTTGCCTTTGTCTCCGGCGCGCCGGCGCGGAGCGCGCCCCCGACGGGAACGTCTTCGCTGTCGCTTCCTGGCACTGGCACGGTGCGGATACAGGCACTGCCCTCTGTAGGGGCAGCGCCCATCAACAATTTGGGCGGGGGGCTGCCGGCGGCCCTGGTTGGCAATGCAGCTTCCTTGCCCCCGTTACGAGGCATCACGGCCATCGCTGCCGGTGGGCATCACACCTGTGCGTTGACCAGCAGCGGTAGTGTCAGGTGCTGGGGTCGTAATGACTACGGTCAGCTGGGGGATGGGACTGTAGCTTCTACACATCTCCGAGACCACGAGACAGGAAGAAATCTCGTATGCCGTCTTCTGCTAGAAAAAAAAAAACTAGCAGTGACATATGAACG
>CAYSXA010000017.1:0-25172 GCA_964435005.1 uncultured Anaerolineaceae bacterium | reverse complement strand
CAAAGCGGCCCCGAGCGGGCGAGGCGCAACGTGGGCATAAGCGACAGCCACCACACGCACAGCCGGCGCGCTCGATTGCGGCCACAGGTTCGTGATGCTGGGCCGTCTGCGCCGTCGGCGGCGCGTAACCCCGGATGTGCGTGTTCGGTGTCGTCTGTTCTCCATCTCAACCTTCATTCCCGGCGCGGAAGACGCGCACGGTGCGGTCGCGCTCTGCTTTGCGTTCCAACGCCAGTTCAATCAACCGATCCAGCAGACGCGGGTACGGCAACCCGCTGGCCTCCCACAATTTGGGATACATGCTGATCTGGGTGAAACCCGGTATCGTGTTCACCTCGTTCAGGAAGAACTCGCCTGTGTCGCGGTCGAGCAAGAAGTCCACACGCGCCATACCAGCGCCATCGATCGCCCGGTACGCCCGCACCGCCAGATCGCGCACGTGCGCCATCTGCTCCTCCGAAAGCGGCGCGGGAATGCGCAGTTGCGAGCGTTCGTCGTGGTACTTCGCCTCATACGTGTAGAACTCCGCCGCCGGGACAATCTCGCCCGCAATCGAAGCTTCGGGGAAATCGTTGCCCAGCACGCTGACCTCAATCTCGCGAGCGTTCACACCGCGCTCCACCACCAGGCGGCGGTCGTAGCGGGCGGCTTCTTCCAGGGCGGCGACCAGTTCGGCGCGGTCATGTGCCTTGTTCACGCCCACCGAAGACCCCAGGTTCGCCGGTTTGACGAACAGCGGGTAGTCGGCCAGCGCCTCACAGCGGGCAATCACAGCGTCCAGCTGCCGCTCCACCTCGGCACGCAACACCAGCGTGGATTCCACCACCGGAATGCCGTGGGCGCGCATCACATCCTTGAACGCCGCTTTGTCCATGCCCAATGACGAGCCCAGTACGCCCGCGCCGACATAGGCCAGGTCGGCCATCTCCAGCAGCCCCTGGAGCGTGCCGTCCTCTCCAAAGGTGCCGTGCAGCACCGGGAAGACCACATCCACTTCGGCCAGCAAAGAGCCATCGGCCAGCGCATGCAGCCCCGGACGGCTGGGGTCGGGGTACAGGGTAACCGGTGTCAGCGACTCCGTCTCCCCGCGCTGAAAAGCTGCCAGCGCGCCTTCCCCCGTCCGCCAGGCGCCATCCAGCGTGATGCCGACTTCAATCACCTCATAACGGTCGCGATCCAGCGCCGCCAGCACCGAACGGGCGGACATCAGCGAAACCTCGTGTTCGCCCGACCGGCCTCCAAACAACACTGCCACGCGCAATTTCCGTTCGCTCATCACCATTCACCCAGCAGTTCGATTTCCAGTTCCAGTTGCACGCCAAAGCGCTCGGCCACCGTGCGTTGCGCCAGGTCAATCAGCGCGCGGACATCGGCAGCGGTCGCCTGGCCGCGATTGACGAAGAAATTTCCGTGCAGCAGGCTGATTTCCGCATCGCCGATGCGGGTGCCCTTCAGCCCGGCGGCCTCGATCAGCCGTCCGGCGTAATCGCCCGGCGGGTTCTTGAACATGGACCCCATGCTGGCGCCGGGCGGCTGCGTGCGTCGGCGGTAGGCCACCAGTTCATCCATGCGGGCGCGAATGGCCTCCACCGGGCGACGCTCCAGGCGGAGCGATGTAGCGAGCACCACCGCCTGCCCCGCCAGGTCACGCTTCAGGCGGCTGCTGCGATAGGCAAACCCCAGTTCCGCCGCGCGCATGGTCTGCCGCCCACCTTCACGGTGCAAGATTTCGGCCAGTAGCAAATGATCGGCGATCTCGCCACCGTGCGCACCGGCGTTGCCGACCACCGCACCGCCCAGCGTGCCGGGAATGCCCGCCGCCCACTCCAGACCGCCCAGGCCGAGCGCTGCCGCCTGTCGCGCCACCGCGCCCAGGTTGGCACCCGATTCCGCCCACACCTGCGGTGGCGTGGCCTCCGCATCGAAGCGCACCGCCCGCGCACGGTTCAGGATGACCAACCCGCGCACGCCCGCGTCGCTAATCAACACGTTCGAGCCGCCGCCCAGGATGTGGAACGGGAGGGCGTACTCCCAGGCAGCCTGCACCACGGCGGCAAGTTCGTCCACCGAGTGCACCGCGGCAAACAGATCCGCCGGGCCGCCGATGCGCGCCGCGGTGTAACGCGCCAGCGGCACATCCCGTTCCACCGGCACCGTCACGCGGCTGAGGAAGGCGTCCAGCGTCGGCATGGGGATCATGCGGCCTCCCCTTTCAAGGCCAGCGCCACCTGCTCGCTGACCTGGGTGGCGTCGCCGGCGGAGAACACCAGCAGCACGTCGCCCGGCTGCAAACGCTCCAGCAAAAAGGCAATGGCGTCCATCAGCGTGGACACAAAATGCGCGTCGGGGTGGTTCATCGCGCGCACCACCTGCCGCGCGGAAAAGTCCGGCTCCACCGGCTCACGCGCCGGATAGACTTCTGTGACCAGGACGTGATCCGCATCATCAAAGGCACGGGTAAATTCATCGAACAGCAACCGTGTGCGCGAATAGGTGTGCGGCTGCCAGACCGCCCACAGCGAGCGATCGGGATAACGGTCGCGCGCTGCAGCCAGCGTGGCGCGGATTTCCGTGGGATGATGCGCGTAATCATCCACCACAATCACGCCACCGAACTCGCCGCGCACCTCGAAACGGCGTCCCGTGCCCCGGAATGCGCTCAACGCCTGCGCTGCCTTGTCCACCGGCAAACCGAGGTAATCGACTACCGTCAGCGTCGCCAGCGCGTTGAGCACGTTGTGCCGTCCAGGGATGGTCAACCGCACTTCCGCCAGTGGTCGTCCCTCTTTTTGCGCCCGGAAGGCATAGCCCGCACCGGGTTGCGGACGCAAATCCGTGGCGCGGTAGCGCGCGGCCTCGGAAACGCCGTAAGGCAAGCGGTCGAGGCGCTCCACCTCCGCCAGCAACGCCGCCGCGCCGGGGTCGTCCACGCAGACCGCCACCGCGCCCTCCGGTCGCACCGTCGCCAGGAAAGCCCGAAAGGCGTTGGTAAAGTCCTCCGCCGTGGGGAAGCAATCCGGGTGATCGTGCTCCACGTTGGTCACCACGGCCACGGTCGGGTTCAGTCCCAAAAACATGCGGTCGTATTCGTCGGCCTCGATGACGAAGGCCGAACCCCGCCCGGCATGCGCGTTCACGCCCAGGTCGGTGACCACGCTCCCCACAATGAACGAGGGGTCTTGTCCCAGTTGCGTCAACGTCCAGGCAATCATCGCCGTGGTGGTGGTCTTGCCGTGCGTGCCGGCGACCGCGATTCCCAGCCGGTCGGCGGTCAACTGGCCGAGGAAATCCGCCCGCTTGAGCACGGGGATGCCCGCCGCGCGCGCCGCCTGCACCTCCACATTGTCGTCTGGCACCGCCGAGGAGCGCACCACTACGTCCGCGCCGCGCACCTGATCCGCCCGGTGACCAATGTACACCCGCGCACCGGCCTCCGCCAGCGCCCGCGCCAGCGGCGAACCCTGTCGATCCGAACCGCTCACCGTGTGCCCGCTCTCCAGCAGCACACGGGCAATGGCCGACAGGCCGGTTCCACCGATACCGATCAGGTGTACGTGCATGCTCACAAAAACACCACCAAAACGAAGATGAACGCCAGCAACACCGCAAAGAAGATGCCGGGCACGCCCAGCCAGGCAGGCGGCATCCAGGCCAGCATCTTGATTGCCAGGTCGCCGCCCATCTGCACATCGCCGGGCTGCGGCGGTTGAATGTACGGGAAGGGATACCCGACCTGATGCAGATAAAACCAGAGCGTGCCCACAATCAGGTAACCGTTGATCGCGCCCAGGAAGAAGCCAAGCAGCGCGTCCTGGAGAAAAGCGCGGGCGAACTTGGATTGCGGCACCTTGGGGATGCGCGGTGTCTGGTAACCGAAGAACACCATCATCAGCACAATCAACGTGCGGAACCAGAACGTGGTGGTCGGCTTTTGCGAACTGCTCAGGAAGGCCTGTACCGCCGGGACGTACGTCTCCAGCACGAAGATGATCGCCAGCGCCACGACCACGCTGAAGGAAACCAGCAATTCCTTCGCCCAGCCGCGCATGGCGCCGATCAGCGAAAACATGAAGACGAACAAGCCAAACACAAAAATGATGCTGACCATCAGTTCGCCCTTTCCGCGCCCGAAGCCATCCCGATCAACAAGTCGGCGATCTGTGCCGCCGCCTGAGGCCGCGCCAGGCGCTGCATGGCTTGCGCCATGCGTTCGCGGCGCCCGGAGTCCCGCAACAGATCGCGCACCAGTGGCAACAGGCGTGCCGGCAATTCTTCGTCCGGCAGCAAGACCGCTGCGCCCTGCGAGACCAGATACTCCGCGTTCACCCGCTGGTACCGCCAGGCGTAAGGGTACGGCACGAGTACCGCAGGCAAACCAAAGGCCGGGAACTCGCCCAGCGTGGACGCGCCCGCCCGCGAGACCGCCAAATCCGCCGCGCGGAGCGCCGCACCCATCCGCTCGTGCAGATACGGGAAGGGATGGTAGCGCGCCGCCCGCGTCGCGTCCAGCCGCGCAGCGGTCTGCTCCACCTCCGGCCAGTCCAGTTTGCCGCTGATGTGTACGACCTCCACCTCGTCAAGCAGCGGCTCCAGGGCCGCCAGCAGTGCGCGGTTGATCGAGCGTGCGCCCTTGCTCCCGCCGAAGACCAGCAGCACCGGACGGTCGCTCTCCAGGCCGAGCGCTGCGCGCGCTTCCGCCCGCGTCCAGGCGGTCAGGTCGGCGCGCACCGGATACCCGGTCACCGTGACCGGCAACCGACCGGGGTAAAAGCGGCGCGATTCCTCCGCCGTGACGGCCACGTGGTCGGCGAAGCGGGTGAGCGTCTTGAGCGCCAGTCCTGGCTCAATGTCCGGCGTGTAGAGCAGCGTGGGCAGCCGTCGCCCGGCGAGCGCCACCGGCACCGCCACGTAGCCGCCGGTGAAGAAGAGCACATCCGGGCGCAGTTCGCGCAGCAACCACCGCGCTGCGCGCCAGCCACGGGCCAGTGCCCAGGCATTCCCCGGCAGACGGCGCAGCCCCACGCCATGCACACCCGCTGCCGGCACGCTACGGAAGGGCACACCCGCGCGCGTCACCAGCTCGGCCTCCATTCCGCCGGCACCGCCCACCCAGGTCACCTCCACGTCAGGCTGTCGGCTTCTCAGCGCCTGCAACACGGCCAGCGCGGGATACACCCCGCCGCCGGTGCCGCCGGCGCAGATCAACAGTCGCACGCCAGTACCTCCTCATCTCATCGCCTTGCTCGGCCTGACGAGAGACACTCAGAATCAAGCCCGCCGCCAGCAGGGAAACCACCAGATTACTCCCGCCAGCGCTGAAAAACGGCAGCGCGTTCCCGCCAACAGGCATCAAATTGATCACGCCAGCGATGTTCAGCACCGCCTCCAGCGTGAGCCACAACGTGGCGCCCGCGGCGAGCATAAAGCCCAGGAAATCCGGCGCACGCCGTGCCACGCTCAATCCACGCAAAAACAGAAAACTGAACAGCACGATCACCACCAAGCCGCCCAGCACGCCGGTCTCCTCGGCGATCACCGCGAACACTGAGTCCAGATGCGGCAGCGGCAGGTCGATCAGCTTGACCTCGCCCTGCCCCAGCCCGCGGCCCAGCCAGCCGCCGCGCAGAATGGCGTTCATCGCCTTCTGTACCTGGTACGAGCCGTTCTGCGTGGGATCGCGCAAACCGGCTAGGTAATCTGCCAGGCGGCTTTGCCCGGTCTCCGTGGTGGTGACCACGCCGTAAGCCACCAGGCCGGCCACGCCACCCACGACCAGCATCTGCACGACCGGCACGCTGGACAGAGTGAACATCGCGATCCCCAGCAGGATGACCGTGAGCATCGCGCTGTAATCGGGCTCTCCCCAGATCAACCCGCTGACGATCCCCAGGATCAACGCCAGCGGCAACAGGCCGAACGTCCACTGTTTCACCTCATCGCCGCGGCTCTCCAGCCACACAGCCAGATAAATCACAATGACCAGCTTCGCCAGTTCCGCGGGCGTGATCGAGCCGTGCAGCAGGGTACGCCGCGCGTTGAAGCGCACCTCGCCGAACAGCAACACGGCGACCAGCAGCGCCAGCGTCACAAACATCACCGGGATGGCCGCCTTGCGCCAGTGGTGGTAATCCAACGCACTGATCAGGAGCATCAATACCAGCCCCAGCGCCGCAAACGCTGCCTGTCGCAAGGCAATCGCGCTGTCCGACCCATACTGCACGTAGGCGTACGGCCAGGACGCGGAATACACCATGACCAGCCCACCGATCACCAGCAACACCACGGTGACCAGCAACGGGATATCCAGGTCGCGGATCAGGTGAAAGTGATCCTTGCGGTTCATGACAGCGCCATCACCCATTCGCGGAATTTCTCGCCGCGTTCCTCAAAGTCGCGGAAGGCGTCGAAACTCGTGCCTCCCGGCGAAAGCAAGACCACGTCACCCGGTTCAGCCACCGTCGCAGCCTGCTGCACCGCCTGGTACAGGTCGTCGCACACGCTCACGGTGTAGGGACGTTCGCCCGGCACAGCCTCCACCGCACGGCGGATTTTTTCCGCCGCCTCACCGAACAGGATCAAATGATCCACCCGCTGGCGCACCAGTGCCGCGAACGCCTCCCAGGGCAATTGCTTGTCGCGTCCACCGGCCAGCAGCACCAGTGGCTCGGAGAAGGCACGAATGGCCGCCATGCTGCGTTCTGGCGCGGTGGCAATGGAATCGTTGTACCAGTCCACACCGCGCCAGGTGCGTACATACTCCAGCCGGTGCGGCACGCCGCCGAAGCCTTCCACACCCACGCGCATCGCTGCCGGCTCCAGCCCAACCGCCGCCGCGATCGCACAGGCCGCGAGCACGTTGACCCGGTTGTGCTCCCCGCGCAGGCGAATCGCACCGCGTTCGATCACCGGCTGCTCGCCGTGCTCCGTGCGCACCATTACCCAGGGCTCGCGGTAGCACGCTCCTGGCCCGGACGCATCGTCCGCCAGTCCGAAGGTGACCAGGCGCCCTCGCACCCGCCCGCGCAACCCCCATGAGCCGGGATCATCACGGTTGAGAACGGCGGTGTCCGTCGGGTTTTGAAAGTCCAGAATGCGCGCTTTGGCCGCCGTGTAAGCTTCCATCGTGCCGTGGCGATCCAGGTGATTTGGCGTGACGTTCAGCACAGCGGCCACCTGCGGCGCGCGGGTCATCACCTCCAGTTGAAAACTGGACAGTTCCATGACCGCCAGATCGTCTGGTGCCATCTCATCCACAAAAGAGATCAACGGCGTGCCGATGTTGCCGCCCACCCACACGCGGCGGAAGCGTGGCGACGACGTCGCGCACGGCACGTCATCATAGGCCGGTAGGGCAGCGCTCGCCGAAACCATGCGCCCGATCAGCGTGGTCGTCGTGGTCTTGCCCGCCGACCCCGTGATACCGACCACCGGACAGGGTGCCTCCTCCAGGAAGATTTGCGAGTCGTTGGAGAGCGGGATACCGCGCCTCACAGCCTCGGCCACCAGCGGCAGGTCGAGCGGCACGCCGCCCGAAGGGCATACCAAGTCAACGCCGTCCAGCAGCGAGAGCGGATGCCCGCCAGTGACCCACGTCACCGGGAGGTCGGCCAGCGCCTCACGCGCGGCGGACAACCGATCAGCGTCACGGCGGTCGTTCAACACTACTTCCGCGCCGTGCCCCACCAGCCAGCGCGCCAGCGCCGTGCCCTGTCGCGCCGCGCCGATGACCAGCACCCGCCGTCCCTTCCAGTCCGCCATCACACACCCATCCCTGCTGGATTCACTACCGCGATCAACCGTCCGCGTATCTCGGCACTCATCTGCGGACTCATACCAGCGCCAGCGCCACCCCAAGGATGGCGGCAATCAGGCTGATCAACCAGAAGCGCTGCACAATCTGCGTCTCGCTCCAACCCACCAGTTCATAGTGGTGGTGCAACGGCGCCATCTTGAACAGGCGCTTCCCGCCCGTGCGTTTGAAGTAGATCACCTGCAGTATCACGCTGAGCGTTTCCGCCACCGGGATGACCGCGATCAACGGCAGCAGCACCCAGTGGCCGGTCATCAGCGCCACCACGCCCAGCGTGGCGCCCAGCGAGAGCGAGCCGGTGTCGCCCATGAACAGTTCCGCCGGATGCACGTTGAACCACAGAAAGCCGAACAGCGCACCGACCACGGTAAAACAAAAGCGCGCCAGGTACACCTGACCCTGCAACAGGGCAATCCCGCCGTAGGCCGCGAAGGCTGTGGCCGAAATCAGACCGGCCAGGCCGTCCATGCCGTCCGTCAGGTTGACCGCGTTCGACGTGCCCACGATGACAAAAGCCGCCAGCGGCACGTAATACACTCCAAGCGACAACGCGCCCGGCACACCCGGCAGGAAAAGTTCCGGCACATCGAGCGCGTAGCGCAGCACCAGCGCCACCCCCAGGGAAAACACCACCTGGAAGATAAACTTGGTGCGCGCCCGGATGCCTTCCCCTTCGCGGACGATGCCGCGCAGTTTGGCCCAATCGTCCACCGAACCCAGTGCCGCGAAGGTCAGCATGACCACCAGCGGCACCAGGATCGAGCGCCCCAGCACGGTCAGGCCGACCAGTGACACCGCGTTCAGCAGCACGGTGATCAGCGCCACCGGAAAGACGAACAGCACGCCACCCATGGTGGGCGTGCCGGTCTTGGCGAAGTGCGACTGCGGCCCTTCCAGGCGGATTTTCTCGCCCACCTTGAAGTATCGCAAGACGCGCAACAACGGCGGCCCCCAGATCACCGTGAGCAGGAAACTCAAACCAGCCAGCGAGAGGGCAACCGTGCTCTGGATCATGCACGCCCCTCCAGCGCCGCTACAATGCGATCCAGGCGCATCCCATGGGAACCTTTGACGAGCACCACATCCTCCGAAGTGAGATGTTCGCGCAGGAAGGGCACGGCCTGCAGGCTCTCGTCGAACTGCACAATGGCGTCGGGGGACATGCCGGCATCCCTGGCCGCCTGGGCGATGATGCGCGCCCGTGGGCCAATGGTCACCAGCAGGTCGGCCACCTCCGCCGCGCGGATGCCCACACGCTCGTGCCCCTCGCGCTCGTAAGGCCCCAATTCTAGCATATCGCCGAGCACGGCCACCCGACGTTTCCCCTGCACCTCGTCCAGCAGGTTGAGTGCCGCCAGCGTGGACTGCGGAGAGGCATTGTACGTATCGTCCAGCAGCAAGGCGCCGTTCGCCGCGCGCACAGCGACCAGCCGCAACTGTTGCCCGCTGCGCAGGCCCTCGACGATCTCTTGCCAGTCCAGTCCCTCGGCCAGGCCGACGGCGGCAGCCCGCAGTGCCGTGTGCACCGAATGCCGCCCCAATAGCGGCACGCGCAGGTACAGGGTCTCGTTGCGGTAGTGCAACCGAAAGCGAATGCCGTCCAGTCCCAGCCCCTCCACCTGATCCGCCCAGAGGTCGGCCTCAGGGGTCAGGCCATAGAACAGCACGTTGGCGCGCGTCCTCGTCGCCATCTCCCGAACCCAGGGGTCGTCGTGGTTAAGAATCGCCACCCCATCTTCGGGCAGCGCCTCGACCAGTTCGGCCTTGCCGCGCGCAATCGCTTCTTGCGACCCAGCGCGCTCGGCGTGCACCGTGCCGACGTTGGTAATCACGCCCACCTGCGGTTGCGCGATGTCGCACAGAAAAGCGATCTCGCCGGGCACATAGAAACCCATCTCCAGCACGGCACGCTCGTGGTCGCGGCGGGCACCCAGCAGGGTAAGCGGCAGCCCGATTTCGTTGTTCAGATTTCCTGGATTTTTTAAGGTACGGTAACGGCAAGACAGCACCTCCGCCGTCAATTCCTTCGTGGTGGATTTGCCCACACTTCCCGTCACGCCCACCACACGCAGGTGGGGAAGCCTCCGCCGCCAGAAGCGTGCCACCTGTTGCAGCGCAGCCAGGGTGTCGTCCACGCGCAGGCAAAGCGGCGACGGGACGTCCGTCAGGTCGGGCAGCGGCTGGCGCAGGTCAAGCACAGGCAGATCGGCGGGCATTGCGCGCTGCACCAGCGCAAAGCGCGCGCCGCGCCCGAAAGCGTCCTGCACAAAATCGTTGCCGTCCACGCGCTCCCCGCGCAGCGCGACGAAGAGCGCTCCCGGTTCGGCCTGGCGGGAGTCGATCACCGTCTGCGGAATCGGATACCGCTCCGCCACCGGTAGTCGTCGCCCGCTCAACGCTTCGATCAGATCAGCCAGAGTCAACGTCATCATCGGCTCACTGTTCGGCCATAGCCCGCCGCACATCGTCCGGCGGGATACCCAGAATGGTCACCAGGCGCTCCACCACCTGGCGGAAAATCGGCGCGGCGATCGTGGAACCCCAGATGTCCGTGCTGGGGCGTTCCACCCAGACGTACACCAGAAACTGCGGATCGTCCACCGGCCCCCAGCCGACAAAGGATGCGTTCGTGATCCCCGGCTGGTAGTTGAACTCCGGCAGGTTGGCCGTACCGGTCTTGCCGGCGATGCGGTAACCGGGCACCAGCGCCAGGGACGATTCGGTTTCCAACGCCTGGGCCAGCATCTCGTTCAGCGTGTGCGCTGTCTCGGCCCGGATGGGCTGCGCCAGCACCTTGATCGGCGTCTCGTACACCTGGCCGTGGCTGGTCAAGGAACGCAGCACATGCGGCACCATCATCCGGCCCTCGTTCGCCACCGCTGAGATTGCGACGGCCAGTTGCAGCGGGGTAACCGATACACCATGCCCAAAAGCGTTGCGTCCCAGGTCCACGGGCAGCCAGTCACCATCCGTGGGTCGGCGCAACAGGCCAGGATTCTCACGAGCCAGATCCACGCCGGTCAGCCGCCCAATGCCGAAATCGGCCAGGTAACGATAATACGCCGTTGCACCGAGTTGCGTCGCCACCCAGGCCAGACAGGTGTTCAACGAGTGAGCCAGGCAGCCAATCATGTCCTGCTCACCCCACGCGCCACCATCCCAGTTGGTGATCGCTGCGCCGCCGACCATGACCTGTCCCACGTCCAGGTAGGTGGTCTCCGGCGTCACCGCCCCGGCATCCAACGCGGAGGCCATGGTGAGCACCTTGAACACCGATCCCGGCTCATACGGCTGCATCACAGCGCGGTTGAAGAAATCGCGCTCACCAAAGACCTCGTTCAACCGCCAGTACTCGTTCAGGTTGATGCGCGGCGTAGAAGTCATCGCCAGAATCTCGCCGGTGCGCGGGTTGAGCACCAGGATGGTAACCGCGTACGCGCCGGTCTGCTCCCGCTGCTGCTCCGCGATCTCCTCCACGGCGGCCTGAAGTTCGCGATGAATGGTGAGCACCAGGTCCGCCGATTGCGGCGGCTCCGGTATCTCGTCCGCCTGTCGGGGATCGGAACTTACCTCGACTACCAGCGGGCGCCCGGTGAGCAGTTCATTGTAGTACTCTTCCACGCCAAAGTTGCCCGTCTCGTTGCCGCCGTAGAAACCAAGCACGTTCGACGCCAACGCGCCTTCGGGATACCAGCGCTGCAAGGTCTCGCTGGTCAGCAGGCCAAACAGGTTAGGCGCCGTCAGGTCTCCCTGACGTCGGCGCTCGTTCGCATCCTCTTGGGCCTGTCGCATCCGTTCGTAGGTTTCCAGCGGCACGTTACGCGCCACCGGGATATAGCGCGCATTGGGAGACTCGGCCAGCAGGCGAACAGACCCGGTGTCCACGTCCAGATAGCGGCTGAGGAAGGCCAGCAAATCGTCGAGCGAACCCGCCTTGTGCAGGTCGTTCACATCAATGCCTACTTCATAAACCTTGCGGTTACCGGCGAGCAAATGGCCTTCACGGTCAAAGATCTGACCGCGGGGCGGCGTGAGCACCATTTGATAGGTCTCTGGCGTCTGGCCAGGGTACGAGGGTGAGGCCAATGCCACCTGAATCCAGACCAGACGCAATACAACCGCCAGGAAGGTCAACCCACCCAGCACCTGATACCAGAACAACCGCCGACGCGCACTCTCGATCATGGACGTCCTCCAGCCCACGGCCAGTGCACGCGATCCAGCCAGGTCTCGTAGTACGACGGCGGGAAGAAGTCCGGATCCAGCCCAACAGGCAGTTGTGCGGATTGTGAAGGTACAAACGCGGCGGGCTGGTAACCCGTCGCCGGGACAAACACGATCTCCTCGGCGCGTGCCGGACGATACCCCAACGCTCTGGCACGCTCTGCCATCACCTCGTAAGACGTCGCCGTGGCCAGTTGCGCCGTCAGGTCAGCGATCGAGCGCTCCAGCGTCGCACGCTGTTCGCGCAGATCACGGATGCGCAAGCCAGTCACCACAATGCGCCCTTCCAGCGCAAGCGACAGGCCATATCCCATCAACAACAACAGCACAAACACCAGCACGCCGGTCACACGCTGCGCCTGACGTTTCCAGGGTCGGGGTCGGATGGGTCGAGGGGTGGTCATGGCACCTTTCGTGGTTGCAATCCTCATGCCAGCTTTTCCGCCACGCGCAGACGGGCGCTTCGCGCGCGCGGGTTGTGAGCAATCTCATCCGCCGAGGCCCGGATCGGCTTGCGCGTGATCCGACGCACCTGGGCGCGGTGTTCACAGGTACAGATCACCTGCTCCGGCGGACAGAGGCAATCGCGGCTCTCGCGCTGCAGGAAACGCTTCACGATACGATCCTCCAGCGAGTGGAAAGCGATCACCGCCAGCCGCCCGCCAGGACGCAACGCAGCGACCGCCTGCGGCAGCACCTGTTCCAGCGCATCCAGTTCGCCGTTCACGGCGATACGCAACGCCTGGAAGGTACGCGTAGCGGGGTGAACCCCTGGTTTGCCGCTGCGCGTGACCCGCGCGACGACCTCAGCGAGTTGCCTCGTGGTATGAATCGGGCGTGTCTGCACAATAGCACGGGCGACCTGTCGCGCCCGCCGCTCTTCACCGTAGCGCCAGATCAGGTCGGCCAGTTCGGCTTCAGGCAAGGTGTTCACCAGGTCAGCTGCCGTCTGTGGGCGACTGGGGTCGAAACGCATATCCAGCGGACCGTCCTCACGGAACGAAAAGCCCCGCTGCGGCGTGTCCACCTGCATCGACGAGACGCCCAGATCGAGCAGCACGCCGTCCACCGCATCCCACCCCAGGCTCGCCAGTTGTTCGCTCAAGGTGACGTAAGACGCGCGGCGGATGATCGCCCGATCGCCAAAGGGCGCCAGGCGTTCGCGCGCCGTCGCCAGCGCCTGCGGATCCACGTCCAACCCCAACAGGCGGCCATCCGGGTCGCTGGCGCGCAGAATACCTTCGGCATGGCCTCCGGCACCCAGTGTGCAATCCACATACAACCCACCGGCACGCGGCTGCAATGCGTGTATAATTTCATGGTAAAGTACAGGCATATGCGGCCATAGGCGACCGCCAGCAGGCACCGCCATCACTCCAAAGCCGAACCAGGGCGCGTGGAGACGCTCAAGGCAGCAAATCGCTCCGCATTGGTCTGTGGGTCGGTGAGCAGGGACATCTGCTCGTCCCAGGCCTCCGGCGACCACAGCTCGATGTAGTCGCCCGCGCCCACCACGACCGCTTCGCCGTCCAGCCCAACCGCCTGGCGCAGGAACGGCGGGATCAGGATGCGCCCGGCGCTATCCAGGTTGACTTGGGCGGCCTGGGCGAAGATCAGGCGACGAAGCGCGCGCGCAAGCGGGTCGGTCAGGCTCATGGCCGCCAGGTAATCCCAGATCGCCTGGAAGCCTTCGTTGGTCAGCACCATCAAATTCGACTCGAAACCGCGCGTTACATACGCGCCATCGGCCAGCGCGTCGCGGAAGCGCGCCGGCAGGCTCAGACGACCTTTGTCGTCGATCTTGTGGCGGTACTGACCCAAGAACATTTGTTCTCCACCGCTGTTAACGGCTAGAACGCCGGAAAATCCGGCGTCCCACTTCATGACACTTCGTCCCACAATTACCCACAGTATATACGAAATGGCTGTAAAATGCAAGTAGGACTTTCATCCTGATCCCCCTAACAAGGAGCCACCATGCCCCCTACCACGACCACCCACAACTACCGTCACCTGTTTGTCGGCCTGGATGTCAAAGTCCCTCTGCTGGACGGCAGCCGGCAGCCCTACATCAATCTGGACAACGCGGCGTCCACGCCGCCGCTCAAAGCGGTCAAGCGCGCTATTGACGACTTCCTTCCTTACTACAGCAGCGTGCATCGTGGCACAGGGTTCAAGAGCCAGTTGTCCACCGCGATGTACGAACAGGCGCGCGAAATCACCCTGCGCTTCGTAGGCGCCGACCCGCGCACGCACACCTGCATCTTCGGCAAGAACACCACCGAAGCGTTGAACAAACTCGCGCGGCGCTTCCCTTTCACCGAGGAACGCAACGTGGTGATCACCACCGGCATGGAACACCACTCGGACGACCTGCCCTGGCGCGCGGTCGCCGAGGTGGTGCATGTGCGGCTGACCCCCGACGGTCGGCTGGACGAGGCAGATTTCGACGCCCAGCTGGAAGCCTACGCCGACCGGGTGGCGCTGGTCGCGGTGACCGGCGCCAGCAACGTGACCGGCTACCTGAACCCCATCCACCGGCTGGCGGAGAAGGCGCACGCAGTCGGCGCGCAGATCGTGGTGGATTGCGCACAGCTCGCGCCGCACCGCAAGATTGACATGCGCCCGCTGGGCGATCCGGGGCATCTGGACTACGTGGCGCTCTCCGCGCACAAGATGTACGCCCCCTTCGGCACCGGCGCGTTGATCGGGCGGCGCGACACGTTCGAGCAGGGTGCTCCCGACCTGCAAGGCGGCGGCACGGTCGCCATCGTCACGCTGGACGACGTGGAGTGGGCGGAACCGCCAGAGCGCGACGAGGCCGGCAGCCCGAACGTGGTCGGCGCGGTGGCACTGGCGGCGGCCATCCGCGAACTGGAGCGTATCGGCATGGACAACGTCGCCGCCCACGAGGCCGAGCTGACCGCCTACGCGCTGCGCCGTCTGCCACGCGTGCCCGGCATCCAACTGTACGGCGACACCGACCCCGAACGTGTCACCGACCGTGTGGGCGTGATTCCCTTCAATCTACGTGGTATGTCCCACTTCCTGGTGGCCGCCGTACTGGGGCACGAGTTCGGCATCGGCGTGCGCAACGGCTGTTTCTGTGCCCATCCCTACGTGCTTCACCTGCTGGGGCTGGACGAACGCGAAGCGAGGACCGTGCGCGAGCAAATGCTCGCCGGCGACCGTCGCGAGATGCCCGGCCTGGTGCGCGCTTCCTTCGGCCTGTACAACACACTCGACGACGTGGATGCCCTGGTGGACGCGCTGATGCAGATCGCCCACGGTGAGGCGCGCGGCACCTATATTCAGGACCGCGCCACAGGCGAGTTCCACCCTGTCGGCTGGCAACCAGACTTTGAGGAGTTCTTCAGCCTGAACGGATAATATCGACTTCGGGTAACATCCAGGAAACTCAGCCTGCATCGATCAAGCCATTTGCGCGCGGTGATTACCCATAAAGCAGGAGGGTAGCCGAATCCCACCTCGCCACGCAGGATATGGGTAATCACCGCATTTGCACGTGAGGGGGAGTAGAAAGGCTAAAACCAAGGCGACGTGCCCCGTTGTTGCCTCTCGCTATCGATGAGGCGAACAGCGACGCCATCACGTCCAACAAGATGACGTTGAAGGCCATCCTGCATCTATCTGTGCTGATGACGGCCTACCCGGACGAAATCCAGCCCGTCCAGCCGCCTTTCCCTGTGATTCGGGCGTCGGGTGCAATCCCTCTCAGTGGGCGTAGCGTCGCAACACCTCAACCACCGATCCGTAGTATCCCCCACCAAACAGGTTCAGGTGATTGAGCAGGTGATAGAGGTTGTAAATCGGGAACCGCTCCCTGTAGCCCGATGACAGGGGGCGGTGTTCTTCGTAAGCGCGGTAAAAGCGTTCGGGGAACCCGCCGAACAGAGCGGTCATCGCCAGTTCAGCCTCCGCCCAGCCGTAATGCGCAGCCGGGTCAATCAAGGCCGGGAAGCCGTGCGCATCACTGATCACATTGCCGCCCCACAAATCACCGTGGATCAGTGAAGCGGGCTGCGGTGGCACCAGATCGGGCAACCGCGCCGCCAGGCGCTCCACACGGGCTACCTCGTCCCGGCTCAGCAGGCCGCGCTCCCTTGCCAGGCGCGCCTGGAACAACAGCCGATGCTCGGCAAAGAAACGATAGCCGTCCTCCGTCCATGGGTTAGGTTGCTGCGTGGAACCGATGTAGTTATCGTGATCGAAGCCAAAGCGTGGCGCAGTGCGCCTGTGCAACGCGGCCAGTTCGCGCCCTAGGCGTTCCCAAAAGTCTGCAACCTTCGGTGCCGGCTTCAGATCTTCCAGCAACAGGAAATCCACGCCCCAGAGGAACGGCTGCGGCACGCGTGGGCCGTCGCCTGTGCGCAGCGCCTGCAACCCCTCCGACTCGCGGGCGAACATGTCCGCTGGCGCGGTGCGATTGGTCTTCAGGAAGAAGGTCGCGCCTCTCTCGGTGATCAGCCGCGCGCCGTGGTTGATGCACCCCCCACCCACCGGCTGGACGCGAATCACCGCGCCGTGGCCGTGTTTCTTCAAGTAATCGAGGACGGGGGTAGGGAGAGTGGGTTGCATGATCGAAGTAGCCGGTTAGAGGTTGCCAGCTTCCAACGCGTCGAGCAGGCCGGCCACGGAGCGCTCCACGATGCGATACACGCGCTCGAAACCGTCCAGGCCACCGTAGTACGGGTCGGGAACGTCTTTACCCGTGCCGTCCTGCGGGTCGAACTCGCGCAACAGACGGATCTTACGCTGCTCTTCCGCCCCGCGCGCCAGCGAGAGCAGGTGAGCGCGGTTGTCGTAGTCCATGGCGATGATCCAATCAAAATGCTCGAAGTCCGAGCGGCGGAACTGGCGGGCGCGGTGATCGTAGCGCAGGCCGTGTTCTGCCGCCACGCGCCGCATCCGCGGATCGGGCGGCTCGCCCACATGCCATGCGCCGGTTCCGGCGGAATCCACCTCATAGCGATCCGCCAAGCCGCGCTCCTCCGCCTTGCGGCGAAACAACGCCTCCGCCAGCGGGCTGCGCACAATGTTTCCCAGACACACGAAGCATATGCGAGTCTTGTCGCTCAAAAGCACCTCCTGGATGACTGGTTGGGCGGATTATACCCCAGGACGGCAAAGAGGCCATGGGCATCCCTCTGCCCATGGCCTCTTACGACGGTTCGTGACCTTTCGTCCGCCGTCTTAAGTCAATAACGACCTAATCGCCTCGGCTCTCCGCATCCATCACCGCCACGGCAGCGATGTTCACAATATCGCGTACCTCGTCGCCGGTCTGGAGCACGTGCACCGGCGCACCCACACCCAGCAGGATGGGGCCGATGGCCTGCGCGTTGCCCAGGCGGGCGAGCAGTTTGTAGGCGATGTTCGCCGCCTCCAGCGAGGGGAAGACCAGCACGTTCGCGTCTTTCACCGCGCTGAACGGATAACGCTCCTCGATAATCTCCGGCACCACAGCGGTATCCGCCTGCATTTCACCGTCGATCACCAGCTCAGGCCGCTTTTGTTTGACCAACTCCACCGCACGGCGCACCTTGTCGCTCAACGGATGCGGCGTGCTGCCGAAGTTGGAGAAGGAAAGCATCGCCACGTGCGGCTCCAGTTCGAGCGTCTCGGCGAAGTCCGCCGCCAGACAGGCGATCTCTGCCAGGTCTTCGGCGGTCGGGTCGATGTTCACCGTGGCGTCGGTGAACAGGTAGACCCGGTCGTCCACGATCATGATGTACACGCCTGCCGCTCGGCGCGTGCCCGCCCGCGTGTGGTGGATCTGCAGCGCCGGGCGGATGACCTCCGGATAGTCGTAAGTCAGACCGGAGACAAACGCATCTGCATCGCCCATCTTGACCATCATCGGGCCCAGCACATTGGGTTCCTGAACCCGTTTGCGCGCCACCGCCAGCGTCACGCCCTTGCGCTGGCGCAGTTCGTAGTACGCCTGCGCGTACTCCTCCAGGCGGTCGAAGTTCTCCGGATCGACCACCTGCGGCTGGAAGTCCAGCCCCAGGCGCTCGATGTGCTCGCTGATCGTGCCCGGACGTCCGATCAGGATGGGGATGCCGATCCCCTCGTCGGCCACCTGCGCCGCCGCGCGAATGATCTTCGGCTCTTCGCCCTCGGCGAACACCACGCGCTGGCGCTTCTTTGCCGCCTTCGCTTTGTTCATGATGAAGTGGCGCACCTGTTGCCCCTTGCCCTGACGGAAGGCAAGCTGCTCGCGGTATTCGTCAATGTCGATATGCTTGCGCGCCACACCGCTCTCCATCGCCGCCTGCGCCACCGCCGGCGCCTCCCACAGCAGCACGCGCGGGTCGAACGGCTTGGGGATGATGTACTCCGGACCAAACTTCAGGCTCTCCAGGCCGTAGGCACGCAGCACGCTGTCCGGCACGTCTTCCTTCGCCAGCGCCGCGAGCGCCTTGGCCGCCGCGACCTTCATATCCTCGTTGATCGCGCGCGCACGCACGTCCAGCGCGCCGCGGAAGATGAACGGGAAGCCCAGCACGTTGTTGACCTGGTTCGGGTAATCCGAGCGACCGGTCGCCACAATCGCATCCGGGCGCACTTTCTTCGCCAGCTCGTATTTGATCTCCGGATCGGGGTTCGCCATGGCGAAGATCAACGGGCGCTCAGCCATGGTCTTGACCATCTCCGGCGTCAGGATGTCGGCCACGGAAAGGCCGTAGAACACGTCCGCGCCGCGCACCGCATCAGCCAGCGTGCGGGCGTCGGTGTCCACCGCGAATTCTTCCTTATAAGGGTTCATGCGCTCGGTGCGGCCTTTGTAGATCACACCCCGGCTGTCGCACATCAGGATGTTCTCCTTCTTCACGCCGAGGCGCACGGCCAGTTTCGCGCAGGCAATCGCCGAGGCGCCCGCACCAGAAATCGCGATCTTGATCTCGTCGATGCGCTTCCCCACGATCTCCAGGCCGTTCAGCAAACCCGCCGCCGAGATGATCGCCGTGCCGTGCTGGTCATCATGGAAAACCGGGATGTCCAGCATCCCCTTAAGCTTCTCTTCAATGTAGAAGCACTCCGGCGCCTTGATGTCCTCCAGGTTGATGCCGCCAAAGGTCGGCGCGATCGCGCGCACCACGGCGATCAATTCGTCCGGATCATGGGTATCCACTTCGATGTCGAACACGTCGATATCCGCGAAGCGCTTGAACAGCACCCCCTTGCCTTCCATCACCGGCTTGGAAGCCAACGCGCCGCGATCGCCCAGCCCCAGAATGGCCGTGCCGTTCGAGATCACGGCCACAAGGTTGCCCTTGGCGGTGTACTCGTAAGCCAGTTCGGGGTCTTTCTCGATCTCCAGCACCGGGATGGCGACGCCGGGCGAATACGCCAGCGAAAGGTCGCGCTGGGTGACCAGCGGTTTCGTGGGCAGGATGGAAATCTTGCCGGGCTTGCCTTTCAGGCGATGGTATTCCAGAGCCTCTTCACGGGTAATCTTGCTCATCGTTTACTCCTCTCATACAATTGACACTCCAAAGTAGATTGTGCCTCACGGCAATGTCCAGGGACATATTTGTCCCCTCTTGAACAAGACGATGCTCACAAATCGTGATAAATAGAACTTACAGCATCCACACCTATTGTAACCCCATCACTCGAAAACCGGTGCTGTTTTCCCTTGTCACATCTTGGATAATCATGTAAACTGATACGTGCAGAGGATATGATATGGTCGAGGACAAACGTCAAAAGATTCTGGAAAACACGCTGAGCGAGATCACCAAACGCTACGGTGACGGGGCGGTGATGCGCCTGGGCGAAGCCCAACACATGCAGGTGGAAGCCATCCCCACCGGCTCCCTCTCCCTCGACATCGCCATCGGCATCGGGGGCATCCCCCGCGGCCGCATCACCGAGATCTTCGGCCCCGAATCCTCCGGCAAAACCACCATCGCTCAGCACATCGTCGCCGAAGCTCAGCGCCTCGGCGGCACCGCTGCTTTCATCGACATGGAACACGCCCTCGACCCCTCCTACGCCGCCCGCTGCGGCGTGGACATCAACAACCTGCTCATCTCCCAGCCCGATACCGGCGAACAGGCCCTCGAAATCACCGAGGCCCTCGTCCGCTCCGGCGCGGTGGATGTCATCGTCATCGACTCCGTCGCCGCCCTCGTCCCACGCGCCGAAATCGAGGGCGATATGGGCGACGCTCCCATGGGCATGCAGGCCCGCCTGATGTCTCAGGCCCTCCGCAAACTCTCCGGTGCCATCAAGCAGACCAACACCGCCGTGATCTTCACCAACCAGCTCCGCCAGAAGATCGGCGTGGTCTTCGGCAACCCCGAAACCACCACCGGCGGCATGGCCCTCAAGTTCTACGCCTCCGTCCGCCTCGATGTGCGCCGCATCCAGTCCATCAAGGTCGGCTCTGAGATCATCGGCAACCGCACCCGCGTCCGCGTGGTCAAGAACAAGGTCGCCCCGCCTTTCCGCACCGCTGAATTCGACATCATGTACAACCAGGGCATTTCCAAAGAGGGTGATCTGCTCGACCTCGCCGTGGAGATGGGCATTATCGACAAGCGCGGTTCCTTCTACTCCTACGGCGACCTCCGCCTGGCTCAGGGCCGCGAGAACGCCAAGGAGTTCCTCCGCCAGAACCCTGACCTCGCTGAAGAGATCGAAACCATCATCCGCAGTCAGGTGTTTGGCGAAGAGGAACCGCCGGAAGAAACACATTAGCATACTTCCCCATCGCAGCCTCCTGCCGGCGATGGGACCACGGCAACGACAATTCGGTCTCAGGAACCTGGTGTTTGTGAGTGACCCCTGGCCTGTATCCAGGGATTGAGCGGGCATCACCGCCCGCACGAACACCGGCCATTGCGAAGGCAATGGCGCAATAACGTCTCACCTGATCCGGTACGACACGCTACCGGCTTGTTGCGTATCCATAACTGAGCACCGGCAAATACGCCGTGGCCTGCCCTGGCAGGGTCACGGCGTTCGACTTTTTGGCACCATGACATGAAAAAGATCACCGCGCTCAAAGTCCAAAAACGCAACCCCAACCGGGTAAACGTGTACCTGGACGGGGAGTTCGCCTTCGGCCTGGCGCGCATCGTGGCCGCCTGGCTGAAGGTGGGGCAGACGTTGAGCGAGGAGAAGATCGCGGCGCTGCTGGCGCAGGACGCCGAGGAAGTCGCGTATCAACGCGCCCTGCGCTTCCTCAGCCTGCGGCCCCGGTCAGAGGCCGAAGTGCGCCGCAACCTGGAAAAGCACCAGGTCTCCGCCGAGGTGATCGATCAGGTGTTGGCCCGTTTACGCCGCAGCGGACTGGTGGACGATACAGCCTTCGCCCGCCTCTGGGTGGAGAACCGAGTCACCTTCCGCCCACGCGGGGCGCGTGCGTTGCGACAGGAACTGCGGCAACGCGGCGTACCCGACCCCATCATCCAGCAGGCGCTGACCGATCTGGATGAAGACGTACTGGCCGAACAGGCCGCGCGCAAGTACGTGCACAAGGTCAGCGATTTATCCTGGCCCGAATTTCGCCGTAAACTGGGCGGATTCCTGGCTCGCCGCGGCTTCAACTACGATGTGATTGCCCCGGTTGTGGAGCGCCTGTGGGCCGAGCGCGACTCTGACCCCACAACCGCTGAACCTGAACTGGAAAACGAGGACTGAGCAATGAACGGAATCTTGTGGATTGGCATCGGGCTGTCCCTGATCCTGGGCGCAGCCATCGGGTATCTGATCAAACACCAGCAAGTGGAGCAGGAAAAGCGGCAACGCGGCGCCGAAGCCGACCGCATCCTCGAAGAAGCGCGCAAACAAGCGCATCAGATCGAACTGGAAGCCAAGAAAGAGGCGCTGGAACTGCGTGAGCGGGTGGAGAAAGAACTGCAGCGCCGCCGCGCAGACCTCGACCGCACCGAAGAGCGCCTGCAACGTCGCCGCGACGAACTCGACCGCCGCATCGAACAGATCGAAAAGCGCGAGCAGGCGCTGAACAAGCGGCAATCCGCCATCGACCGCCGCGCGAACGAGATCGAGAAACGGCACCAGGAAATCCTGGCCGAGCTGGAGCGCGTGGCGCAGATGACGCAGGACGAGGCGCGTCAGGTGCTCTTCCAGGAAGTGGAAAAGGAAGCCCGCGACGATATGGCGCGCATCATCCGCCAGATCGAGACCGAAGCGCGCGAAGAGGGCGACCGCCGCGCCCGCTACCTGATCGCGCTCGCCATCCAGCGCGTGGCCTCCGAGCACGTAGCCGAAGTGACCTCTTCCGTGGTACCGCTGCCGTCGGACGATATGAAGGGCCGCATCATCGGGCGCAACGGACGCAACATCCGCGCCTTCGAGCAGGCCGCTGGCGTGGACGTGATCGTGGACGACACGCCTGAAGCAGTCACCATTTCTTCTTTCGATCCCGTGCGGCGCGAGATCGCCCGCCGGGCGATGGAAAGGCTGGTGCTGGACGGACGCATCCACCCGGCCCACATCGAGAAGATCATCAAAGAAGAGCGCAAGGAAGTGGAGCGCATCATCCGGGAAGCGGGCGAAGAAGCGGCCTACGAAGCCGGTGTGCCCAACCTGCATCCCGAAATCAAGAAGATGATGGGACGGCTGAAGTTCCGCACCTCCTACGGCCAGAATCAACTGGCCCATGCAGTGGAGACGGCCAAACTGGCTGCCGTGATCGCCGCCGAACTGGGCGCGAACGTGGAACTCGCCAAAATGGGCGCCTTCCTGCACGACATCGGCAAAGCGATGGATCACAACGTGGAAGGCACACACGCCCAGATCGGCGCGGAGTTCATCCGCCGCTACGGCGTGCGCCCCGAAGTGGTGAACGCCGTAGCCTCGCACCACCACGAGGAAGAACAGCAAACGGTGGAAGCGATCATCGTGGAAGCCGCAGACGCCATCTCCGGTGCACGCCCTGGCGCCCGCCGCGAAAGCCTGGAGCAGTACCTCAAGCGCGTCAAGGCGCTGGAAGAGATCGCCAACTCTTTCAAGGGTGTGAGCGAGAGCTACGCGCTGCAGGCCGGGCGCGAGATCCGCATCATCGTCAAACCGGACGCGGTGGACGACCTGGCCGCCACCCGGCTGGCACGCGACATCGCCAAGAAGGTCGAAGAGACCATGCAGTACCCCGGTCAAATCAAAGTGACCGTGATCCGCGAGACACGCGCCATCGATTACGCGAAATAATCAAGTGGCGGACACCTGGCAGGTGTCCGCCACTTCCATGCTCAACCAACCAGCTGAAAACGCGCCTCCAGCGCCGGCAGATCCACCTCTTGCACGGCCAGACGGCACACAGTGTTCAGCGGCATCTCTTCGGCCAGGTACACACGGACAGTCAGTCCTAAATCGGGCAACAAAAAGCGCCCCCAGTGGCCGCTGCGCTCCACCAGCACCCCCTCCCCTTCCCAATCCAGGTTCTCCAACAGATACACCAGCAGCCAATGGCGCCGGGAAAGCGCCTCTACCTGGCGCACCGTGCCGCTCATCGCTTCCACCATGCCGACACGCTCCAGTACAGCGGCGTGATCCAGCAGCATCTCACCCCGCAGCCAGGCGCGTAACTGCTGATGCGTCACCAGATCGAGGTATCGCCTCAGCGGACTGGTGGCCTGAACGTACCCCGGCAGCCCCAGCGCGGCGTGCGGCGCGAGCGTGCTGCGGTACTGACGGCGCTGCATGCGGCGACGCAGCGCGAACATCCCCGCCAACCCCGGCGGCAGATCCTCCGGCAGATCCGGGGCATCCTGTGTGGTGAAGGGCATCGGTATGCCATGCTGTTGCGCCAGATGCGCCACCGCCGCGCCAGCGAGCAGCATGCCCTCACGCACCATCCGCCGACTGCGCAGCGGCAGCACGGGACGAATATCGATCTCGCCGTCCACCACGCGCACACGCACTTCGGGCAAATGGATCTCCACTGCCCCAGCCGCCTGGCGGCGAGCAGCAAAACGCTGCAACCGCTGCTCCAGGGCACCGAAAGGCTCCTCGTCCATGCGCGCGTCCGCCTCAGCATAGGTCAGGCGGGTGACGCGCACCCAGGACGGTACGACCTCGACATGCCGCACCACACCCTCCGCATCCAGGTCGATGCCGACGGAGAGCGCCGGCGAGACCGGCTGCAACCCCAACCCCAAACGCGCTCGCGCCTCATCGGGCAGCATGGGAATGGTCACTTCGGGGAGGTACACGGTCGCGGTACGGGCACGTGCTTCGCGATCTGCGGGGCTGTCTGGCGGCACCAGGGCGGCCACGTCCGCCACATGCACCCAGATACGATCGCCCTCCAGACTCAACGCGTCGTCGGGGTCTTGATTGCCCTCGTCGTCGATGGCAAAGGCAGGCAAATGGGTCAAATCACAGCGATCTTCATCCGGCAACGGCGGCAGGTCGAGCTGAGGCACGGTGACCGCGATGCCCAACCGGCGCGGATAGGGGTTCTCGCGCAGCGACCACACCCCCCATCGGAGTAGCAAGGCGTGTGCCTGCTCCGGCGTCTCGCGCAGGCCGAGATCGCGCATCAGCGACGAGCGCGCTCGCACCTTCAGGGCGACGTCCGCAATCTCGCGCAGAAAGGCCGCATCCTCCTCTGGATGCACCTCATCCCGGCGGGCGCGTTCGAGGAAATCGCGGCAGGCGCGTTCACGCGCCGCCGCCTCCTCGCGGGCCGCCTGGCGCCGGGCAACCTCCTCCGGCGTGCAGACACGCACCTGAGGCGGTTGACCTTCAAAGTACACCCCTTCAGCCAGCAATTGCCACGTCGCCCAGGCCGTGCGCGGCGTGAACTCACCGTAGATCAATTCAGCCAGGTCGGCAAAGGACACCTCCTGGCCGGCGAGCAGCTCCCAGGCCGCCGCTACCTCCCCCTCCGACGGTGGTTCCAACTCGCGCCAATCGGCGAACGGGCCGGGGTGCAACAAGAGCACATCCTTCGGGCGGACGCGACGGCTCTCGCCATTGGGGAGAACGATGGTCAGACGTTCCCCTACCTGTGCTGCTCGCGCAGGACGCCCCTTGTACAGCAACAGACTCCCAGCCTGGATCACGCTCATGGGATCATTCTACCAAATTGGGAAACAGCCGCACGGCAAGCCCGCCGTGGCAACAACTCACCCAA
>CAYSXA010000016.1:0-28050 GCA_964435005.1 uncultured Anaerolineaceae bacterium | reverse complement strand
GTATGGAGTTGCACGGTCAGGCGGCGCTGACCTATTCCATCGAGAATTATCCCGGTTTCCCCGATGGTGTGGGCGGCTCGGAACTTGGCGAGTTGTTCCAGAAGCAGGCGGAGCGTTTCGGCGCGAAGGTGGAGATGGACACGGCCACGGAGGTCGATTTCTCCAGTCGCCCCTTCCGCGTGAAGACCTACAGCGGCGAATATCTGGCAGATACTTTGATTATCGCCACGGGCGCCACGCCGCGGCACCTGAACGTCCCTGGCGAGCAGGAACTGACCGGGCGCGGTGTGTCCTATTGCGCCACCTGCGACGGCTGGTTCTTCAAAGACAAGGACGTGGTGGTGGTCGGCGGTGGCGACAGCGCGCTGGAAGAGGGCCTGTTCCTCACCCGATATGCGAAGACGGTGACCATCATCCACCGCCGCGACCAGTTGCGCGCCGGTGCCATCCTGCAGAAGCGGGCCAAAGAGAACCCGAAGATTTCCTTCATCTGGAATACGGTGGTCGAAGAAATCGTCGGAGATGAGGCGGTGAAGGCGGTGCGCCTGAAGAACCGCGTGACCGGCGAGGTGACCGAGCACCCCACGGATGGCGTGTTCATCTTCATCGGCCATGTGCCGAACACGCAGTTGTTCGAGGGGCAACTGGAGATGGACGACCTGGGTTACCTGAAAGTGGACTCGTTGATGCAGACCAGCGTGCCGGGCGTGTTCGCGGCGGGCGAGTGCGCCGACCGGCACTTCCGCCAGGTGGTCACCTCGGCGGGGATGGGCGCGGCGGCAGCGATTATGGCCGGACGCTTCCTGGAAGAACACGGAGAGTAAACGCAAGCGGGTGGGCGGTCGAGCCGCCCACCCGCTTTTTTTGTACTGCTCAGCCTGCCTTTAGCCCCGAGCTGAGGCTCCCGTCGCAAATCAGAATCTCTCCCCACCCCCCCAGCCCCTTCCCCTCCCTTACAAAGGGAGGGGAAGGGGGGCGTTTTCGTCAGTTGTCCAAAACTCGGACGCGTTATGCCGCAGTGGCTTCTGCGAATTCGCCCAGGATGCGCGCGATGTGTTTCGCGCCCTTCAGGTACAGGTCAAGGCGGATGTGCTCGTTCGGTGCGTGGGCGTTGCTTCCGGGGTATCCCACGCCGGCGGTGCAGATGGGGAGTTTCAGATACTCCAGGAAGGCCGCGTTCGGGCCAGAGCCGCCGACCATGGGCACCACCTGCATCGGCACGCCATAGACCGGCTCGGCAGCGCGCACCACCAGTTCCACGAAGGGGTCATCGGGATCGGTGCGACCGGGCGCTTCGCCGCCCAGGTAAGTGATCTGCACGTCCGAGAAGCCCTCCGCGTCCAGGTGAGCGCGCAGTTGCTCCAGCACCTGCTCCGGGCGCTGATCAGGCACCAGGCGGAAATCCACCTTGGCGGAAGCCTTCGCCGGCAACACGGTCTTGGAGCCGGCACCCTGATAGCCGCTGGTCAGGCCGCAGATGGTACAGGTTGGTTCGAACACGGCGGCTTTGTGCAGTTCCACCCCGCCGGTCAACCCTTTGAGGAAGGATTGCACACCGTAGCGCTCCCGATACTCGTCGGCCACGTCGGGCAGCGCGGCGAGTAGTTCCAGGTCGCGCCCGGTTGGCGCGCGCACCGGGTCGTAGAAGCCGGGGATGCGGATGCGTTCATCGGGGCCTTTCAGCGTGTTCAGCGCCCAGACCAGCCGCCAGGCGGCGTTGGGGAAGATCGAACCGCCCAGGCCGGAGTGCACGTCGCTGCTCAGGCACTCCACGGAGAGTTCCACGTAGCAGATGCCGCGCATCCCCAGATACTGCATCGGCACATCGCGGTGATCCACGCCGCCGAACTCCCAGATGCAGGCGTCCGCCGCCAGACGGTCGGCGTGGTCGCGGATGAAGTCGTGCAGGTGCACGCTGCTGGTCTCTTCCTCGCCTTCGATCACGAACTTCACGTTGCAGGGCAGGTCGCCGGTCTCCGCCAGCAGTGCGTCAATGGCGAACAGCCGGCTGGTGATGTGCCCTTTATCGTCCGAGACGCCGCGGGCGTACAGCTTGCCGTTGCGCAGCGTGGGCTCGAAGGGTGGAGTTTCCCACAGTTCGAGCGGCTCCGGTGGCTGCACGTCGTAGTGGTTGTAGAAGAGCAGCGTCCGGTCGCGGTTGCGCCCGGCGCGTTCGGCGACCACCACCGGTGCGCCGTCCGTGGGGATGATCTCCACGTCGAAGCCGCGCTGGCGCAGCATCTCGCCGACCAGTTCGGCGGCTTCACGCAGCCCAACGCCCTGTGCTGAGATGCTTGGCTGGGCGCACAGCCGTGAGAGTTCGGCGATGCTTTCGTCCAGGTGGTCGTCCAGGTATCGGTCGATGGCAGTGTAGTCCATAAGTGCCTCCTTGATAGGATTGGTGGCTGGTGGTTGATTGATGGTCGAGGTCAATGCCAGAGTTTACCCAGGGTGGATGCGCCCAGATAGGTGACAGCCAGCATTTTGATCAGCTTGCCGCAAAAGGTGATCCCCAAGAAGGCCGGCAGTGGCATGTTCAACATGCCGGCGATCAACCCGGCCACGTCGAACACGGGCAAGGGCAGGATCGCCAGCACCAGCAGGGTGAGATAACTGTATCGGGAACGCATCCAGGGGAGCAGGCGCTGGTAGATTTCCGTGTCTTCGACCATCGCCTGGCCGCTGAAGCCGGCTAGGTAGCCCGTGAGTTCGCCCGCCGTGGCGCCCAGCGCGGCGGCCAGCGCCACACCCGCCGGGTGCAGCACCGCGCCCATGGAGAACGGGATGACCAGACTGGGCGCGGGCAGGATGACCGTGGCGTTGGCGAGCAGCGTGATCAGGAAGATGCCCGGGTAGCCGTAGGCCGCCCACTCGCTGGCGCGGTCGCGCTGGCTGAAGGCGAAAGCGGTCAGGGCGATCACCACCAGCAGAGCCAGGATGCGGGCCAGGGCCAGGCGGCGTTGGGAGGTCATGCCTGCGGTTCGCGTTCCTCGATCGTGACAGAGATCAGTCGTGTGCCGGGGTGTGTGGGGCGCATCGGGTCGCGCTCCGGGATGGCGAGCACCACGTCCATGCCTTCGACGACCTCGCCGAACACGCTGTGTCGCCCGTCCAGCCAGGGTGTGGGGACGTGGGTGATGAAGAACTGCGAGCCGTTCGTGTTCGGGCCGGCGTTCGCCATGGAGAGCACACCGGGACGGTCATGTTTCAGGTCGGGGTGGAACTCATCGGGGAAGCGGTAGCCAGGGCCGCCGCGCCCGGTGCCGGTCGGGTCGCCGCCCTGGATCATGAAGTCGGCGATTACGCGGTGGAAGATCGTGCCGTCGTAGAAACCCTGTCGTGCCAGGAAGACGAAGTTGTTCACCGTGCGAGGCGCTTTGTCGGCGTGCAGGCGGATCACAATGTCACCGATCTCGGTGTGCAGCGTGGCAAAGTATGCTTTTGTCGGGTCGATCTGCATTTCGGGCGGGTTGGCCCATTGGGGGATAGAAGCGGGCATGTGGATTCCTTTCGTCGGGCAGGGTTATTTTCCCAGCAGGTTCTGGATACGCGCCACCACCATGTCCAGCGCCACGGCGTTCAACCCGCCTTCGGGGATGATCACATCGGCGTAGCGTTTGGACGGCTCGACGAACTCCAGGTGCATCGGGCGGACGGTGGTCAGGTACTGATGGATCACGGATTCGGGCGTGCGTCCGCGCTCGGCGATGTCGCGTTGCAGGCGGCGGATGAAGCGGATGTCCGGGTCGGTGTCCACAAAGATTTTTACATCGAACTCGGCGCGCAGTTCGGGGATGGCGAAGATCAGGATGCCTTCCACCAGGATCACGCGCTGTGGCTCCACGCGCACAGTTTGCGCGGTGCGGGTGTGCGTGGTGAAGTCGTACACCGGCAGATTGACCGGTTCGCCGCGCCGCAATTGCTGGATGTGCAGGATGAGCAGGTCGGTTTCCAGCGAATCGGGGTGGTCGAAGTTCACCTGCGCGCGCTGGTTGGGCGGCAGGGCGCTCAGGTCTTTGTAGTAGGCGTCGTGGGGCAGGTACGCGATGCGGTGCGCGCCCACGCGATCCAGGATCACGTTCGCTACGGTGGTTTTGCCGGAGCCAGAGCCGCCGGCGATGCCGATCACAATGGGAGCGTGAGAAGTCATATTGGCCTGTGGTGTGGGTGGAAGGATGTTGCCGTCATTATACCTGATCTCTTCCTGGCTTGTTTGGGAAGCTTTAGAAAGGTTGCCAACTCTTCTGGCCCCTGTTATAATGTGCCTTACACTATAACTGTCGGAGCAAGTATCTATTATGGAAAACACGGAACACCTTTCGGATCAACCAACCCTCGACGCGGTCGAGAGCGAAGTTACCTCGATGGCGGAGTTGTTGGAGCAGGAAAATATGGAGCTCACCCTTCCCCGGCGTGGGGAGGTGCGCACCGGTACGGTTGCCAGCGTGAGCGAGAAAGAAATCCTGGTCAGCGTGGGGGCCAAGTCCGAAGGTGTGATCCCCATTAACGACCTGGATGGCATCCCGGACGAAGCGCGCGAGGCATTGGTCGAGGGTGCGGAGATCTCAGTCTATGTGGTGTCCACGCACGATCGCAACGGGGAACTGTTGCTCTCGTACAAACGGGCACTGGAAGAGAAGGATTGGGAGCTGGTCGATTCGTTGCTCGAATCGGGCGAAACGTATGAGACCAAGATCCACGGCTACAACAAGGGCGGTCTGATCGTGAAGATCGGCAGCCTGCGTGGGTTTGTCCCGGCTTCCCAGGTCAGCGTGCTGCGCCGTCTGGAAGCAGAGGGCGACACTCCGGATCAGCGCTGGGGCAAGATGGTCGGCGAGCCGATCACCGTCAAGGTGCTCGAAGTTGATCGCCGCCGCCGCCGTCTGATCCTCTCGGAGCGCGCTGCGCTGAACGAGAGCCGCGAGGAGATCAAGCGCAAGATCCTGGAGAACCTGCACGAGGGTGATGTGCTCACGGGGCGGGTGACCAGCATCGCTGACTTCGGCGCGTTCGTCAGCCTGAAAGGCGGCGCGGATGGTTTGGTGCACCTCTCAGAGATCTCCTGGGAACACATCGACCACCCCAGCCAGGTGCTCAAGGAAGGCCAGGAAGTGCAGGTCAAGGTGATCAGCGTGGATCTGGAGCGCAAGCGCGTGGGGCTGTCCATTCGCCGGCTCCAACCCGATCCCTGGTACGACAAGATCGCCTCCTTCCGCAAAGGGCAACTGGTGCAGGCCACGATCACCCGCCTGACCAAGTTCGGCGCGTTCGCCCGCCTGGAGAACGGCGTGGAAGGCTTGATCCACATCTCCGAACTCAGCGACCACCACGTGGAGCATCCGCGCGAGGTGGTGCACGAGGGTGACGAGCTTACCCTTCGTGTGATCAAGGTTGATCCGGAGAACCGCCGCATCGGGCTGAGCCTGAAGAAGGTGGATTCACCCGCGTACGCTGACCTGGACATGAAGATGGCCCTGGAAGAGGTCGGTGATTTGCTCCAGCACGCGGACGAAGACGAACCGGCGAGTGAGGAGGCGCCCCCTGCGGAGGAATCCGCGGCGGAATAGTCGCAGCTAACGGAACAGCGCACCTCACCGGGTGCGCTGTTTGCTTTCTGGCAGGGGTTTTCTGGTACAATCCGAGTACAGCAGTTTATCAGCAGCCGTACTGTGAGCGGAGGTTCTCGTGGTACGGAGGAGGTAGGAACCTTGTCTATCATGGATCGTCTCACTCAGCGAGCGCGCCGGGTGCTCAGCCTGGCTTATGAAGAGGCTGAGCGCATGCGGCATGACTATATCGGTACTGAGCATCTGTTGCTTGGCCTGATCCGTGAAGAAGGCGGCGTCGCCGGACGCGTGCTGCGTGAGTTGGGCCTGGAAGTCCCTCGCGTAAAGGAAATGGTCGAGCGTATGAGCGGGTTCGGCACGTACACTGGTGGCCGCCCCGACCTGGCTCCCGGCACGCAGCAGGTGCTGGAACACGCGGTGGAAGAAGCCCGTCGCATGGGGCATCACTACATCGGCACCGAACACCTGCTGCTGGGACTGGTGCGCTATGGTCAGGGCACGGCAATGGACGTGCTGCGCCGCCTGGGCGTGACACCGGAGCAAATCCGCCGACAGACCCGCCGCGTGTTGCAGGAAAGCAGCACGACCCAACAACAGCAGCAGCGCCGCGCCGGCCGTCGCGAGCGGAACAAGTCCAAGACGCCGATGGTGGATCAACTCGCGGTGGATTTGACCTCGCTGGCCGAAGAGGGCAAACTCGACCCGGTCATCGGGCGCGAGATGGAGATCGAGCGCGTGATCCAGATTCTGGCGCGCCGCACGAAGAACAACCCGGTGCTGATCGGTGAACCCGGCGTGGGCAAGACGGCTATTGTGGAAGGGCTGGCGCAACGTATCGTGGAAGGCGATGTGCCTGCACCTCTGCTCGGCAAGCGCGTGTTACAGCTCGATGTCGGCTCGCTGGTGGCCGGCACGATGTACCGTGGTCAGTTCGAGGAACGCCTGAAGCGCGTGATCGACGAACTGAAGTCTTCCAACGCCATTTTGTTCATCGACGAGGTGCACATGCTGGTCGGCGCCGGCGCGGCGGGCTCGTCGGTGGACGCGGCGAACATCCTGAAACCGGCGCTTTCGCGCGGCGAACTCCAGGTGATTGGCGCGACCACGCTGGACGAGTACCGAAAGTACATCGAGAGCGACGCGGCGCTGGAACGCCGCTTCCAGTCGATCTATGTGGACGAGCCGAGCATCGAAGAGACGATTGAAATCCTGCGCGGTGTGCGCTCCGCTTACGAAGAGCACCACCGACTGACGATCTCAGACGATGCGCTGGAGGCCGCCGCCCAGCTCTCCGCGCGCTACGTGACCGACCGTTTCTTGCCGGACAAGGCGATTGATCTGATCGACGAGGCCGCCTCGCGCGTGAGAATGTACAAGAACCCGGCGGCGAAGGAATCCAAAGAGATCATTTCCAAACTACGCTCTGCTCGCGAGGAACTCGCGCTGGCACAGGAAAACGCCCGCATGGACGACGTACAGGAAGTCCAGCAGCGCATTGAGGCGCTAGAGGCGAAACTGGAGCAACTGCGCACCGGCTGGGATCGCACCACCGCGCCGGTGGTCACGGCGGAGGACATTGCCGAGGTGATCTCGATGTGGACGGGCATCCCGGTGATGCAGATCGCGCAGGAGGAGAGCGAGCGCCTGCTGCGCATGGAAGAGGAACTGAAGAAGGTGATCATTGGCCAGGAAGAGGCGATCGAGGCGATCTCGAAGGCCGTGCGCCGCGCGCGCGCCGGGTTGAAAGACCCGCGCCGCCCGATTGGCTCCTTCATCTTCCTCGGCCCGACCGGTGTGGGCAAGACGGAACTGACCAAAGCCCTGGCGCGCTTCCTGTTCGGTAGCGAAGAGGCGTTGATCCAGCTCGATATGTCCGAGTTCATGGAGCGGCACACGGTCAGCCGCCTGGTGGGCGCGCCGCCAGGCTATGTGGGCTATGAGGAGGCCGGTCAACTGACCGAGGCGCTGCGCCGCCGCCCATACTCCATTGTGGTCTTCGATGAGATTGAAAAGGCGCACCCCGAAGCGCACAACATCCTGCTGCAAATCATGGAGGAGGGGCACCTGAGCGACGCGAAAGGTCGCAAGGTGAACTTCCGTAATGCGATAATTGTGATGACCTCGAACGTGGGTGCGGACATGATCAAGCGCCAGACCTCAATGGGCTTCAACCTGAAGCGTGACGAGGCCACGGAAGAGCGCCTGGCGTATCAGGAGATGCGCAAGAAGCTGATGGACTCCCTGCGCCGCGTCTTCCGACCGGAGTTCATCAACCGCGTGGATTCGGTGGTTGTCTTCCGCTCGCTGAGTAAGGAAGACATCAAGCAGATCGTCAAACTGGAACTGCACAAGGTGGCCGAACGTCTGAAGGAGCACGACCTGATCCTGGAGGCAACGCCTGCGGCGCTGGATCGTCTGGCAGAACAGGGTTACGACCCGGAGATGGGCGCCCGCCCGCTACGCCGTGTGATCCAGCAGATGGTGGAAGATCCGCTCTCCGATGCGCTGCTTTCCGGCGAGTTCCAGGACGGCGACCGCGTGCTGGTGGATGTGGACGAGGGCGAGGTTACCATTCACCGCCAGACGGACGAGACCTCCTCGGAGGAGATGCTCACCGCTGCGTGAGCACCGACGGCACACACGGACGTGCGACGCACCAGACCGGTGCGTCGCACGTTCATCTTTCGGACTCATGGCAAAAACACGCACGGAATACGTCTGTCAGTCCTGCGGGCGGAGGTTTGCCCGCAAAATGGGGCGCTGTCCAAATTGTGGCGAGTGGGACACGATGGTGGAAGAAGTGGTCGCCTCGTCCGCGCGCCGAAAGCCCGCACGCGGGCCTGCTTCGGGGCTGCTTTCCCCCTCCCGCCCACGCCGCCTGCGGGAGATTGAGGGCGACGCTGGCGACCGGATGCCGTTGCCGATTGCGGAGTTCGCCCGCGTGTTGGGCGGCGGCGTGGTTCCCGGATCGGTGGTGCTGATCGGCGGCGACCCTGGTATCGGCAAATCCACCCTGCTGCTGCAAACCGCGATCCAGATGGCGCACCGTCAGCGCGTGTTGTACGTCTCCGGTGAGGAGTCCGAGCGTCAGATTAAGATGCGCGCCTTACGCCTGCTGGCGGACACAGACGACGCCATCCCCGAAGAGTTGTTCCTGGTCACCGAGACCAGTTTGCCGGTCATCCTGGAGCACGTGACCGAAATCCGCCCCCGGTTGTTGATTGTCGATTCGATTCAGACCACCTACTTACCGGAGATGGATTCCTCCGCCGGGTCGGTCTCCCAGGTGCGGGAATGCGCCTCCCGGCTTCGTGAACTGGCGAAGGGGTCGGGGATTGCGGTCTTTCTGGTCGGCCACGTGACCAAAGAGGGTGTGATCGCCGGGCCGCGCGTGCTGGAACACATCGTGGACACCGTGCTCTACCTGGAGGGCGATCGCTTTCAAGCGTACCGCCTGCTGCGGGCGGTGAAGAACCGCTTTGGCGCGACTTCCGAAGTCGGCGTGTTCGAGATGCGCGACCGGGGGATGATTGAAGTGCCGAATCCCTCCGAGGCGTTCCTGGCGGAGCGGATGGTGAACGCGCCGGGATCGGCGATTGCGGTCACGATGGAGGGCACGCGCCCGTTGCTGGTCGAGGTGCAGGGGCTGACCAGCCCGACGGCGTTCGGTAACCCGCGCCGCACGCCGAACGGGGTGGACTTCAACCGGTTGCTGTTGATTACGGCGGTGCTCAGCCGGCGGCTGGGGCTGCCGCTGGGCGAACAGGATGTGTTTGTGAACGTGGTGGGTGGCCTGAAGGTGGGCGAGCCGGCTGCCGACCTGGCGATCGCGGCGGCGCTGGCATCGTCGCTGAAAGACCTGCCGGTGCGGGCGGAGGCCGTACTGGTTGGCGAGGTGGGGTTGTCGGGCGAGTTGCGGGCAGTCGGACAGGTGAACGCGCGGCTGCGCGAGGCGGCGAGTCTGGGCTTTCGCGTAGCCATTGTTCCGCGCCGCTTCCGCCGGGGTGAGGCCTACCCCGACGGCATCGAGGTGTTGGAGGCGAGGTCGCTTCGACAGGCGCTTGACCTGGCATTGGTGAGTGAATGAGAGTCCGCCGATGGGCGCAGATGAGCGCAGAAACAGGATGAACCAGACGCCTGCTTTTTACATCGGCGACGTGCCGGTGTACGGCGATCTGATCCTCTCGCCGATGGACGGTTACTCTGACTGGCCGTTTCGGTCGTTGTGCCGCGAGCTGGGGTCGGCGGTCAGTTACACTGAGTTCGTCCGCGCGGAGGACGTGCTGGTCGGCAATCCGCAGGTGGAGACCAAACTGGCCTTTCGCAAGGCGGAGCGCCCGGTGGTCTTCCAGATTTACGGTGACCGGCCATCGGTCATCCTGGAGGCCGCGCTGCGCCTGCGCGAGCGGGAGCCGGATGTGATTGATGTGAACATGGGCTGCCCGGCGAAGAAAATCAGTAACCGGGGCGCCGGGGTGGGGCTGATGCGCACGCCGGAGAAGGTTGCCGAAATCTTCCGCCTGCTCACGAAGCACCTGGATATCCCCGTGACCGGCAAAATCCGCCTGGGGTGGGACGACGCGCACCGCAACTACCTGGAGATCGCGCGCATCGTAGAGGACAACGGCGGAGCGTTGCTGGCAATTCACGCCCGCACGCGCGAGCAGGGGTATCGCGGCCAGGCGGATTGGGACGCGATCGCCGAGGTGGTGGATGCGCTCTCCATCCCGGTGGTGGGCAACGGCGACGTGCGCACGGTGGCCGACATCGAGCGGATGAAGGCGCACACCGGCTGCGCGGCGGTGATGATTGGGCGCGCGGCGATGCGCAACCCCTGGATTTTTGCCCGCCGTGACCGTGAGCAGGTCACCCCGGACGAGGTGATGGCCTGGCTGCGGGAACATCTGCGCCGCAACCTGGCGTTTTACGGACGCCCGCTGGGGCTGATTCTGTTCCGCAAGTTCGCGGTGCGCTATCTGGACGTGCGCCGCCTGCCGCGCGACCTGCGCACCCGGTTGCTGCAAACGGACGACGTGGAGACCTTCCTCACGCTGGTTGAGGATGTGCTACAATTGACCCATGCAACCGCGTGAGACGGATTCCCATCGGCGGCATCGCCGTGAGTTCTGGCTGCAGGTCGTGTTGCCGGTGGCGCTGGGTGCGCTGCTGGTCGGCGCGGCGGGCGTCCTGGCAGCGGGTGGCGGGCAGGTCGCGCACCTGGCCGACCTGTCGCTGATCTGGCTGCTGCTTCCCTGCGTGGCGCTGGGCTGGATCCCTCTGGCGCTGATCCTGGCTGCCGTTGTGGGGCTGCATCGCCTGATGACGTATTTGCCCGCGCCGATTCAGCAGGTGCAGGATGCCGTGGCGCGAACGGTGGTGCACATCCGCCGGGTGGCCGACCGTGTGGCGGCGCCGCTGATTACGATGAATGCGAAAGCCGCTGCGCTGCGGCGCGTGTTCCAACGCTTGCGGAGAGGTTGACGGATGGACGATCGAGGCTGGAAGACCCGATTTTTGATTGGCGGCGCCGTGTTGGGCGCGCTGACCGGCCTGGGCGCGGCGTACATGCTGTTGCAAAAGGCCGAAAAGGAAGAGAAACCGCTGAAGGTGGGCGCTTCAGAAGGCGTCAAACTGGGGTTGATGCTGCTGGGGCTGCTGCGGCAAATCGGTCAGTTGGGGGATTGACCTGCGATTGGCCACCCACGGCTCGGACACCCACGGCCTGACCGTTTTGGGTCAGGCCGTGGGTGTTTGTGCGTTTAACGGATCATCCCGGCGGCACGGGCGCGGGCCAGCACCCGCTGCGCCGCGCGAATCATGGGCATGTCCACCATGTGGCCGTCCAGACCGATCACACCCTCGCCTCGCGCTTCGGCTTCTTGCATGGCGGCCAGCACCTTCTGCGCGTGGGCGACTTCTTCCTCACTGGGTGTGAACACCTGCTGCACCACGGACGCCTGAGCAGGGTGAATCACCTGCTTGCCCTGGTAGCCGAGCGTGGCCGCTGCTTCGGTTTCAGCTCGCAGGCCGTCCATGTCTTTGTAGCGCACGTACACCATGTCCAGCGCCTGAAGGCCGAAGGCGGCGGCGGTGAGGGCCACCGCGCTGCGCGGGTAAGCCACCTCGTGATTGTCCGGCGTGCGTTTGCCGCCGATGTCGGCCATCAGGTCCTCGGCGCCGAAGGCAAGCACCTGTAATCTAGGTGTGGCCTGGGCAATGACGGTCAGGTTGACCACCCCTCGCGCGGTCTCGATCAGGGCAATCAGCGCGATGCGTCCGACCGGCCATCCCTGGGCTTCCTCGGCGCGGGTCAGCCATTCGTCCACCCACTGCAACTGAGTAGGTTGCTCCACCTTGGGCACGGTGATGGCGTCGGGTTGTGCGGGTATCACGGCTTCCAGGTCGGCCTGCTCCAGGCCGCTACCTACGGCGTTGATGCGTACCACCCGCTCGGTGTGTCCGAAGTCCAGTTCGCGCAACGCCTGTGCCACCGTGGTGCGCGCGGCCTCCTTTTGTCCCAGGGCGACCCCGTCTTCCAGGTCCAGGCACACGCTGTCCACGTCCAGCCCGGCGGCTTTTTGCACCTTGCGCAGGTCCGAACCGGGGACGTACAGCAGCGCTCGCCGCGCTCGCGTGGTCATGCTTCCTCCTGCTGCTCCACGGCGGAACGCTTGAGGAACATCACCGTGCGCTCCAGTTCGCACACCACCGTGCCGTCCTGCTTACGACCGATGTGCTTCAGCCGCACGATGCCCACATCGGGCCGTGAGCGGGATTCCCGCATGGCGAGCACCTCGGTCTCCACGTAGATCGAATCCCCGTGAAACACGGGGCTGGGATGCACCACCTTCTCGTAGCCCAGGTTGGCGACAATGGTGCCCTGGGTCAGGTCCGGGACAGTCAGCCCCACGACCAGCGCCATAGTCAGGATGCCGTTTACGATGCGCTGACCGAAGCGGGTCTTCGAGGCGAAGTCCTCGTTCAGGTGCAGTGGTTGGGGGTTCATGGTCAGGGCGCAGAACAGCGTGTTGTCGGCCTCAGTGATGGTGCGTCCCAGGGGGTGTTGGATGCGCATGCCCACATGCAGGTCTTCGTAGTACTTCCCGGCCATGATTGCCTCCGTTTGCGTTTTTGGGGAAAGGGACGACCCTACAGGGTCGTCCCTACGACGATTCAGGGGTGATCTCGGCGAGGACGGCTTCGCGCTCCACTACGTCCCCTTCCTGTACCTGCAGGCGAGTCACCGTCCCCGGAAAAGGTGCCTGAATCCGGATTTCCATTTTCATGGCCTCCAGCAGCAGGACGACCTGTCCCCGGTGCACGTGTTCGCCCTCGGCCACCTTCACCGCCCGGACCTGACCGGGCATCGGGGCGCGGAGTAAGCCGTCGCCAGGGCCGGCGCTGCCGCCGGTGCGTGCGCGAGTGGTTTGTCGTTCGACGCGGTAGGTGTGGCCTTCCCAGGTCAGCCAGCGGACGGCGCCCTGAGCATCCAGGGCCACGGTGTGCCAGCGGCCTTCGATGCACAGGCGCAGGGCGCCGGGGAGGCGCTCCACGGCCTCCACGATCACCTCGCGGTCGCCGAGGTGCACGCGGTAACTATCCCCTTCGGGGGTGGCTTCTACGCTGTAGATGCGGTGGGTGTTGCGGTAGTCAGGCATGGGAGCTTCGCCTCAGGGTGAGGGGGTCAGTGCAGGGACTTCCAGGGAGAATAAGGGTCCCTGCCGGCCAGGGAAGCCGCTTCCTGGGGCCCGGACGTGGTGAGGACGCCGAGGATGTCGCTCAGGGCCAGGGCGGCCAGCACGGGGTCGGGCGGCTCTGCGGGTGTCCAATCGCCGAAGATGCGTTCCGCCCAACGCGTGTCAGCCTTCCCGGCGCGGAAGTCCGGGTGCGCCAGCACCGCCCGCAGGAAGGCGGCGTTCGTGGTCACGCCGTGGACCACGGTCTGGCGCAGGGCGGCGTCCATACGGCGGATGGCGGCGTCCCGGTCTTCGGCGTGCACGATGATTTTCGCCAGCAGCGGGTCGTAGTGGTGGGTAACGGTGTCGCCTGGCCCCACGCCGCTGTCCACGCGGATTCCGGGGCCCTGAGGGAAGCGCACCTGGAGCAGGTCGCCTGTGCTGGGGAGGAAGCCGCTGGATGGGTCCTCGGCGTACAGACGGCACTCGATGGCGTGGCCGTGCTGGGTCAGGGCCTGCTGGTGGTAAGGGAATGGTTCCCCGGCGGCGATGCGAATCTGCCACTGGACCAGATCCAGGCCGATGACCATCTCGGTGATGGGGTGCTCCACCTGAAGGCGGGTGTTCATCTCCAGGAAATAGTAGGCACGGGTCTCAGGGTCCACGATGAACTCCACCGTGCCCGCGTTGACATAACCCACGGCGCGGGCGGCGGCCACGGCGGCCTGACCCATGCGGTGGCGCAAATCGTCGTCCAGCAAAGGTGAGGGGGTCTCCTCGATGATTTTCTGGTAGCGGCGCTGGACGGAGCACTCGCGCTCGAAGAGGTGGACAACCTGACCGTGTGCGTCGGCCAGCACCTGGAACTCCACGTGGTGGGCGCGAGGGATGTACTTTTCGAGGATGAGGCGCGGGTCACCGAAGGCGTGTTCGGCCTCGCGGCGCGCGGCGGCCACGGCCTCGTCCAGCTCTTCAGGGCGATGGACGACGCGCATGCCTTTGCCGCCGCCCCCGGCGGACGCTTTGACCAGCACGGGGTAGCCAATGCGCTCCGCTGCGGCGCGGAAGGCGGTCGGGCCGTCGTCGCCCTGATAACCAGGAACCACGGGCACGCCGGCCTGCGCCATGCGGGTGCGGGCGGCGGCCTTGTCGCCCATGGCGCGGATGGCTTCAGCCGGTGGGCCGATGAAGACCAGCCCGGCCTCGGCCACGGCCTGGGCGAAGTCGGCGTTCTCGGCCAGGAAGCCGTAGCCGGGATGCACAGCCAGGGTGCCGCTCTCCAGGGCGGCCTGGACGATGGCCTCGGTCTGGAGATAAGATTCGCCGGGCGGCGGCGGGCCGAGGAGTACGGCTTTGTCAGCCAAGCGCACGTGCAGCGCGTCCCGGTCGGCCTCGGAGTACACGGCCACGGTCTCGATGCCCAACTCGCGGCAGGCGCGGATAATCCGCACGGCGATCTCGCCGCGGTTGGCGATCAGGATGCGGGAGAAGGGTGAGGTGGGTCGCATGGGTCGTCGGATGGTCTGGGGGTCACATGCGGAACACGCCAAAGCTGCCTTCCTCGCGCGGTGCGTTGAGCACCACGGACAGGGCGAGGGCCAGGGTACGGCGAGTCTCCACCGGGTCCAGGATGCCGTCGTCCCACAGGCGGGCGGTGGCGTAGTAAGGATTGCCTTCCTGCTCATACTTCTCCAGGATGGGCCGTTTGAAGGCTTCGGCTTCTTCTTCGGAGAAGGGTGGCTTGCCTTCGCGGGCCCGCTGGTCGTTCTTCACCGTGAGCAGCACATTGGCCGCCTGCTCACCGCCCATCACGCTGATGCGGCTGTTGGGCCAGGTCCACAGGAAGCGGGGGTTGTAGCCCCGCCCGCACATGGCGTAGTTCCCCGCGCCGAAGGAACCGCCAATGATCACGGTCAGCCGGGGCACGGTGGCGTTCGCCACGGCGTGCACCATTTTCGCGCCGTCCTTGGCGATGCCTCCGGCCTCGTATTCCTTGCCCACCATGAAGCCGGTGATGTTCTGCAGGAAGAGCAACGGGATGCCGCGCTGCTGGCACAACTCGATGAAATGGGTGCCCTTGATGGCGCTCTCGCTGAACAGCACGCCGTTGTTGGCGATGATGCCCACCGGGTAGCCGTGGATGCGGGCGAAGCCGGTGACCAGCGTGGTCCCGTAGCGGGACTTGAACTCCTGGAAGCGACTGCCGTCCACCAGCCGGGCGATCACCTCGCGCACGTCGTAGGTTTCGCGGAAGGTCTGGGGCAGGATGCCGTACAGGTCATCCGCAGGGTAGAGGGGATCTTCGGGCGGGGTGACGTCCAGGAAGTCCAGCCACGAGGGACGCGGCGCGCGGCGGGTGGGCAGGGCGGCCACGATGTTCCGGGCGATTTCCAGCGCGTGTTCGTCGTCCTCGGCGAAGTAATCTGCCACGCCCGACTGACGGGTGTGGACGTCGGCGCCGCCCAGTTCATCGGCGGTCACGCTGACGCCGGTCGCGGCTTTGACCAGCGGCGGCCCGCCCAGGAAAATCGCGCCTGTACCCTTCACGATGACCGCTTCGTCGCTCATGGCGGGCACATACGCCCCGCCTGCGGTGCTCAACCCCATGACCACCGCAATCTGGGGGATGCCTTTGGCACTCATCCGCGCCTGGTTGTAGAAGATGTTCCCAAAGTGCTGGGCGTCTGGGAAGACTTCGGCCTGCAACGGCAGGAATGCGCCACCGGAGTCCACCAGGTACACGCAGGGCAGGTAGTTTTCCTCGGCGATTCGCTGTGCCCGGATATGCTTTTTGACCGTCATCGGCAGGTAGGAGCCGCCCTTCACCGTCGCGTCGTTGGCGATGACCATCACCTCGCGCCCGGCCACGCGGCCAATGCCGGTCACGATGCCGGCGCTGGGGGCTTCGTTGTTGTACATCTCCCAGGCCGCCAGCGGCGAGAGTTCGAGGAAGGGCGAACCCGGGTCGAGCAGGCGACGGATGCGCTCGCGTACGAACAGTTTCCCCTGCTCGCGGTGGCGCTTGTGGGCTCTGGGCGACCCGCCTTTTGCGACCTGTTCCAGGCGCTCGTGTAACTGGCGGGCTAACGCTTGATGATGGCTGTAGTTTGCACGAAATGGGGGGCTGTTCCGATCGATGAGAGTGGGGATGATTTCGGCCATATACGGCTCCCAGGCGACAAAGTCGCGCTCATTATAGCACACCCCCTATCGAGCTTTTTCTGGAAGAGGATGTACCTAACCGCTTTGTGGCTTCTCCGCGATGCGTGCCAGCCCCACGCTCAGGAAGTAGAGCAAAATCATCGGCCCCATGACCAGCAGCATGTTGATCGGGTCGATGGTCGGGGTGATGGCCGCGGCCACGATGGAGATGGCCACCACAGCCAGCCGCCACTGCTGCGCCAGCATCTTGTGGTGCACAATGCCCATGCCCGCCAGGGCGTAGATCACCAGCGGGAACTCGAACGAGACGCCGATCCAGAACAGCAGGCTGGTCACGAAGCGCACGTAGGACGAGGTGCGCACCAGCGTGGAGATGCCCATGAAGTTCAGCAGGAAGGGCAGGGCGGTGGGCAGCATGGCGTAGTAGGCAAAGGCCATGCCGCCGATGAAGAAAATCAGCACCAGCGGAATCGCCAGCAGGCCGCGCACGCGGGCGCGCGGTTTCAGGCCCGGTGTGGCGAACAGCAGCAACTCCAGCGCGATGTAGGGCAGGGCGAGCGAGAACCCCGCCAGCAGGGAGACGCGCATGAACACGCCGATGGATTCCGTCACGTCGAAGGAGCGCAACGCACCGATGCCGCCGACAGGGCGGGCGAGGAAGTCCAGAATCTCGCGCGCGTAACTGAACGAGAACGCGGTGGTCAACAGCAGCACCACCACTGCACGGAAGAGGTGTTTCCTCAGGTCGTTCAGTTGTTCCAGCAGTACGGTGGGGTTCTCCACCGTGGTGGCGAGCACGTCGGGCAGGTCGTGCTCCGCAGGCTCTTCGGTGAGAAAGCGGTGGACGGCCTGGCGCAGCCGCGCCAGTCGGTGCGCAAGGCTCTGTACCAGGCGGACGGGTGCAGTGATCAGGCTCCAGATCAATCGCAGCAAAGGCATGGCTCAGTCTTCGTTGGGGGGCGATTCGGGGGCGGGAGAAGGAGCCGCTTCGGATGGGTGTTCGGTTTCTTCGTCGGATGTGTCGGTCTCTTCGGGGGCTGGCGACGATTCCCCCTGCGCCAGGGCCTCGCCCAGGGCAATCGCCTTCGCCATGCGGTCGAAGTCCAGGTCTTTGGCCAGCATGGCGTTCATTTGCTTGATGTCTTGCAGTGCCCGACCTTCTTCTTTGAGCACCTGGTCGATTTCTTCCAGCCCGGCTTCCTTCATCAGTTTGTTAGGCAACGTGCCGACCTCACGGGTGGCCTGTTTGAGGTGCAGCCAGGTCTCGGAGGTCACGATGCGGCGCATGAAGCGCCCCAGCGGACGCCCGGCCTTCACCATGTCATCGGAGCCCATGAACAGCAACATGATGATGAGTACGGCGATCAGTTCCAGCGGGCCAATGCCAAGGAATTCCATCTCACTCCTGTTTGGGTTGCAGGCGGCGCAGCGCCTGAGCGATTTCGTTGCGGTGGACGGCCAGGCTACCCAGCACGCCGTTCACAAAACGGGGCGCGCTGTCCGAGCCAAAAGCTTTTGCCAGTTCCACCGCTTCGTTGATCGCCACTTTCAGCGGGGTGTCGCCCAGAGTGAATTCCCACAGCGCCAGGCGCAGGATGTTCCGATCCACCACGGCGACTTCTTCGATCGGCCACTCCGGCGCGTGCTTCTGGATGTACTCATCCAGAAAGGGGATCATGGGGAGCACGTCGAAGAGCAACTGACGGGCGAACTCTTGGTTGCGTGCATCCAGATTGCTCTCGGACAGGCGTGCGGCCAGCGCCTCGCCGGGAAGGTGGTCGGTCAGATCCAATTCGTAAAGTACCTGAATGACGACGCTGCGCGCCTGTGTCCGCGGTTTCATGCGCGGGGGTTACTCCTCATTGGGGAAAGCGATATCTTCCACGTGCACGTTGACCGCACCGACCGGCATGCCCACCGTCTCGCTGATCGCGCGCGCGACTTCCTGTTGAATGCGCCGTCCGGTCTCGCGCACGTTCACGTCGTGGTCGAGCACCACGTACAGGTCAAGGTACACCACGTTGTCCTGCACCTGCAGGTGCACGCCCTCGGTGGCTTCGCGGCGCAGAAAGCCTTTCACACCGCTGGGCACCGAACTCATGTGGCTCACGCCTTCTACCTGAAGTGTGGTCAGGTGGGCGATGGTGAGCAACACTTCCGGCGCGACAGTGGTCTTCCCTGGTGGGCGTTGGATGTCTTCAGTCATGGAACCTCCACAGGTTACATCATCGCCATACCGCCATCCACGGCCAGCACCTGGCCGGTGATGTAGGCGGCCTGGTCTGAGGCCAGGAAGGCCACGGCGTAAGCGATTTCTTCGGGTTCTCCTTTGCGGCCCAGCGGGATCATTTGCAGGATGGCCTGACGGGCTTCATCGGGCACGCCCTGCCAGATGTCGGTTTCGATGTAGCCGGCGGCGATGGCGTTCACCGTGATGTTGCGTGAGGCCACCTCGCGCGCCAGCGCTTTGGTGAAGCCAATTTGCCCGGCCTTCGAGGCGGAGTAGTTCGTCTGCCCGGCGTTGCCCATCTGCCCGGCGACCGAGGTGATGTTGATGATGCGCCCGTAGCGGTTGCGCATCATCTTGCGGATGGCGGCTTTGCTGCAATTGAAGGTGCTCTTCAGGTTGACGTTTTGCACCACGTCCCAGTCTTCTTCGCTCATCATCATGATCAACTTGTCGCGCGTGATGCCGGCGTTGTTGACCAGGATATGCAGGTCGCCGAAGGTGTCGATGGCGAACTTGATCAGCGCTTTGGCCTGCTGGAAGTCGGAGACGTCAGCCTGAAATGCGGCGGCCTGGCCGCCCGCTGCCTGGATGTGTGCCACCACTTCTTCGGCGGCTTCCGCCGAGCGGTTGTAATTCACCACGACCTGCGCGCCGCGATGGGCGAGTTCGATGGCGATGGCACGGCCAATGCCGCGCGAGGCGCCGGTGACCACTGCTACCTTGCCGGTCAGAGAAAGTCCGTCCATGCTACCTCCGTGGGGCCAATTATAGCAGTTTTTGGAAATCGTCGGCTTCACCCAGAGGAACACCGCGCGCCCGGCGGTCGATACGGCGCAACAGGCCGCAAAGTACGTTGCCGCTGCCGAGTTCCAGGAAGGCCTCCACGCCCTGGGCACGCAGGAACTGGATGGACTCCGTCCAGCGCACGCGGGCGGTGAGCTGGGCTTTCAGGTCGGCGCGGATGGCCTCGGCGGTGGTGAGCGGCTGGGCGGAGACGTTGCCGATAATCGGGGTGCGCGGGTTACGGATGGGGGCGGCGTCCACGGCCTGGGCGAAGGCGGCGCGCGCGGATTCCATCAACGTGGAATGCGCCGCGATGCTCACCGCCAGGGGAATCACCCGCTTCGCGCCCGCCTCACGGGCGCGCGTCATCAACGCCTCCAGCGCCGGGCGGTGTCCGGAGACCACGATCTGGCCGGGACAGTTGTCGTTGGCGATCTGTACGCGGGCCTGTTCCGTGCTGACCTCGGCGCACAGGGCTTCCAGCGTGGGGGCCTCCAGGCCGAGCACGGCGGCCATGCCACCGGGCGATTCTTCGCCAGCCTGTTTCATCAACTCGCCGCGTCGCCGCACCAGACGGAGCGCGTCGGTGAAGGGCAACGCCTCCGCTGCGACCAGGGCGCTCAGTTCGCCCAACGAATGACCGGCGAGGAAGGCGGCGTCCGCTTCCGGCCAAAGGTGTTTCAGCACGCGCCAGGCGGCGACGGAGTGGGTGAGCAGCGCCGGCTGGGCGTTTACCGTGTCGTTCAGCGCGTCGGCGGGGCCGTCCCACATCAACCGGGAGAGGGGAGCGCCGAGCACCTCATCCGCTTCGGCGAAGGTTTCTGTCGCGATAGGATAGGCTTCGGCCAGCGAGCGCCCCATGCCAACGCGTTGGGAACCCTGGCCGGGGAAGAGGAAGACGGTGCGGTTGGGGTCAAAAGGGAACATGGGCGACCGAATCCGTATTCAATGAGCAGGCGCCGTGCCCACAGGGGGCGCGGCGTCGGGCGGTAAATGGCAAACGAGCCGTGAAGGTTCACGGCCCGTTGCGGTCAGGCTTGTTCGATCTCGATGACCTCGCGGCCTTTGTAGAAGCCGCAATGGGAGCAAACGGTATGCGGCAAGCGCAAGTGTCCACAGTTGGAGCACTGCACCAGGTTGCGCGCCTTCAGCGCATCGTGCGCGCGGCGGCGATCCCGTCGCCCTTTAGACACTTTCCGTTTGGGTAGAGGTGGCATGGTTCGACTCCTTCGTTCCGGTTTCGGCTGGTAAATGACACAACAAGGCCTGCCCGCGGGCAGGCAGGGGGAATTATACGGTCAAGGGGGGGGAATGTCAAGCCGCAGAGATTGCGGTATTCCCCTATCTCTTGGAGAGCACTTTCCCTTCACCCCGCTCCCCCCCTCTATTCCCCCTCCCGTCAGGACGGTTGGGGGGAGTAGAGGGGGAAGCAGGGCAAGGATACTGCCCGACGCAACAAGGTCAGGGTGACTCTGGGTAATCACCGGGCAGATTGACTCAGGGTTTGCTGGGTTCGCCCAGGTTTTGTCGCAGGTAGGCTTCGATGAAGCCGTCAATGTCGCCGTCGAGCACGGCCTGCGCGTTGCCCACCTCGTAGCCAGTGCGGTGATCTTTCACCATCTGGTAGGGGTGCAGCACGTAAGAGCGAATCTGGCTACCCCATTCCGCCTTCTGATATGCGCCCTTGAGTTCCGCGATTTTCTCGGCGCGCTCCTGGAGTTTGAGTTCCAGCAGGCGGGCTTTGAGTACGCGCATGGCGTTCTCGCGGTTCTGGGTCTGCGAACGCTCGTTCTGGCAGGAGACCACGATGCCGGTGGGGATGTGGGTGATGCGCACGGCGGTGTCGTTCTTCTGCACGTTCTGGCCGCCCGCGCCGGAGGAGCGGTAGGTGTCGATGCGCAGGTCGTTTGGATGGATTTCGATGTCGATGTCTTCTTCCACCTGGGGTAGCACTTCCACCAGGGCGAATGAGGTGTGGCGGCGGTGGGCGGCGTCGAACGGGGAAAGGCGCACCAGCCGGTGCACGCCCTTCTCGGCGCGCAGGTAGCCGTAGGCGTCTCGCCCGTTGACCGCGATGGTCACGCTCTTGATGCCGGCTTCCTCGCCTTCGGTCATGTCCAGAATTTTGGTCTGATAGCCGCGTTTCTCCGCCCAGCGCAGGTACATGCGCATGAGCATGGCGGCCCAGTCCTGCGAATCGGTGCCGCCCGCGCCAGCGTGGATGGCGAGCAGGGCGTCCCCGTGGTCGTACTCACCGGAGAGCATGGCGGCCAGTTCCCGCCGGTTCAGTTCGCGTTCGATGGCCTTCACCTCAGAGGCCAGTTCGTCGGCCAGTTCTTCATCCCCCAGTTCGGCCAGTTCCAGGGCGTCCTGGATGCGGTTTTCCAGCGCCTGCCAGCCCTCGACTTCGTCACGCAGGGCGGACAGTTGCCTCATTACTTGCTGTGCGCGCTGCGGGTCGTTCCACAGGTCGGGTTGCTGACTTTCGGCTTCCAGTTTTTCCAGTTCGGCCTGTCGTGAGGCCAGGTCAAAGATGCCTCCGGATGGTCAGGATGCGTTCCTGTGCGGCTTGCAGCCGGGCAATCAGTTCTTCCATATCGCCTTTCGTCCTCCAGTTTACCGTGTTTGGGTGGAGGATTATACCATCCTGGTGTCTGTCAGGTGGTCTTTGATGAGTTCCTCACGGCTCCGCCGTGGATTGGAAATCCACGGCCCATCATTCATAAGCCCGCGAAGCGGGCTGTTCAACCGCCTGGAACAAGGAAATGCGAGATCACCTCAACATCAGTTTTGCGATTGACACTCCCCTAGGACAACGGAAACACAGCGACGAAGGTGCTGCCCTGTCCGGGCGTGCTGTGGAAGCGTAACTCGCCGCCCATTTGCTCCACCAGACCGCGCGCCACGATCAGCCCCAGGCCGTTGGCTTGCTGCAGGTCGAAGAGGTGCATTTGATCCTGGCGGCTGATGCCCTGGCCGGTGTCGGTGACCTCCATTGCCCAGTGTCCCTCGTCCGCGCGGTAGAGACGGGTGCGGATGTGGCCGTGCGATGTGTAAGTGACCGCGTTGTTCAGCAGGTTGCCGAGCACGCGTGCCAGCCAGGTCAGGTCGCCGTGGAGCTGTTTGGGCAAATCGGGGTCGATCTCCCAGTGGGTTTCCAGTTCCTTCACAGAGGCCAGCGTCTCGATGGTGGGGCGCACCGCGTCCAGCAATGCCTGCGGCGAGAAGGGCTCTGGCTGAAGCATCATCGCGCCGCTTTCCATCTCGGCGTAGCCTATCAAGTTGTTCAGGAAGCCAATCATCTGGTTGGCCTGTTGCAAGGCCAGTGTGATCACCTGTTGTTGCTCGGTGCTCAGTGGGCCGTAAGCGCCTCCCAGCAGGGATTCCAGATAGCCCATGACCATGCCGATCGGGTGCCGCATGTCCTGGCTGGTGCTGGCCAGCAGGCGACTCTTCAGCGCGTTGGCCACCACAGCCATATCGCGCGCCTTGGCGAGTTCGCTTTCCAGTTTCTTGCGCTGGGTGATGTCGGTCAGGGTGATGATTTTGCCCAGCAGTTCGTCGGCGGCGCGCACCGGCACGATGCGCATGGTCAGCGTCTGCTGGCGTTGAGGCAGATCGATTTCCACTTCGTCCGAACGCTCTGCTTTCAGCTCTGGGAGCACCTGTTCCCGCAGGATGCGGTCGCGGATGACCTGCGGCAACGGACGACCCACGGCTTCCGCTGGCGGGGTGTGGCAGAGGTCGGCGGCGACCGGGTTGATGTCCACCACCAGTTGCCCTGGGTCGATCACGATTACTCCCTGGGGGAGCTGTTCGATGATCAACTGTTGGGCGATGGGCAGAGTCTCCAGGAATCGATGCCGGAGGATGGCCAGCGCCACGAAGAGTAGTGAGAAGGAGAACATGAAAGGGTCGAGCCCCCACGGCACGGGCGAGAACCCCAGTTGCGTGACGATGTTCGCCACGCCGGGGATCAGGCCAGCCAGGATCATCCAGACGACCTGTGGCCGCTTGTGCGGCGGCGCGTCCAGGTAATGCCGCAGGTAGAGCACGATGCCCGCCAGCAGCCAGAGGAAGGTGACGGCCACGTAAAGGAAATAGAAAACAGTGTGCGTGGAGCGCATCACCAGCAGCCCGTTGTCCAGGCGCTCTGCCCACAGGCGAGACCACCAGGTATGCCATTGGGGGTCGAAGGATACCAGCGGCAAGAAAACCACCGTGGAAGCGATGACCAGCGCCCGCCCTCGGCGGGACAGGTCGTGCGGCGCCTGGGTGTAGGCGTAGGCCAGCAGGAACCAGAGCGGCGCCACGAAGGCTGCGCCGAGGTACTTGATGCGGTTGAAGAAGTACTGGCTGGCGAAGTCGCTGCTGGCGACGTGCAGCCCGTAGGTGATTGACCACCAGCCCACAGCCAGTGCCATCCACTGCAACAGCCGCGCAGTGCGTACCTCGCGCCGCTGGTAGGCCAGGAAGGCAATGCTCAGCGCGAAGACGCCGTTGGCGATGAGCAGCAGGGCATAAATGGAGAACTGGTAGGAAGGCATCATGCGTTCCTGAGGTTATTCTCGCTCAAAATGCCCTCAACGAAGGCGTCCGGGTCGAACGGCTCCAGGTCGTCGGGTTGTTCACCCAGGCCGGCGAACAGGATGGGAATGCCCAGCGTGGACTGGATGGCAAAGGCCATGCCGCCTCGCGCCGAGGAGTCCAGTTTGGCGAGGATGATACCGGTCACGTCCACCGCTTCTTTGAAGGCTTTGGCCTGCTGGAGCGCGTTCTGGCCGGTGGTGGCGTCCATCACCAGCCAGACGGCGTGCGGCGCGCCGGGGAGCGCCTTGCCCGCCACCCGCCGCACCTTCTTCAGTTCTTCCATCAGGTTGAAGCGGGTGTGCAGCCGACCGGCGGTGTCCACCAGCAGCACGTCCACCTGGCGTGCTACGGCGGCCTGGACGGCGTCGTAAGTCACCGCGCCGGGGTCGCCACCGGGCTGACTGGCGATGACCGGCACGTTCAGCCGTTTCCCCCAGGTCTGCAACTGTTCAATCGCGGCGGCGCGGAAGGTGTCGGCGGCGGCCATCATCACCTGTTTCCCCTCGCGCTGGAAGCGCCAGGCGAGTTTTGCGGCGCTGGTCGTCTTCCCCGACCCGTTCACGCCGACCAGCAGCACCACGCTGGGGCGGTGGGTGAGGTCAATCGGCGGCGGCGCGTCCAGCCGGGCGCGCAGTTCGCGGCGTAGCGCCTCTTTAAGTTCGTTCATGCGGGTCAGCCCGCTACGCCGCACTTCTTCGCGCAGTGCGTCCAGGATCGCCAGGCTGACGTCCACCCCCAGGTCGGCCTGAATCAGCAGCGCTTCCAGGTCGTCCCAGGTTTCCTCGGTGATTTCGGTCGCGCCAAACAGCGTGGCGATGCGTCCGAAGGTGGTTTTGCTGGTGCGGGATAGCCCCTGTCGCCATTTGTCGAAGATGGTTGCCATGGAAAAATTATACTATGGCATGGGGAAGCGCGTGTTGCGCTGGCGGTCGGGGTATAATCACCACATGACCCAGAAACAGCTATCCCATCTCGATGAACAGGGCCACGCGCGCATGGTGGATGTCGGTCACAAGGCGGACACCGAGCGCGTTGCGGTGGCGAAGGGGGAAGTGCTCATGCAGCCCGAGACGCTGGCGCTCATCCGTGAGGGGGCAATCAAGAAAGGCGACGTACTCACGGTGGCGGAGATCGCGGGCGTGCTGGGCGCCAAGCGCACCGCCGACCTGATCCCCCTCTGTCATCCGTTGCCGCTCACCCAGGTTGCGGTGGAGATCGCGCTGCGCGACGACCTGCCGGGCGTGGAGATCACAGCCACTGCCCGCACCGTGGGCAAGACGGGCGTGGAAATGGAAGCGCTGACGGCGGTCTCCGTGGCTGCGCTGACGATCTATGACATGGCAAAGGCTGCGGAGAAGACCATGACGATTACCAACATCCGTCTGGTGGAGAAACGGGGCGGCAAAAGCGGACATTTCATCCGGGAGGACGCGTGATCACGGTGTTGTTTTTCGCTACGTTGAAAGATCGCGCCGGCACGCGGCGCATGGAGATCGAGTGGCCTGCGGAGGGCACCGTGGCTGATCTCAAGCAGGTGCTGATTGACCGTTTCCCCTCGCTGGCACCGGCGCTGGATTCCGCGCTGGTCTCGGTGAACCGGGAGTACGCCTTTGACGAGGACGTGATTTCAGACGGCGCCGAGGTGGCGCTCTTCCCGCCCGTGAGTGGTGGGAGCGAACCGCCCACGGTGTACGCGATTACGGAAGAACCCATTGACCTGAACGCCCTGCTGGCGCGCATCACGCTGCCGTCCACGGGCGCGGCGTGCATTTTCAGTGGTATGGTGCGTGGCGAGACGAAACGCGGTGTGCCGCATCGCACGGCATATCTGGAATACGAGGCGTACCGACCGATGGCGGAGGCCAAGATGCGCCAGGTAGCGGAGGAAATCCGCGCCCGCTGGCCGAGCGTGGAAGGCATCGCCATTGTGCAACGCGTTGGGCGCCTCGATCCCGGCACGCCGACCGTACTGATCGCCTGTACGGCGGCGCACCGCGATACCGGTGTGTTTGAGGCCGCGCGCTACGGCATCGACCGTCTGAAAGAGATTGTGCCGGTCTGGAAGAAAGAGGTAGGGCCGGACGGCGAGTTCTGGGTGGAAGGGACGTACCACCCGGAGCCAGGGGAGTGACATCATGGCTGTGTCCTGTATCGTCTGCCGCCGACCGTATCCTGAAGACGCCACACCGTATCGTTGTCTACACTGTTACGGGCTGTACGACGATGAGGCGTTACCGATCTTCGATCCGGGGCGAATCGAGGACGACCTGCCCGGCATCTGGCGGTATCGCCATACCTTCGACCTGCCTGACGCGCCGGTGGTCTCGCTCGGCGAGGGAAACACGCCATTAGTCTGGGTAGACATCCGTGGGCGGCGTGTGGCGTTCAAGGCAGAGCATCTGAACCCTACCGGGTCGTTCAAGGATCGCGGCACGGCGGTGCTGATCAGTTTCTTGCGCTCGCGCGGGGTGGATACTGCGGTGGAGGATTCGTCGGGCAACGCGGGCGCTTCGTTCGCGGCCTACGCGGCGCGCGCCGGGATTCGGGCGCGGGTGTACGTGCCGGCTTATGCTTCCGGCCCCAAGCGAGCGCAGATTGAGGCATACGGCGCCGAGGTGGTGCCGGTGGATGGGCCGCGCTCCAACGCCGCGGCGGCGGTGGTCGAGGAGGCTGAGCGGGGCGTCACCTATGCCAGTCACGCTTATCTGCCGTTCGGCCTGCGCGGGATGGCCACTGTGGCCTATGAACTTGTGGAGCAACTGGGCCGTGCGCCCGGCGCGGTGATCGTGCCGGCTGGTCAGGGCACGCTGTTGCTCGGCATGGGACGGGGTTTTCAGGCGTTGCAGCGCGCTGGCGTGATCGACGCCTTGCCGCAACTGGTTGGGGTACAGGTGCGTGCCTGCGCTCCGTTGTGGGCGGTGCACCACTACGGGCCAGGCATGCTGGGATGGGTGCAGGAAGGCGAGACCCTGGCCGAGGGAGTGCGCATCCGCCATCCGTTGCGCGGCGATGCTATTCTTGCGCTGGTTGAGCAGAGTGGAGGTACCTTTGTCGCCGTAGACGAGGACGACATCCTCCTTGGGCGTGACGAACTTGCACGTCGGGGGTTGTATGTAGAGCCAACTTCGGCGATCGTGTGGGCTGCCCTGCACGAAACGTTGACCGATTTGCCCGATCCGGTGGTGGTCATCCTGACCGGTTCGGGGTACAAAGTCCGTCTGGATTGAGGAGCGAAGCATGACCGAACGCATCGTGATCACCGGGATGGGGACGATCAACCCGCTGGGACATTCCGTCGCCGAGACGTGGGAGAAAGTGGTGAACGGCGTCTCCGGCGTCGGCCCGATCACGCTATTCGACCCGTCGGATTTGCCGGTGAAGATCGCCTGCGAGGTGAAGGATTTCGACCCCACGCAGTACATGGGTCGGCGGGAAGCGCGGCGGCGCGACCGCTTTGAGCAATTCGCCACAGCGGCGGCCAGGGAGGCCGTCGCGCAGGCCGGGCTGGACGCGGATTCGGTGAACCCGGCGCGCGTGGGCGTGGTGATCGCTTCGGCCATCGGCGGCCTGAAAACGCTGCAAGACGCGATTTACACTCTGAAGGATCATGGTGCGCGGAAGGTCAGCCCGTTCGTGGTGCCCATGTTGATGCCCAACGGCGGCGCGGGCGTGGTGGCGATTGACCAGGGCTTCCTGGGCCCGGCCTTTTCCGTGGCTTCGGCCTGCGCTTCGGCGAATGATGCGCTCGGCATGGCCTGGTTGATGTTGCGCGCCGGTGTGGTGGATGTGGTGCTCGCCGGTGGTACGGAAGCCACTGTCACGCCGATCGGCGTCGGTGCCTTCGACCGCCTGGGCGCGATGTCTCGCCGCAACGAGGATTACTCGATGACGCCGCAACCCTTCGACCGGGAACGTGATGGAATTGTGATGGGGGAGGGTGCGGGCGTGCTGGTGCTGGAGCGGGAGAGTCACGCACGGGCGCGTGGCGCAGAGATGCTGGCAGAACTGGCGGGTTATGCGGCCACAGCGGATGCGTATCACG
>CAYSXA010000015.1:0-31092 GCA_964435005.1 uncultured Anaerolineaceae bacterium | reverse complement strand
GAACTTTTCAGGACCTCTCTCCTCAGCCTTCAAGAGGCTTATAGTTGACTCCTTGTCGCGTTATGTGCCGCCTTTAGCGCCACCGCTGTAGATGTTGAGCAGCATCTCCTGCGTGAACAGGAAGAAGCCCAGCACCGGGATGAGCTGGAACAACCCGACGGCGGCGATCTGGTTCCAGTTCGTGGGCGCGGTTTCGCTGATCAACTGGCGCAGGTACACTGGCAGGTTGGCGACCTTTGTCCCCACGGTGAAGGTGAAGGGGATGAGGAACGCCGACCAGCCGGACAGGAACTCGAAGATCGCCAGCGCGGCCAGGCCGGGCTTGATTTGAGGTAGCAGAATCTCCCACCAGACGCGGAAGCGCGAAGCCCCGTCAATCAACGCCGCCCGTTCCATATCCCAGGGGATGTTGTCGAAGAACCCCTTCATCAGCCAGATGCCCAGCGGTAGTTCCAGGCTGACCATCACCACGGCGACGCCACCCAGCGTGTTGTAGCCGAACAACTGCCCCACGCCGGGGATGCCTGAAATGAAGTTCAGCACGAAGAAGATGGCGATGAGCAGCGTCACGCTGGGAAAGGCGTGCAACACCAGCGTCATGGAGAGAAAGCCCTTCCGTCCGGGGAAGTTCATCCGCGATAGGCCGTAACCCGCCAGCGCGGAGATGAACCCCACGCCGATCACCATCGCAATGGCGATGATGAACGAGTTGAAGGCCACGTGCCAGATTTGCGGGTCGCGGAGGAATTCCCAGTTGTGCAGCGTCCACCCGCCGATGTTCCCCTCCGCGTCAATGGGGAACAACCCCTCCGTGCGGTAGGAGAACGTGGCAATCAGCAGCCAGGCGTATCCGACGAGGATGGGCAGGATGCTGACCACCAGCACCACGTAGGCGAAAACCTGTCCCAGCGAGCGGCGCAGGGTGTAGAAGCGTCCTTCGGTCTCGAATCTCACGTCAGCCATGCGGGCCTCCTGTTACAGCACGTCAATCTTGGGTTCCTGCACCAGCTCGTTAAACTGGAACACACGCAGGTAGAGGATGGATAGCGCGATACCAATCACCACCAGGATGAAGCCCCACGCCGCGCCGTATCCCCACTGGTTGTGGCCGAAGTAGGTCTTCAGCGCACGTTTGTAGGCGGTCAGCGCCCACACCTCCGTGGTGTACAGCCCCGGCCCACCCTCGGTCAACAGCAGGATGTACTCGAACGAGGTGAGCAGCGAGAGCGTCTGGTATGTGGTCACGAAGAGCAGCGGCCAGCGGATCAACGGGAGCGTGATGTCGCGGATGATTTGCCAGGTGGACGCGCCGTCCACCTTAGCTGCGGTGATGTAGTCTTTCGGGATGGCCTCGATGGCCGAGGTAAAGATAATCATGCCGAACGAAGCCCCCACAAACCCGTTCACCAGGATGACGAACAACCAGGGCTTCTCGAAAAGCCAGTACTTCGGCTCCAGCCCCAGCGGGCCGAAAATCTGGTTGATGATGCCAAACGGCGGCTGATGCGAGATGCGACGCCACATCAGGATGTAAATCACTGAGGGCGTGATGCGCGGCAACAGCCAGATCATGCGGAAGAAAAAGCCCGCGCGGCGGTTAATGTGGGTGGTCAGCAGGGCGAGCAGTAGCGCCAGCCCCACGTTGAAGAACCCCAGCGTGAGCACCACGTAGCGCACGGTGTTCCCCAGAATCTTGGGGAAGAAGTGGTCGCGGAACAGCGTGAAGTAATTCTCCAATCCGATGAAGTGCAACGGCTCGCTGAAGTTTGAACTGGAGAGGTCGGTGAGGCTGATGAAAAACAAAATGATGACGGGCAGGAAGAAGAACACCGTCACCATGATCGCCGCCGGGCTCATAAAGGACACCGCGCCCAGCGTCCCGCGCAGGCCGGGTTTGTGCTCCATCACGGTGCTCAGGTTAAGCCCGCCAGCCAGGGCGAGCAGCAGAAAGGCCAGATAGACCAGCCACAGCCCATAGCGCGCGTGCAGCGTGACGCCCGCGCGGTGCGCCACCTCTCCCGCTTTGGAGAAGTACACCAGCACGACGAGCAGCGCAATCAACGCGGCTGCGAGCGGGCCGAAGGCATCCCAGGTCGTCACCTGCTTGCGCCGCCAGGCCAGGACGGCCAGCACCAGCGCCGCCCCGCCGATGATGGGAACCAGGTATGCGACGGGCGACCCGCGAAAGATCAGGTCGCCGGTGCTGCTTTGCAGCAGCGCCCCTGCCGCGATTTGCCCGCCGCTCAGCGTGATCAACGGCTTCACGTCGTCAGTCAGCGTGATCCAGGGCAGGAAGAAGGCCAGCGGGGCCAGCAGGGCGGCCACGAAGACCAGCCTCATTCCCCAGGGGCGGAGTCGGCTCCACCAGTCCGCCGACAGGTTCGTGAGCGATTTCATGCGCGACTCCTTCGGTCAGAGGTAGGACATCCGCAGTTCACACACCGAGGTGTCATCGCGAGGCGGTCGCAGACCGCCGAAGCGATCTCCAATGGCTCGCTGGGGATGGCTTCGTGCCCGAAGGGCGCTCGCCATGACACTCCCGTTGGCCTTTGCCGTTGAGCGCGTACGTCCTGTCATGAGGAAGAGAGGAAGGGGAACATCCCCTTCCTCTCCCGTCGGCAATGGGCTACGGCGTGATGACCACGTTGTCGCCCAGCTCGTTTTGCAGCCGATCCACCACCATGTTTACGGCCTCTTCAGGCGTCATGTCACCCGATTCCACGGCCTGGATGCCGGTGTAGTAGGCTTCCGACCAGGTGCTCCAGTACGGGCTGTTGGGCAGGAAGGTGGTGTACTTGAGCAGTGGCATCACCTGGCTCAGGAACTTGGCGCTGGTGTAAGGCTTGTAGTCGGCCTGGGACTTCAGGATGCCCAGGTGACCGCTCGCCACCGCGTAGTCCGTGTTCAGTTCCTTGGTGGTGGCCTTGGAGATCAGCAACAGCGCCAGGTCGGGGTGCTCGGACTGGGAGCTGATCATGTACGCCAGCGGGTGGGTGAGGGTGGTCGGTTTGCCCGTGCCTGCGGCCATGCCGGGGATCGGCGCGAAGCCAACGTTCTCCCACAGCCAATCCTCGCCGCCCCGGTCGGCCAGGTAGTTGACCGACCACTCGGCCCAGTTCCAGGAGCCGCCGAACCAGAAGAGCACATCGCCATTGGTAATGCCGGTGTGCCAGCCGGTCCAGTCGCCGTCCAGGCGGGTGCGCGAGAGCACGCCGCGCTCGGTCGCGTCGGCCAGGAACTGATACACCTTCAGTGCAGCTTCGCGGTCGAAGATCAGGGCATCGCCTTCGCCGGTGATCTTGCCGCCCGCCGCGTAGTAGTAGTACAGGAAGTCCGGCCCGTTCTTCGGGCGGTGCCACCAGCCGTTGCCCTCGGCGACCACACCGGCCTGCACGGCCTGCGCCGCCGTGTCGATCATGTCTTCCATGGTGAACTCGCCGCTCTCCACGCGGGCGGGCAGGCTGGCGATTTCTTCATCGCTCCAACCCAGTTGCTTGAGCAGCGTCTTGTTGAAGTAGAACGGGCGCGCCTCGGCGTCCTGAGGAACACCCCAGATCTTCCCCTGCCAGGTCACGGCGTTCCACAGCGAGTCGATCACGTCGCTGAACTCGGGGTAGTCGCTGATCATGTCGGTGATGTCCGTCAGATAGCCCGCCGGCGCCCAGTCGCCGATGTGCTCATGGCCGGAGACGATGATGTCCGGCGCTTCCCCGGCCTGCGAGGCCAGTTCGAACTCGGTCTTGTAGTCGCCCCAGTCGGCGTTATCCTGAATGGTCTTGACCTGAATGCGGCGGTTGTCGCCCATCTCCTCCAGGGCGGCGTTGGCCGCGCCCACCGCGCGCACCAGGTTGTCGCAGCGACCGTTCTCGTGCGGCGGCGAGGCCTTGCAGCGCGCCACCAGCGTGATCACTTCACCACCCGAAGGCACCTGTACTTCTTGGGTGACGACCACTTCCTGGGTGACCACCACCTGCACCTCTTTGGTGACTACCTTCTCCACTTCCACGGTCTGCACGACGGTCTGTGGCTTGCAGGCAGCCATCAGCAAGGCCACCAGCGTCAACACACTGAACAGCACGAACAGCTTTGCGTGTTTCATAAGGATTCTCCTCCTTTACCAGGGTCGAGTTGTTGCATGATCAATCGCCAAACGGGACATGCAAAGGGGTTCTGTGGACTCTTCGACAGGCATCACCTCCTTTCCTGCGTCGTCCCTGGATTTGGCGGATACTGGTTGGGGGGAACAAAAACGGACATGACGATGGAGTGCTGTACAAGCCTGTGTTTTCGTAGGCCCAAGCCACCACCACATGTCCGTCACATCAGCCCTCATCTCCGGGTTTCGTTCAGAGATGGCTGATAAATGTGAATTGTGTTCCCTATTATACCAAGATGCCGCCATACCGGGAACGCGAACCGTTTGCTTAACGGAAGGCGCAACCACGAGTGGCCTTCTCGAAAACCGCAATCTGTTTACCGTGTTCATCGCTCACCGACCTGCTGTGTGGCGTCCACCTCACTCAGTGAGACTGGACGCCCCTCTTTCCAGGATTTGCGTGCCGCCAGGGCGACCACCACGGCCTGTCGCCCGTCTTCCCCGCCGACCGGGGGTGGGGTGTCTTCCCGCAACGATTGCACGAAGGCGCGCATTTCGGCCACGAAGGACTCGGTGTAGCGCTCCAGGAAGAAGTACAGCGGTTTAGCCGTGTGAATCCCGTGCACGTCGGCCAGCAGGTGACTGTCCGGCGTGCGGTGATCGGCGGCAACCATGCCCTCCGAGCCGAACACCTCCACCCGCTGGTCGTAGCCGTAGACCGCCCGGCGGCTGTTGTCGATCACCCCCAGCGCGCCGTTGGCGAAGCGCAGCGTGATCACCGCCGTGTCCAGATCGCCCGCTTCGCCGATGCGCGGGTCCACCAGCACCTCCCCGGCCACGTACACCTCCGTGACCTCGCTCCCCATCAGGTAGCGCGCCATATCGAAGTCGTGAATGGTCATGTCCAGGAAGATGCCACCGGACACACGGACGTAATCCAGCGAGGGCGGCTCCGGGTCGCGGCTGGTGATGCGCAGGATGTGCGGCGACCCTATCTTACCCGCCCGTACCACCTCGTACACCTTGCGGAAACTGGGGTCGAAGCGCCGATTGAACCCTACCTGCAACTTCACCCCGGCGGCTTTCACGGCAGCCAGCGCTGCGTCGATGCGGTCCAGGTCCACATCGATGGGTTTTTCGCAAAAGATGTGTTTGCCCGCCGCTGCCGCTTCCTGGATGATGGGGGTATGAGTGTCCGTCGAGGAACAGATGACCACGGCTTCCACCAGTGGATCTGACAACAGGGTATGGTAATCGTCCAGCGCATGAGGGATGTGCCAGCGCGCGGCGACCTCTTGCGCGGCTTCCCGGCGGACGTCGGCCACAGCCACCACTTCCACGTCAGGGATACGCGTGACCAGGTTCTCCGTGTGGATGCGTCCGATGCGTCCTGCGCCAATCACGCCAACTCGAATGGGTGTCATGGTAGCCTCTCTCCTCACCACAACTACAATCCCAGGCTGCGCAAGAATTCCCGGTTGCGCTGGGCGGATTCCTTCGGTGTACCCATGCCGGGCAAAACGTCCTGCTCCACCACAATCCAGCCGGCGTAGCCCTGCTCGCGCAAGGTGGCGACGATGGCGGCAAAATCCACATCGCCCTGACCCAGCTCGCAGAACACGCCCTGGCGGACGGACTCGAAGTAATCCCAGCCCTGCTTGCGGGCGCGCGCCGCGACCTGCGGCTGATGGTCTTTGAAGTGCACGTGCCAGATGCGGTCGCCGTAGCGGCGCAGTGCCTCCAGCGGGTCGCCGCCGCCGAACCGGTAATGTCCGGTATCCAGGCACAGGCCGAGCAGTTCCGGGTCGGTCAGGCGCATCAGCGTGTCCACCTCGGCGGGAGTCTCCACGTAGCCCGCGCAGTGGTGGTGGAAGACGGTGCGTAAGCCGGTCTGCGCGCGCACGGCGCGGGCGATGCGTTCCGCACCGGCGGCGAAGGTGCGCCACTGCGCCTCGCTCAGGCCGTGCTCCGGGCGGATGCGCCCGGCGTGCCGGGTGCGGATCGGGTCTTTGCCGTTGTCGTCCGCCAGCACGATGAACGGCTCCTCCCCGCCAACCGCCGCCAGCAGGCGCGCTGTGCGCAGTGCCAGGGCTTCTCCGGCGGCGTGGGACGCCGGGTCGGCCAGGGCGACGGGTACGAAGGCGCCCACCAGGCGCAGGCCGCGGACGTCCAGTTCGCGGCGCAGCACCTCTGGCTCGGTGGGCAGGAAGCCCCAATCCCCCAGTTCCGTGCCGACGTAGCCGGTGTCGCGCATTTCGTCCAGCACACGCGCGTACCCGACGGCTTCTCCCTCCAGGTCGAATTCCAGCACGCCCCAGGAGCAGGGGGCGTTGGCGACGCGGATGCTCATGGTTTCCTCGCTCCCGTCAGAACTCACGCGACCACTCGCGGAGCCAGCGCTCGACCACGACCTTGGTCTGGGTGAAGAACTCCACCGCGTGCTCCGCCTGGCCGTGCAGGTCGCCGAAGAAGCTCTCCTTCCAGCCGCTGAAGGGGAAGAAGGCCATCGGCGCGGCCACACCGATGTTGATGCCCACGTTGCCGGCCTGCACCTCGTGGCGGAAGCGCCGGGCCGCCGCGCCGCTGGCGGTGAACAGGCAGGCCATGTTGCCGTAAGTGCCCCGGTTTACCAGCGCGATGGCCTCGTCCAGCGTGTCCACGTGCATCAGTCCCATCACCGGGCCGAAGATTTCCGTGCGGAAGATGGTCCCGCCCGGCGGGACGTTTTCCAGGATGGTGGGGCGCAGGAAGTTGCCGCGCTCGTAGCCCGGAATGGTGGTATGGCGTCCGTCCAGGAGCAGACGGGCGCCTTCCTCCACACCTTGCTGAATCAGCCCTTCGATACGCGCCTTGCTCTCCGGGGTGATCACCGGCCCCATCTGCACGCCTTCATCCAGCCCGAAACCGACCTTGCGGGCCGCTGCTGCCTCGCGCAGCGCTGGGGTGAAGATCTCCCTTGCTTCGCCCACAGTGACCACCAGCGAGGCCGCCAGGCAACGTTGACCGGCGTTACCGTACACGCTGTCGGTCACGATGCGCGTGGTCATCTCCACATCGGCGTCCGGCATGATGATCAGCGGATTCTTGGCGCCGCCTTGAGCCTGCACGCGCTTGCCGTTGGCCGCCGCGCGGGCGTACACGTGCCGCGCCACCGGCGTGGACCCCACGAAACTGACCGCCCGTACCACCGGGTGATCCAGCAGGGCGTTCACGGTATCCGCCGCGCCGTTCACCAGGTTGACCACCCCTTTCGGGAAGCCGGCGGCCTCAATCAGGGTCATCACCTGCTGCATGGTCATGGGCGTTTTCTCGGAGGGTTTGATGATCACCGTGTTGCCCGTCGCCACGGCGTAGGGCATGAACCAGAAAGGGATCATGCCGGGGAAGTTGAAGGGGGCGATGATGGCACACACGCCTACCGGCTGGCGGAGCATGTACTCGTCAATGCCGCGCGCGATGTCCTCCAGCACGCGGCCCTGCATCAGCGTGGGGATGCCGCAGGCGACCTCCACGTTCTCGATGGCGCGACGCATCTCGCCGCGCGCTTCGCCCAGCGTCTTGCCGTTTTCCAGCGTGATCGTGCGGGCCAGTTCGTCGAAGTGCTCTTCCAGCAGTTGTTTGAGCCGGAAGAGCGGCTGAATCCGGTCCACCGGCGGCACGTGCCGCCAGGATTCAAACGCCTCGGCGGCGGCGCGCGCCGTGATGTCCACTTCTTCCGGCGGGGAAAGCGGCACCTCGGCCAGCACCTCACCTGTGGCCGGGTTGACCACGTTCAGGTAGTCGGCGGTGTCTGGGGTGCGCCATGCGCCGTTGATGTAGTTGCGAAGTTTATCGGGCATACTCAACCTTCCTACAGGTAGTGTCGTTCGTTCTGCAATGCGTCCTCGTAGGCCGCGCGGGCCTGCTGAACGCTTTCCATCTGGGAGACTTCGGCGATGGGTACGTCCCACCAGGAATAGCCGGGCACGCGCTGCTCGCGGTCGGTCTCCACCACGATGACCGTGGTCTTCGTCTGGCGTCGGGCTTCTTCCAGGGCGGCTTCCAGGCCGGGCAAATCCGCCGCCTCGATGACGTGCGCGCCCAGGCTGTGCGCGTTGGCGGCGAAGTCTACCGGCAGGATGCCGCCATCCAGTTGCCCGGTGTCCGGGTTGCGGTAGCGGTAGCGCGTCCCGAACCCGCCGCTCCCGATGGATTCGGACAGCCCGCCAATGCTGGCGAACCCGTGGTTGTTGATCAGCACCACGATCAGTTTGTAGCCTTCCTGGATGGACGTCACAATCTCGGCGGACATCATCAGGTATGACCCGTCGCCGACCATCACGAACACCTCGCGGTCGGGTGCGGCCATTTTCACGCCCAGTCCGCCGGCGATCTCGTAACCCATGCAGGAATAGCCGTATTCCAGGTGGTAGCCTTTCGGGTCGCGCGTGCGCCAGAGTTTGTGCAGGTCGCCGGGCAGACTCCCCGCCGCGCAGACCACCACGTCGCGGGGGGCGGCAGCGCGGTTCACCGCGCCGATGACCTCGCCCTGGCTGATGGGCGGGCCGTGGCGCAGGTTGTAGATGCGTTCCACCTCGGCGTCCCATTCCTGGTTGAACTGCCGGGCGCGCGCCTGATACGCCTCCTCCGTGCGATAATCGTGCAGCGCCACGGTCAGGTCTTCCAGAATCACGCGCGCGTCGCCTACCAGCGGTAGCGCGCTCTGTTTGTACGCGTCGAACTCCGCGATGTTGATGTTGATGAAACGCACGTCCGGGTTCTGGAAGGCGGTCTTCGAGGCGGTGGTGAAGTCGCTGTAGCGCGTGCCGATGCCCAGGATCAAATCTGCCTCGCGGGCCATGGCGTTCGCCCCCGGCGTGCCGGTCACGCCCATGGCGCCCAGCGCCAGCGGGTGGTCGTAAGGCAGCGCCCCTTTACCGGCCTGCGTCTCGGCCACCGGGATGCCCGTCTGCTCCACGAAGCGCCGCAGTGCCTCGGTGGCCTCGCTGTAAATCACGCCGCCGCCGGCGATAATCAACGGCTTGCGGCTGGCTTTGATCAGCGACACTGCCCGCTGGAAGAGCATGGCGTCCGGGCGTGGACGGGGGATCACCCACACGCGGCGCTCAAAGAGTTCCTCGGGGTAGTCGTACGCCTCGGCCTGCACGTCCTGGGGCAGCGCCAGGGTGACCGCGCCGGTGTCCGCCTGGGAGGTCAGTACGCGCATGGCCTCCGGCAGCGCGTAGATGATTTGCTCCGGGCGGTTGATGCGGTCCCAGTAGCGCGACACCGGCTTGAAGGCGTCGTTCACCGAGATGTCTTGCGAATAGGGTTGTTCAAGTTGCTGGAGCACGGGAGCCACGTTGCGGCGGGCGAAGATGTCACCGGGTAGCAGCAGCACCGGCAGGCGGTTGATGGTTGCTCCGGCAGCGGCGGTGACCATGTTCGTCGCGCCGGGGCCGATGGACGAGGTGCAGGCGAAGGTACGCAGCCGGTTGTGCATCTTGGCGAAGGCTGCCGCCGTGTGCACCATGGCCTGCTCGTTGCGTGTCTGGTAATATCGGAAATCCGGGTTCTCCTGCAACGCCTGGCCGATGCCAGCCACGTTGCCGTGGCCGAAGATGCCGAACACGCCGGCGAAGAACGGGTGTTGCCTGCCGTCGCGTTCCACATACTGGTTCTTCAGGAAGCGAATGATGGCCTGTGCCGTGGTCAGACGAATGGTGGACATGAGCAACTCCTGCACGCGAGATGGTCGGTGTGAGCTGATGGTGCTTCCCTCCCCGGAGGGAAGGGGTGGGGAAGCAGGGGGGAGAGGAGAGGGGAGTGTGGTAACACCCGGTCTACAACATTTGCATGCACCCGCCGGAGAGGGTCAGAACCCGCCCCGTTCCTCAATGAATTGCAATACTTCTTTCTCGTAAGGCATGAAATTCGCGCAGCCGTGGCGGGTGACCACGATGGCGCCGCAGGCGTTCCCCAGCCGGGCAGCGCGATACCAGTCCCAGCCCTGCAAGCGCCCGTAAATCAACCCGCTGGCGAAGGCGTCCCCGGCGCCCAGGATGTTGTACGGCTCCACGGGAAAGCCCGGCACGTCCAGCGGGTCACGGTCGGGGAAGTGCACCGTCGCACCTGCCGCGCCGCGCTTGACCACCAGTGCCTGCGGACCGCGTGCCAGCAACGCGCGGATGGCGGCATCCAGGTCGCCGCGCACCTCCGGGTCGGACACCTGGGAGTGGGTGATGCGCACCTGCGTCGGGTCGGTGAGCATGGTCGCCAGTACCTCTTCTTCCGTGCCGATGGCCACATCCACCAGGGGCAGAATGGCGCGCACGTTCACGCCGAAGGCACGGGGGTCGTGCCACTGGTCGGCGCGGAAGTCCAGATCCATGAAGACCACCGCGTCCGCGGCGCGCGCCTGCTCGGCGGCGAAGAAGGTCGCGCTGCGGCTGGGTTCGCGGCTCAGGTTGGTACCGGCGAACTCGAACGCGCGGCAGTGTTGGATCGGGGCGGCGAGCACGTCGTCAATGCTCAACTGGATATCCGCCGCGTTGTCGCGGTAGAAGACCAGCGGGAAGCGGTCGGGGGGCTCGATGCCCAGCACCACCGCGCTGCTGCGCGCCGCTGGCTTGCGGGGGATGTAGGTCACGTCCACGCCTTCCTGGCGCAGAAAGTGCAGGATGAAATCCCCAACCGGGTCTTCGCCCACGGCGGTGAGCAGGGCAGTGCGCAGCCCCAGCCGCGCCGCGCCGACCGCGATGTTCGTCGGCGAGCCACCCACGTAGGCGGCGAAACTGGTGATTTCCACGAACGGGGCGCCCACGTCGTTCGCGTACAGGTCAATCGAGGAGCGTCCCATGGTCACCAGATCGTACATCGTTGTCCTCTCAGCGCAGGTTGGCCTGCGGGACGGGGTATACCGGTACGCGCGGGTCCTGTTCCCGCCAGGTGTCTTTGATCCAGGAAAAGCGCGGGTCGTCCGAATTCGCCAGCGATTGCGCCGACCCGGCCAGGAAATTCAGGTAGTAGGTGGTGTAACCATGCGCGGAGACCACCGGATGGTATCCCTCCGGGACGAGCACCACGTCGTCGTGCTGAGCCATGACCAGTTCGTCCAGGCGACCGTCGTCGGTGTACACCCGCTGGTAGGCGTATCCTTCGGGTTTGTCTATCTTATAGAAGTAAATTTCCTCCAGGTCGGCTTCCAGCACGTTGCCGTGCTCGTCCTCGCGGTGAACGTCGTGCTTGTGCGGTGGGTAGGAACTCCAGTTGCCGGAAGGAGTGTACACTTCCACCACCACCAGGCGATGGCAGGCGAATCCGGGCGGGATGATGTCGTTGATCTGGCGGGTGGCGTTGCCGCCGCCGCGGATTTCCACCCCGACCTGGTCGGGGGTGATCAGTTGCGCGGGGTGATCGCGGTCGGTGGCGCACCAGCCGTAGGCGATGTCCAGCGTCTCGCTTTCCGCCATCACGGTGAATTCGGTGTTTCGGGGCAGGTAGAGGGCATAGGGCAGGCCGTGGAACACGTCCGGGCGCTCGCCGATGTGCGCCCACTCGCCGCGCGTGGATCGCACGGTGGCCGTACCGCCCAGGATGACCAGCGCCAGTTCGTGGCTTTCTGTTGCGTGTTGCCACGTCTGGCCGTGCTGCATCCGCCGCGCTGCGAAGTGGAGCAGTTCCCAGCCTGCCGTCGTCGGCGTCACGCGAACGTACTCGTCCGCCGCCGGGTCTGGGTGAATCAGCAGAGGGGATGAATGTACCACAGCATGACCTCCTTGTGGTCACGAAATGGATGAGGCCGACGAGCTCAGTGCCTCGCGGATGGCCTCCAGGTGCCCCGCGCTACCCAGCACCTGGCACTTGTGGGCGACCAGGTCGGCATAGGCATCCATGTAGATGCGTCCCGGCTCGCTGAAGTCGAAGCGGTCGGGGTAGTCGCGGAAGAACTCACGGTGTACCCGCGTCCACAGCAACCGACCGTCGGTGCCCACGTTCACTTTGGTAATGCCGAGCGCGATGGCCTGGGCGATCTGGGCTTCGTCCACGCCGCGAGCTTCGGGGCGCAGCGCTCCGCCTGCGGCGTTGATTCGCGCGATTTCCTCCGCCGGCACGGACGAAGCGCCGTGCAGCACGAGCGGGAAGCCGGGCAACCGTCGCTGAATCTCCGCCAGGCGTTCCAAGTGCAGCCCCTGCGCACCCCGGAACTTGTACGCGCCGTGACTGGTGCCCACGGCTACGGCCAGGCTGTCGCAGCCGGTGCGCTCCACGAACTCCGCTGCCTGGTCGGGGTCGGTCAACAGGGCTTGCCCGTCGGTGACCTGTACGTCGTCCTCTACCCCGGCCAGCACGCCCAGTTCGGCCTCCACGCTGATGCCTTGCTCGTGTGCGCGCGCCACCACGCGGCGGGTGACCGCGATGTTCTCTTCAAAAGGAAGGTGCGAGGCATCGATCATCACCGAGGTGTAGTTACCTGAACGGATGGCCGCGTAACAGGTTTCCTCGTCGCCGTGATCCAGGTGCACGGCAAAGACCGCCTGGGGATGGCGCTCGGCGGCGGCGTGCACCATGGCCGCCAGCATCTCCGGGGTGGCATAGCGCCAGGCCGCCGGGGTGAAAGCGACGATGAACGGCGCCTGGGCCTGCATCGCGCCCTGGAACAACCCCAGCACCTGTTCCATGTTAGCCACGTTGAAGTGGCCGATGGCGTAACGCCCGTAGGCGGGAGCGTACAGTGCTTTGGTGGTGACGATCATGGTTCACTGGAGGGGCGGCGGGGCGGTGGATGCCCGTGGCAGCAACTCGCCGCGCAGCACCAGAATCCGGGGGGATTCAGGCGCTTCGGCGTCCGCGTCGAGCAACTGCATCATCATGTGCGCCGCGCTTTGCCCCAACTGGTACTTCGGCTGGTGGAAGGTGGTCAGCGGCGGGGTGACGAGCTCGGAGAAGGCGATGTTGTCGAACCCCGCCACGGAACAATCGTCCGGGACGCGCAGACCGGCCTCCTGCAGGCCGCGCAGCACGCCGATAGCGATCACGTCGTTGAAGCACACGATCCCGGTGGGGCGGATGGGAAGGTTGAGGAAGTAGTGCGCGCCGATCATCCCACCGTCGGGGGTGCTGTTCGGTGCCTGAAAGATGTACTCCTCCGGAATCGGGAGCCCCGCCTCGTTCATCGCTTTGCGGAATCCGGCCAGGCGGTCTTGCGTGGTGCGGCTGGAAGCAGCGTTCCCCAGGTACGCGATGCGGCGATGCCCCAGGTGGATCAGATGGCGAGTGACCTCCTGGCTCCCGTAATAGTCATCGTGGTAAATCGAGTAGCGATATTCCTCCGCTGCCTCGTTGTTGACTACCACGATGGGCACGCCAAAGCGTTTGAGTTGCCGGCCGTGCTCCAGGCTGACGTGGGTGGAGCACACGATCACCCCGTCCACGCGGCGTTCGCCCATGGCCTGGATGATGGCCTGCTCGCGCTCTGGGTCTCGGTTGGAGGCAGCCAGGAACAGGCTATAGCCCTCGCCGCGCAACACGTCCTCGATGCCCTGGAGTACTTCACTGAAGAAGGGGTCGTCGATGCGGCTGACGATCACACCCAGCGCCTGGGAGCGGTTGGTCTTGAGGCCGCGCGCCAGGGCGCTGGGGGTGTAGCCCATGTCCTCGGCGATGCGCTTGATGCGCGCCACCGTCTCCGGGGCGATGGCGGGATGGTCGCGCAATGCCCTGGAGACGGTGGGGTGGGAAACGCCAGCCGCGCGGGCGATGTCTTTGATCGTGACGGACAATTTGCCTCCTTATGCACACGTGTGCACATAGCCAATTTAGCAGATTTCAGGCAGTATGTCAAGTTTGGGAATTTTTTCACCGGTGGGCGCGATGGTATAATCCACCCGCTACAGGAGAACCGTTATGCTGGAACGATTGCAGGGTATTGAAGCCCGGTTTGAGGAAATCGAACGCGAGCTCGCCAGCGTTGGCTCGGATTACCAGCGCGCCGCCGAACTCGGCAAGGAACGTGCGGAACTGGAGCCCATTGTGCTCAAAATCCGCGAGTACCGCCAGGCGTTGGACGAACTGGCCGAGGCGCGTGAGTTGCTGGAATCGGACGACGAGGAGATGCGCGAACTGGCCGCCGCTGAAATCGAGGCGCTGGAAGTGCGCATCCCGGCGCTGGAAGACGAAATCAAGCGCCTGCTCGTCCCCAAAGACCCGCGCGACGAACGTAACGTGATTATGGAAATCCGCGCCGGCACGGGTGGCGAAGAGGCCGCGCTGTTCGCCGCTGACCTGTTCCGCATGTACAGCCGCTACGCCGAGCGCCAGGGCTGGAAGGTGGAAATCCTCTCTGCAAACGAGACCGGCATTGGCGGCTTCAAAGAGATCATCTTCCTGGTCAAGGGGAAAGGGGCGTACTCGCGGCTGAAATACGAATCCGGCGTGCACCGCGTGCAGCGCGTGCCGGTGACCGAGTCACAGGGACGCATCCACACATCCACCGCCACGGTCGCCGTGCTCGCCGAAGTGGACGACGTGGAAATCAACATCCCCGAAAGCGACATCAAAATGGATGTGTACCGCAGCGCGGGTGCGGGCGGGCAAAACGTGCAAAAGAACGCCACCGCCGTCCGCCTGACGCACATCCCCACGGGCATCGTGGTGCAGTGCCAGGACGAGCGCTCGCAGTTGCAGAACCGCCTGCGGGCGATGAGCATCCTCAAAGCGCGGCTGTATGAGATGGAAGAGGCCAAACGCCGCGCCGAAATCGAAGCCACCCGCCGCTCGCAGGTGGGCACAGGCGAGCGCTCGGAGAAAATTCGCACCTACAACTACCCCCAGTCCCGCGTCACCGACCACCGCATCAACCTCTCGCTGTACAACCTTCCCGCCGTGCTGGACGGCGAACTCGATCCTTTCATCGAGGAACTGGCGACCCGCGAAGAAGCGGAACGCCTGGCTGCGCTGGAATAACCGCCATGACCACGGTCGCCTCTGCGCTGCGCTCGCTGCGCCAGGCGCTGGCCCCCTGGAGCGACACGGCTTCCCTGGACGCGCAGGTGCTGCTGGCGGAAGCTACCGGTCGCTCTCGCGCCTGGGTGCTGGCGCACCCGGAGGCTCCCCTGGACGCGGCCCAGCAGGAATGGCTGGCGAGCGCTACCCGTCGCCTGCGCGATGGCGAGCCGTTGCCCTACGTCATCGGTCATTGGGCGTTCTACGGGCTGGACTTTCGGGTTACCCCGGAGGTGCTCATCCCCCGTCCGGAAACCGAATTGCTTGTGGAGCGCGCGTTGGCGCGCCTGGGTGATCTCCCCGCGCGCGTGGCGGACGTGGGCACGGGGTCGGGGTGCATCGCGGTGACGCTGGCGGTGCACCGCCCTGCGTGGCGCGTGACCGCCACCGACCGCTCCCGCGCCGCGCTGCGCGTGGCGCGCCACAACGCCGGTCGTCACGACGTGCAAGACCGCATCACGTGGGTGCAAACCGACCTGCTGCGCGGAGTGCGCGGCCCGTTCGACCTGATTTGTGCCAACCTGCCTTACATCCCCACCGCCGACCTGGGTAACCTGGCGGTGGCGCGCCGCGAACCCCGGCTGGCGCTGGACGGTGGCGCGGACGGGCTGCGCCTGATCGCCCAATTGCTCTCCCAGGCGCGCATACAGCTGCGCCCCGGCGGCGCGATCCTGCTGGAAATCGAGTATCGTCAGGGCGATGCGGTGCCTCGCCTGGTGCAGACCCACTTCCCGCGCGCCGAGGTGCAGGTTTACCCCGACTTGCAAGGACATCCCAGAGTGGTGGAAATTATCCCCGATGAAGACGGAAATCCTGCCTGCTGACCACCCCGCCGCCATCCCTCACGCGAGCGATGTGCTGCGCCATAGCGGCCTGGTGGCGTTCCCCACGGATACGGTCTATGGGCTGGCGGCGCTGGCCTTCGACCCGGTGGGCATCGAGCGGCTGTACAGCGCAAAAGGGCGCAACAGCAGCAAGGCGATTGCGGTGCTGCTGGCCGATGTTGGCGAACTTGACCGTGTGGCGGTCAACCTGCCGCCGCACGCCCGCGTCCTGGCCGACCGCTTCTGGCCTGGCCCGCTCACGCTGGTCGTGCCGCGTCATCCCGACCTGCCTGATGTGCTCTCACCGCTGCCGACCGTCGGCCTGCGCATCCCGAATCACCCGGTGGCGTTGCGCCTGTTGCGGCATACCGGCCCGCTGGCGGTCACCTCGGCGAACCTCTCCGGCGGGAAGAACGCCAGCACGGCGCAAGAGGTGCTGGCGCAACTGGAAGGGCGCATCCACCTGATCCTGGACGGTGGGCGCACGCCTGGCGGGCAACCCTCCACGGTGGTGGATTGCACCACGCCAGCGCTGCGTGTGTTGCGCGCCGGCCCGATCCGCGAAGCGCAACTGCGCGCCGCGATCCAGGCCGGGGAGTGAGGGAAGGAGTAGGGGGCGACCGGTCAGCCTGTTTTCAGGGGAGCGAACGAACGACGGTGCAGCGGCGTCGGCCCCAGGCGGTGGATGGCCGCGCGGTGCCGCGCCGTGCCATAGCCCTTGTGCGCGGCGAAACCGTAACCCGGATAACGGACGTCCAGCGCCGCCATGTGCGCGTCGCGCGCGGTCTTCGCCAGCACCGAGGCCGCCGCGATGCTCAGCACGCGCACGTCTCCTTTGGGTAATGCGGTCTGGGGGATGTCACAATCGGGGAGTTGCAGGTAATCCAGCAGCAGATGATCCGGCGGTGTGCGCAGCGCCCGGATGGCGCGCATCGCGGCCAAGCGGGTGGCGGGCACGATGCCCAGCGCGTCGATCTCCGCCGCCTCGGCCCATCCGATGCCCCAATCCAGCGCTGCCTCGCGGATGCGTTCTGCCCAGTATTCCCGCTGGGCGGGCGCCATCTGCTTGGAGTCGCGCACGCCGCCCAACACTTTCAGCAGCTCTTCGTCTGGCGGAAACACCACGGCGGCAGCGGTCACCGGCCCGGCGAGCGCGCCGCGCCCGGCTTCGTCCACGCCGGCGACCCGCTTCATCCCCTGTCCCCACAGCGCGGTCTCAAACGTCAGCCCTGGCCGGTCGGACATACGCTCCTCGCATCGCGTTCCAGCGGATGGTCAGGATGTCCCAGCCCATGCGGAGCGAATCCTGCACCAGCCGCACCCGGCTGTCCGGGTCGAAGTACCAGGGAATGCCGATCTCGCGGATGCGGTAGCCGCGCATCCGGGCGATGTAGAGCACTTCCACGTCGAAAGACATGCTGTTCAGCCGTTGGGTGCGGAACAGGTCGTCGGCGACGATGCCCCGGAAGCATTTGAAGCCGCATTGGGTGTCTTGCAAACCGGGCAACGCGGTCAGGCGCACCAGCAGGTTGAAGGCGCGCCCAATCCAGTGGCGGTAGGCCGGTTCGTGGTAGCGGATCGCGCCCGGTGCTTCGCGTGAGCCGATCACGATGTCCGCGTCCTCGATCTCTGGCGGCAGGAAGCGCGGCAACTCCGTGATCGGCATGGACAGGTCGGCGTCGCACAGAAAGCGGAACTGCCCGCGCGCCTGGAGCATTCCCAATCGCACGGCCAGTCCCTTGCCGCGTTGATCCGTGTGGATCACGTGCAGGTTGGGAAAGCGGCTGGAATACTCCTGCGCCACGGCCAGCGTGGCGTCCTGGCTGCCGTTCTCCACCACCCAGACGTCCGCTTCGTAGGGTTGTTCCTCCAGGAAGGTGAAGATCTGTTCCAGAGATTGAGGTAGCCGGTGCTCCTCATTGTGCGCCGGGATGATGATGGAGAGAAAAGGTGAGTGTTTCATCCAGAATATCTCATGTGCCGGATGCGCCTCACACCCGGCTGGATTGGATTCCCGGTGATCAGAAGGGGATTATATTCGAATCAGGAACACCATGAGAAGGAAAATCAGTACCAGGGTGATTTCCATACCGACCAGCCCCCCCAACAACAGCCATTGCTTGCGCATCATGGTGATCTGACCTACAACGGGCAGGTTGACTGAAAGAAAGTCGTCGGTGCGTTCAGCCTCCTGGGGTGGGCTATCGCTCAACTGGAACTCGGTCTCCAGGAGCGTTTCCGTTGTGGACAGGGTCTCCTCATCCATGGGCTGGCTGCCAGTCCTTTCCTGTGGTACCGTGTCGGCGGGCCCTTCGAAGGAAAGAGCAAGCGAAGAATCTTCCGGCGCTTCCTCCTGCTTTGGGACTTCCTGGTCTTTGACCTGATCCGGGTGTAGGAGCAATCGGGCGAGGTATTGTACGTCTTCGCTGGAGAAGCGGCGCCGCCCCTGGACCAGACGGGCGGCGATGCGGTCGAGCACGTCAATTTGTACGATGCGTACCGCTGGCCGGGCGGCGTCGATGTGGATGCCAGGATTGGTGAACACCAGCACAGGCTCCAGGACCGGGATTTCAACGCCTTTGCGCTGGAAGAACAGTTCAACCGCACGGCCCATCAGTTGTGTGCGACGGACCAGGTTGGGCTGTACATCTCGAAACTGGCGGGTGGTGGTGTCCATACGGACAAAGCGGTTGCTCTTGATGCGGAAGATGCCGCGCAACGGGCTGGCGTAGAGTACGTACACGCCGCTTGGGCCGATGAGGATGCCGGGGATTTCCAGGTTCAGGCCGGGTAGCGTCAGACCGCGCAACAGGACGAACTGGCCGCTCAACACGCGCTGCAGGCGGTTGACCACCGTCTGCATGGCCTCGATTTCGCCGTACCAGTTCATGCCGAACTGGAGCGTTCCCTTAATTCGGTTCCACCATGAGACCGTGCCATCGTCTTGAACCCACGCTGAGCGATTGACGACTTTCATTTTGGCGCCTCCATGTGATAGCAATAATATTGTACCACTCTGAGCCTTCGGGTGCTGGCGAGAGAGCCGCGGAAAACTGGTGGTTGCGCAGAGTGGTCGCTATCGAGTATGATAGTGCAACCGACGGAACCGAATTCCGCACACCGTCACAAACAAACCAGTAAACCAATGAACCAATGAACCAATGAACCAATGAACCAAAACCTGGTCAACTCCCTTTTCGCCGGCATCGAAGCCGGCGGCACGAAATTCGTTTGCGCGGTCGGCACTGGCCCCGACGACATTCGCGCTGAGGTGCGCTTTCCCACGACCTCGCCTGCTGAGACGCTGGCGCACGTGGTGGATTTCCTGCATCAGGCGCAGGCCGAACACGGCCCCATCGCGGCGATCGGCGTGGCGGCCTTCGGCCCGCTCGACCCGAATCCCGCTTCGCCGACCTACGGTTTCATCACCTCGACACCCAAACCCGGTTGGGGGAACACGGACGTGGTCGGCGCGCTACGTCGCCACTTCGACCTGCCGATTGCCTTCGACACGGATGTCAACGGTGCGGCGCTGGGGGAGTGGCGGTGGGGTGCAGCCCAGGGGCTGGATACCTTTCTCTACCTGACTGTTGGCACCGGCATTGGCGGCGGGGGCATGGTGCGCGGGCACCTGCTCCACGGGCTGATACACCCGGAAATGGGGCACATCCGCATGGCGCGCGACCCGCAGCGCGATTCCTTTGCGGGCGTTTGTCCCTTTCATGGGGACTGCCTCGAAGGGCTGGCTTCCGGCCCCGCTATCGAGCAACGCTGGGGACAAAAGGCCGACACTCTGCCGCCCGATCATCCTGCCTGGGAGCTGGAGGCTGAATATCTGGCGCAGGCGCTGCACACCTTCATTTGTACGCTATCCCCGCAACGGGTGATTCTGGGCGGTGGGGTGATGTCGCAGACGCACCTCTTCCCGCGCATCCGTGCCCGCGTGCAGGCTTCGCTGAACGGGTATGTACGTTCCCCCTCTGTGCTGGAGCATATCGAGGATTACGTCGTGCCGCCGGCCCTGGGCCACCGTGCCGGGGTGCTGGGGGCGATGGCTTTGGCCGAAACCCTTCGAGGAGAGCCATGATGTCGCTCTGGTATAAAAACGCAGTCTTCTACGAACTCTACGTGCGCGCCTTCTACGACAGCAACGGCGATGGACACGGTGATCTGCCAGGGGTGATTCACAAGCTGGATTATCTGAAGTCCCTGGGTGTGGATTGCATCTGGCTGTTGCCCATCTACCCCTCGCCGCTCAAAGATGACGGCTATGACGTGGCCGACTACTATGACATTCATCCAGATTACGGCACGCTGGAGGATTTCAAGGCGTTGCTGGATGCCGCCCACGCACGCGGTATTCGGGTAATCCTTGATCTGGTGCTCAATCACACCTCAGATCAACATCCCTGGTTTCAGGCGGCGCGTGCAGACCGGAACTCGCCCTATCGCGATTACTACGTCTGGAGCGATACCGATCAGAAGTACCGCGACGCACGCATCATCTTCCTGGACACGGAGACCTCGAACTGGACGTGGGACGAGGTTGCCGGGCAATACTACTGGCATCGTTTCTACGCTGCGCAACCTGATCTGAATTACGACAATCCCGCCGTTCAGGAAGAGATGCTGAACGTGGTGCGTTTCTGGTTCGATCTGGGAGTGGACGGCTTCCGTCTGGATGCGGTGCCTTACCTGTTTGAGCGTGAGGGGACGAACTGCGAGAACCTGCCGGAGACGCACGCCTATCTGAAGCGACTGCGCGCTTTTGTGGAGGAACATTATCCCGATCGCATGTTGTTGTGTGAGGCGAACCAGAGGCCGCACGACGTACGCGCGTACCTCGGCGACGGCGACGAGTGCCACATGGCGTTTCACTTCCCGATCATGCCGACCATTTTTATGGCGCTCCGCAGGGGTGTTGTCACAGATATGGTGGATGCGCTGGCGCGAACGCCTTCCATTCCCGAAAATTGCCAGTGGTGCACTTTTCTGCGCAACCACGATGAACTCACCCTGGAAATGGTCTCAGAAGAAGAGCGGGAGTGGATGTGGGAGCAGTACGCGCCGGAGCCGCGCATGCGGTTCAACCTGGGTATCCGCCGCCGCCTGGCACCGCTGCTGGACAACGACCGGCGCAAGATCGAGCTTGCGCATGCGCTGCTATTCGCCTTGCCCGGCGCGCCGATTCTGTACTACGGCGATGAAATTGGAATGGGCGACAATGTCTGGCTGCCCGACCGCAATGGCCTGCGCACGCCGATGCAGTGGACGGACGCGCCGAACGCGGGCTTCTCCACTGCTGCCCCGGAGCGCCTGTACGCGCCGGTGGTCAGCACCCCGCCCTACGACCCGCCCCACGTCAACGTGGCAGCACAGGATCGTGATCCTCATTCGCTGTTGAACGCCATCCGTCGGTTGATTACCGTGCGCAAGCGGCATGCGGCCTTTGGCTGGGGTTCGTTCGCCTGGGTGGACGTTGGCACGCCCCAGGTGGCGGCCATGCTCCGTGAACACCGTGGCGAGCGGATTCTCGCCCTGCACAACCTGACCGATGCCACACAACCGATTCGAGTCCCCGCTGCGCTTGGAAGAGGGATGTGGCGCGACCTGTTCGGCCAGGAGAACGGCATCCCCGCAGCCCTGGCGCCTTATGAGTACCGCTGGCTTGGAGATATCCCCTCATGAACTTTCAAGCCCTGCGCGAGTACTGTCTGGCGAAGCCCGGCGCCTATGGGGATTTTCCCTTTGACGAAGTGACCTGGGTGTGCAAAGTCGGGGGCAAAATGTTCGCCCTGGCGGACATGACCCAGGCGCCATTGCGCGTCAACCTGAAGTGCGACCCGGATGACGCGCTGGCGCTTCGGGCACAGTTCCCGCAACACGTCCTGCCGGGTTACCACATGAACAAGCGGCACTGGAACACACTGGTGCTGGACGGCACACTCTCCCTCACTCTGGTGCGCCGTCTGATTGACCAGTCCTATACGCTGGTGGCTCGTTCGTTGCCGCGCGACCGGCGGCCGGGTTAGTCGGGGAACAGGCGGTCGAGTGCCCTGGGTGCGTACTTCGCCACCGCTGCGGACGAGAGACCGTTGGTGCGACAGATTTCCGCGAACAGGTCGGCGCTGGGGCGGCGGGTGCGCACCTGCGTTTCCGGATCCAGCGACCACAGGCCAAAGCGCTGCGTCCAGCCGCGTTCCCACTCGAAGTTGTCCACCAGCGTCCAGTGGAAGTAGCCTTTGATCGGCCAGTTGAAGTTCACCGCGCGCCAGACCTGGTGCACGTGCTCCGCCAGGTAGCGCGGGCGCAATGCATCGCGCGAATCCTCCACACCGTTCTCGGTGATGATGATCGGCACGCTGAATTGCCGCGCCCACTTCAACGCGGCGAACATTCCTTGTGGGCGGTGGGCGATGAAACCGGTCTCGCTGAGTTCGGCGCCGGGCGGGAAGAAACGCCGCCCGAAGGCTTCGTCCATCGCCAGCGGGTGGAAGGCGACCAGGTCTTCGGTGTAGTAGTTCAACCCCAGGAAGTCCTGCGTCCCTTTGATCTGAGGGGTTTTCTCCCGCTTCCACGGAAAGCGGAGCAGGCCGTCCTGGATGGCGCGCGGGAAGAAGTCGTTGAACAGCCGCGATTGCTGCGCCGCGACCAGCCGGTCGAGCGGCGACCAGCGGCGCGCGGGCAAGATGCCCCGGTAATTGATCACGATGCCCACGCGCGCCTGCGGTTGCAGGCGGTGGATCGCGTGATAGGCGGCGCCGTGCGCCAGCGCCATGTGCCGCATCACGCGGAAAGTCGCTTTCAGGTCTTGCTTCCCTGGCGGAAACAGGCCAAACAGATACCCCATGGTGGCTACCACGTTCGGCTCGTTAATCGTGCACCACAGGGTGACGTACTCGTGTAGCGCCTCGACCACCTTCTCCACGTAAGCGGCGAACCGCTCGACCACCGTCTCCTGTTCCCATCCGCCCTCCTCCGCCAGCCAGAGTGGGTCGGTGAAGTGGTGGAGCGTGATGACCGGCGTCATGCCGCGTTCCGCCAGTCCCTGCACCATCTGGCGGTAGTGCTCCAGCGCATCCTCGTCCCAGCGGTCGGGCGCGGGTTGCACGCGGCTCCACTCGATGGACAGGCGATGCGCGTTCTGACCGTCTTCGGCGGCGCGGTCGAAGTCCTCGCGCCAGCGCCCGGCCCACCAGTCGCACGCGCGCCCGGACTTGTGCCCGTCCACGATGCGGCCTGGCTCTTGCTCCCACGCCCACCAGTTGTTGTTCGTGTTGTTGCCCTCCACCTGATGGGACGATGTTGCGGTGCCCCACAGGAAACCACGGGGGAAGTGATACACGCCTTCGGCCATACCTGCTCCTTAGAGAAATGTGGCTCGTCTACAGTGTATTGCTATCGTCTCGCAATGTCCCTGCTCATCTGGCCTTACAAACCACAAAGACACGGAGTTCACCGAGCGATCTTTGTGAGTTTCACGGAGTTTCTCCGTGCTCTCCGTGGCTTTGTAGTGGGCTTCGTTATGAACCACGTCAGAGTTGCGTTTCGATCTCCGCCCGCAGGCGCGTGAGTTCGGCCTGCAGGTGGCGCAGTTCGTCCAGCGAGGATTGTAATTTGCCGTGCTCGGCGCGGACGAAGCGGGCGTAGGGCGCGATGGCTTCGCGGATGCGGTTCATGCTCAATTGCAGTTCGCGCTCGAACTGCTGGCGCAGCGTGTGGCTCAGCATCTCACGCACTGCGCCGACCTTGCGGTGCATGGTGCCCAGCGCCTGCTTGCGCCGCGCGGGGATGACGAACAGCCCCAGCACGGCGACCAGCCCGGCCATCAGGATGCCGGTCACATCGGCGGCCAGCGTGGTGGCGATGGTGGTCACAATCGCGCCCAGGCCAATCGCGCCGACCTGCATCGCCGCGGCAGCGGCCACGGCGGCCTGCGTGCCCTCGGCCAGCGTGCGCGCCTCGCGTTCGCGGTCGTAGTTCTCCACCGCGCGGCGCGCCTGCCGTCCCAGCCCTTCCATCAGGCGTTCGCGGTTGTAGTGGAAGGTCGCCTGTTCTGCGCCCACGATCCGGTCAGCGTGCTGGCGGCGGCGCTCGGCGACGTGTTCGTTCACTGCCTGCCATTGGCGCAGGTCGGCTTCCACCAGCCAGTCGATCAACTCGTCCACCTTGCGTTCGATCTGCTGGGGCACGTCGGCCACCACCTGCGTCTCGAACTCCCGCTGGATGCGTTCCTTGTTGAACAGGTCGAACACACGCCCCAGCCGGATGGTTTCCTCGAAGTAGTGCGTGCCGCGCTGTTCCATTTCCAGCAGCACGTTTTCGATGTCCGCCATGCGGAACTCGAAGTCGCGTTGCAGGTCGCGCTGGTATTCCGCCAGTTGACGCTCCACGTCGTCCAGCATGTGCAGGTCGTCGTCGAGCAGCGCCTTGTGGTCTTCGAGCAGGCGGATCTGGTCATCCACCAGCCGCGCGGCGACGCCCAGCGGGTTGAGGAACTTCAGCCGCAGGCGCTCGCGGGCGTCCAGCGTCTGACGGATGAAGTTCTCCAGTGCCTCGAAGCCGCTGGCGTTCCACAATTGCGGTTGACCCTGTTTGGCCTGCAGCGCCAGCCGCGCGCTGATCGGGAACACGTCGGGCGCGATGCCGAGCAGTGCCGGGGCGTGCTCGCGGATGAAGTCGAGCACCTGAGCGCGATCGGCTTCGTTATCCAGCAGGTCGATCTTGTTCAGCACAATGACCACCTTCTTGCCCCAGGCGCGGATTTTTTGCAGGAAGACGCGCTCGCTCTCGCTGAAGGGACGATCGGTGGAAGTGACGAAAAGCACTAGATCAGCGCGCGGCAGGAAGCGCTCGGTGATGATCTCGTGCTCGCGGATGATGGCGTTCGTGCCGGGGGTATCCACCACACTCAGTTCGCGCAGCACTTCCACCGGCGCAGTGATTTCGAGCAGATGGTCGCTGAGCACGCGGCGCTCGCTTTGCTCGCCGTAGCGCAGGATGTTCACCTGGGTGGTGGTCGGCGTGACCCCCTCTTTGAGGATGGGTTGGCCGATCAGCGCGTTGATCAGCGCGCTCTTGCCGGCGTTGAACTCCCCGGCCACCACGAGCAGGAAGAAGTCGTCCAGTTGCTCGATGGATTCGGCCAGCGTGCGCTCGTCGTCGGGGGAAAGCCCCACCCGCCCCAGTGCAGCGCGCACCTCGCTCAGCAGGCGGCGCTCGCTTTGCAACAGGGCTTCCTGGCGCTCGGTCAACAGGTTCATCCAGCATCTCCTTGGGGTACAGATGGGTCAATTGTACCTGAAAAGAAAAGGCGACGCACCGGGTGGGTGCGTCGCAGCGCTTTTCTGTCCCGTGTCCTGGCTACAGGCTACACCTCGGCGCCACACTTCAGACAGAACTTCGAGTCTTCGGGCAGGAACTCGGTGCCGCATTGCGCGCAGCGCTTCATCAGCGGGCCGAAGGGGTAGCGCGGATCCATCCCCTCGCCGATGCGGTCGCGAATTTCCCTCATGCGCGGCTTGCGCTTCTCCTTGAAGGCCCACAGCCCTTCGCTCGGCTCCACCCCGCCGATGTTCAGCGAGAACCACGCCTTGCCGTGCTCCCAGGTCAGCCGCCAGACCAGGTCGCGCCACCAGTTCAGGTGCACTTTGAAGTACGACAGGCTGGACGGCGAGAGGGTGAGCATCCGGTCGAGGTATTCACGTACCTTGTCGTCTAGTTGCTCCAGCGGCACGATCGCGTTCACCACACCCCATTCCAGCGCGGTCTTCGCGTCGATTTCGGTGCTCAACATCACGATCTCGGCGGTGCGCTTCACGCCAATGTGCAACGGCAGCCACTGCGACAGCCCGCCGATGGAAGTCATCCCCACCCGTGGGCCGGGCGAGATGAAGCGGGAGTTGTCGCTGGCGATGGCCAGGTCGCAGGCGGTGATGAACTCGAAGCCGCCGCCGGCCACCGCACCGTTCACGCGCGCGATCACCGGTTTGCCGCAGTGCAAGATCATATCGAACACGCGCCCGTAAATCTCGCCCCACTTCCAGAAATCAGACGACTTGCGGTTGTACTCCTCGGCGTATTCGTGCACGTTGCCGCCGGTACAGAACGCCTTATCGCCCGCGCCGGTGAGTACGATGAACTGGATGTCATCGTCCCACATCGCTTCTTCGAGCGCGTCCACCATTTCACGCAGGGTAGTCAGCGTGTACGAGTTATACTCGTGCGGGCGGTTGATCGCCAGCAGGGCGGTGTGGTCGTGCCACTTGCGGTCGAAGATGATTTCTTTGTACTCCTTCATGGCATCCTCCTCACTGGATAAAGGTTCGCACGGGATTAGTGTATATCAGGGCGAAGGGGAACGCAAGCCGAACCTGAAACGAATTTCTGGACAAACTTCCGCCCGTCGGGTAAAATTAGGGGCCGTGACTGAAGAGAAAAATCCACGGTTGGAGGGATGACCTTGCCGAACATCAAATCTGCTGCGAAACGGATGCGCCAGAACGAGAAGCGCCGCCTGCGCAACCGCTGGTTTAAAGGCCGCGCGCGCTCGTTTGTGAAGAAAACGCTCCAGGCCATCGAAGCAGGCGATCTGGAGACCGCCCGCGTGATGGCAAAGGAAGCCATCAGCGCGCTGGATAAGGCCGCTGAGAAGAAAGTGCTTCACAAGAACACGGTTGCTCGCAAGAAGAGCCGTCTGATGAAGCGCCTGGCGGCGCTGGAAGCCGGGCAACAGAAATAGGCGGGTGGTGGTTCCCGCCCTTCGGGTGTTGTCCATGGATGACGGAACGCATCCAGCGGGAGTTTTTCGGCTCCCGCTTTTTCGTGTTGACTGGAGAAACCGATGTTCGAACGTGAATTGGAAGCGGTAAACGCCCGACTGGCTGCGCTGGCGCAGCAGGAGGAATGGCCGCAGCCGCTTGATCTGCAATGGTCGCCGTTGCCGTTCGGTGGACAATGGGGGATGTCCACCTCGTTCTTCAAAGTCGCGGCGCAGGAGGCGCGGTCGGGCAAACGGGTGATCGTGCCCCAGCGTGCCCAGGAGATGGCGGCGCAGGCGGCGGAGGCGGTGCGCGCGTTGCCCGGCTTCGCTCGCGTGGAGGCGGTCAAAGGCTACCTCAACCTGTACTTTGACTCCGCGGTCTTCGCCCGCCGCGTGGTAGACACTGTGCTTGCCCAGGGCGCGGACTACGGGCGCGGCGCGCCGCGCAACGACCGGGTGATGGTCGAATACGCCCAGCCGAACACGCATCACTCGGTGCACATCGGCCACTATCGCAACATCGTGCTCGGCGAGTCGCTGGCGCGCATCCTGGAGTTCGCCGGCTTCGACACGCTGCGCGCGGCCTACCCCGGCGACATCGGCCTGGGCGTGATTACCGTGCTCTGGATTTACCAGAAGTTCTACCAGGGTCAGGAACCGGAGGGCGTACATGAGCGCGGTCAGTGGCTGCTCAAACTGTACGTGGAAGCCACCCGGATGCTCACCCCGCACGAGGACGAGACGCCCGAAGATCGCGCCCGGCGGGGAGCCTGGGACGCCGAACGCCGCGAGCTCTACCGCCGCTGGGATGCTGGCGACCCCGAAGTGCGGGCGCTGTGGGAGAAGACCCGCGAGTGGAGCCTGACCGAGCTGCGCGATATCCTGGACATGCTCGGCGTGCACATTGACGTGTGGTTCTTCGAGAGCGAGATGGACGCGCCAGCCAAGGCGATTGTGGAGGAACTCGTGGCGCGCGGCATCGCCGACGACGAGCGCCCGCAGGGTGGGCCGGTGATTGTGCGCATTGACGAGAAACTCGGCCTCAAGAAAGAAAAGTACCGCACGAACGTGATCCTGCGCTCCGACGGCACCACGCTTTATCTGACGAAAGACCTGGCGCTGGCGAAAATCAAGTTCGAGCAATACCACGTGGATCGCTCAATTTATGTGGTGGACGTGCGCCAGAGCCTGCACCTGCAGCAGGCCTTCAAAATCCTGGAACTGATGGGCTTCGAGCAGGCGAAGAAGTGCTATCACCTGGGCTATGGCTTCGTCAGCCTGCCCGAAGGGGCGATGTCCTCGCGGCGTGGGCGCGTGGTGTTGCTGAAGACCGTGGCCGACGAGGCAGTGCGCCGCGTGCTGGCGGAGATCGCCGAGAAGAACCCGTCCATGCCGGCGGAGATGCGCGAGGCCGTGGCGCGTCAGGTGGGGTTGGGCGCGATGGCCTACGCCATGCTTTCCGTGGACAACAACAAGGACATCGTGTTCGACATGGATCAGGCGCTCAACTTCGACGGCAACACCGGCCCGTACATCCAGAACGCCCACGTGCGCGCCAGCAGCATCCTGCGCAAGGTGGGCGAGCTGCCGGAGGAGGCGTCGTTCGACTACGAGCTCACCGCGCACGAGATTGACCTGATCGACCGGATCGCGCGTTTTCCGCAGGCGGTGGTGCAGGCCGCGGACGAGTACCGTCCGCTGGTGATCGCCAATTTTGCCTACGATCTGGCCAGCAAGTTCCACAGTTTCTACCACGTGGTGCAGGTCATCCAGACGGAGGACGAGGCGGTGCGCGCCGCCCGGTTGCGTCTGGTGGCCGCTGCCCGCCAGACGCTGGCGAACGCACTCCGTCTGTTGGCGATGGAAGCGCCTGAGAGGATGTGATATCATCCGTTGCCGTGCTACGCGGCAACGGATTTTTTATCCGTGACAGGAGGTATCTGCCCTATGAAACCGATCCGTACCGTGATCATGGGCGCCGCAGGGCGCGATTTCCATAACTTCAACGTGTTCTTCCGCGATAACCCAGATTATGAGGTGGTCGCTTTCACCGCCACGCAGATCCCGAACATTGAAGGGCGTGTGTATCCTGCGGAGCTTGCAGGGGAACGTTACCCTGCCGGCATCCCGATTTATCCCGAAAGCGACCTGGTGAAGATCATCCAGGAGCACAAAGTCGATCAGGTGGTGTTTGCTTATTCCGACGTGCCCCACGAGTACGTGATGCACAAAGCCTCGCTGGTGCTGGCCGCCGGTGCGGACTTCCGCCTGATGGGGCGCACCACCACCCAACTGAAGTCCAGCAAGCCGGTGGTGTCCATCGGCGCGGTGCGCACCGGTAGCGGCAAAAGCCAGACCACCCGCCGTGTGTCGCTCATCCTGCGCGAGATGGGCTACAAGGTGGCTGCCATTCGCCACCCGATGCCTTACGGCGACCTGGCGAAGCAGGCCGTACAACGCTTCGCGGATTACAGTGACCTGGATAAACACAATTGCACCATTGAGGAGCGCGAGGAGTACGAGCCGCATCTGGATAACGGCGTGATCGTGTACGCCGGCGTAGACTACGAGCGCATCCTGCGCCAGGCCGAGCAGGAAGTGGACATCATCCTGTGGGACGGCGGCAACAACGACCTGCCATTCTACGTCTCCGACCTGCACATTGTGGTGGCCGACCCGCACCGCCCTGGCCACGAACTGACCTACCACCCCGGCGAAGCGAACGCTCGCATGGCCGACGTGTTCGTGATCAACAAAGTGGACACCGCCGAGCCGGAGAACGTGATTACCGTGCGCGAGCACCTGCACAGCATCAACCCGGACGCCGTGGTCATCGAGGCCGCGTCGCCGCTGTTCGTGGACGACCCGGCGGCCATCCGCGGCAAGCGGGTGCTGGTCATCGAGGACGGCCCGACGCTGACGCACGGCGAGATGGCCTACGGCGCAGGCTGGGTGGCCGCCCGGCGCTTCGGCGCGGCGGAGATCGTGGATCCGCGTCCCTATGCGGTGGGGTCGATCAAGGCCACCTATGAAAAATACCCCACCACGGGCGACGTGTTGCCGGCGATGGGCTACGGTGCGGAGCAGATCCGCGAGCTGGAAGAGACCATCAACCGCGCGGACGTGGACCTGGTCATCGTGGGGACGCCGATCGACCTGGGGCGCATCCTGAAGATCGACAAGCCCACGCAACGCGTGCGCTACGAACTACAGGAGATCGGCCAGCCGACGCTGGAAGATATCTTGAAGGAAAGGTTTGCCAAGTAAGCCGACAAAGACAAGCCCCCGACTATGGTCGGGGGCTTGTGGTTTCTGTGCTGCGCTAACTCAGCCAGAGGAGTAACAGCCCGTAATCTTGCTGCGAGGCGATGATGGCGACCACGATGATGCCAATCACCGCGCAGATAACCAGCAGGCCGAGTGCCAGGCTGGAGTAGCCCAGCACCAGACCGGCGGTCGCCATGCCGTCGCCACCCAGCGTGCCGGCGCTATCGCGGATTTCTCGCTTGGCCATGTGGCCAGTGATCACAGCGACGACCGCGCCGAGCAGCGGCAAAACCGTCCAGCCCAGAATGCCGCTGACCAGGCTGATAATGGCCAGGGTGCTGTTCGGTGGTTCGGTTGAAGGGATGTTCGGGGTGATCTCTTCCATAGGGTTTCCTCCCAGGTGAGAATTACGCTGCGTGAGCGCGTCGTCCCCAGCGCAGCAGGAACCAGACCATCATCAGGACAAGGAAAAACGCGATCAGCAACGGCACGATCACGGCCAGGATAGACACCACGGTGGAAATCACATCCTCCACGGTGCTGACCACCACGTTCCCTGCGCCTGCTGTGGTGGCGGTCACGGCGGGACGTACCACGGCGGACTTGGTCGCGTGCACGCTGCCGGCCACGAGCAACCCCAGTGCCAGGGAAAGCACCGGATGCACGTCTGTGATCACCTTGGCGCTGGCGGCAAAAGCAATCGCGCCGGCCACCGGGCGTACGGCGCTCTGAATCAGATCGTTCAAGTGATTCACCGCCGGGATTTTGTCGGCGAAGAATTCGACGAGCGAAAGCAGCACCAGCAGGCCGATTGCCCAGGGGCTTTGCAGCGTGTCCCAGGGCGAGTCCAGGGTGATCAGGTTGGTGTAGCGTGCCAGCAGAGCGATCACCAGCAGCGGAATGTAAGCGTTCAGACCGGCACTGGCGGAAAGTCCGAAAGCAGAAAACAGGCCGCTGATCAAGTCCACGTGTACCTCCAAAGGATGTCCAGGCTCTGGGTAAAGAGCGGCTTCTTTGTGAGATGGTTTACTGGCGGCTTGGAGCTCATTATAGCAGGAATCCCTGTTTTGCAATACAATACCCCGAATGGGGGATTCGAACCGTTTAACCCACATTCCGCACCCTAAAATTGCATTTTGGGGTAATTATTTCGCGAAACC
>CAYSXA010000014.1:0-32441 GCA_964435005.1 uncultured Anaerolineaceae bacterium | reverse complement strand
GGCCCATACGTCCAAAATTACTATCTTGTGCCTCCCTAAACTGCGGAATGTGGGCTGTAAGGGCCTGTCCGGTCTTTTTTTACGCCCGAATCTCCTGCCGTTGGAACAGCACGTAAGCCAGGGCAAAGAGCAGCAGCGTGGCCGCGATCAGGCCGGTCAGGTGCGGCCAGATCAGCAGCAGGCTTTGCCCCAGCGGCAGCGGCTGCCCCAGGATGGCACGATCCAGCTGCACCGGCAGGATAATGCCCAGTGAGCGCACGCTGGGGCGCAGCAGCGCCACCACGATCTCTGTGTACAGCGTGTTCGGCGAGAGGCGGCTCAGCCCGATTTCCCACTGCGCCTGTTTCAGCAGCTCTTCGAGGAAGCCGAAGCGCACCGGGAAGAGGGTCTGCGCCACCAGGCTGGCGATCATGCTCCAGAAAGCGGTGACGAACAGCCAGATGGCGATGGCCGCCAGCGCCGCCGTGGCCGGCTGGCGGAAGCGCACGGAAAACACCAGCGCCAGCGCCATCCACACGCCGCCGTAGAACACGGTCGCCAGCAGCAGCCAGAGCGCGCGCGCCACCTCCTCGCCGCTGGGGGGCACGCCCAGCCCCACGATGCCCAGCCCGAAGATCAGCAGCCAGATGGCCGTGTACACCAGCGCCTGGGTGAACAGTCCGGCCAGGAACTTGCCCATCAGCAGCGCGTCGCGGTAAATCGGCTGCGCCAGCACCCGCGACATCGTCCTCTGGCTGAACTCGCCGTTCACCGCGTCGAAGGCCAGCGCAATGGCGACCAGCGGCACCAGGAACCCCAGAAAGCCCACGAACGCAGGCACAGGGTCCTTGCTGGTGGTGAACAGACGCAGGAAGAGGAAGCGAGTACTGGAGGAAGCGCGCAGGTTCTGCGCTGCCGCGAGCACCGTACCGACCGCCGTCGCCGCGATCAGCAGCTCCAGGATGCGCATTCGCGCGCTGGTCAGGTGGTCGGCCATCTCCTTACCGACCACCGCCCACAGGCCCGTCCAGGGGGAGCCTTCACGACTCTTCGCCATGCCTCACCTCCTGGAAGTAGTGCGTGTAGATTTCATCCAGCGAGGGGGTCTCAACATCCAGCCGCAGCAACCGACCGCCGGCCTGCACCACCTGCGCGGCGACCTGCGGGCGCACGTCCTCACGGGCGTCGAGCACGAACCCGCCGTCCGTGCCGTTCGGGCGCACACGCAGCACCTCCGGCAACGCCTCCAGCGCCTGGGTGACCGCATCCGTCGGCCCTTCGACCTCCACGTGGATGCGGTACGCTCCGCCAAGCACGCGTTGCGCCAGTTCCGGCACCGTACCCTCCAGCACCATGCGCCCGCGATGGAACAGTCCCACGCGGTCGCACACCGCCTGCACCTGATGCAGCAGGTGCGAGGAGAGCAGCACGGTGATGCCGTCCCGCTTCAGATCGCGGATGATGTCCAGAAACTCCCGCGCGCGCTCCGGGTCCATGCCCTGCGTGGGCTCGTCCAGGATCACGATGCGCGGGCGCTTGATCAGCACGTCGGCCACGCCCAGGCGTTGCCGCATGCCGCGCGAGAAGGTACGCACCGCGTGGTCGGCCACGTTGGCCAGCCCCACACGCTCCAGCGCCTCGTCGATGCGGCGATACGTCTCCGCGCGCGACAGGCCGTTCAGCTTGGCGATGTAAATCAGGTTCTCGCGGGCGGTCAGTTCGTCGTAGAAGCCCACCGCATCGGGCACGTAGCCCACCCGCGCCTTGACCTGCAATGGCTGGCGGCTGGGGTCAAAGCCCAGCACACGCACCTCACCGGAAGTCGGCTCGGTCAGGCCGAGCAGCATCAGGATGGTGGTGGTCTTGCCCGCGCCGTTCGGCCCCAGCACGCCGAACACCTCCCCCGCTGCGATGTTCAGGTTCAAACGGTCCACGGCGGTAAAGTCGCCGTACTTCTTGGTCAGGTCGCGCGTTTGAATCACGGTCTCGGCCATAGGCACACCTCCCTGCCCTCACCTCTCCCCCCTTGCCCCCCCCTCCCCTCTCCCAACGATGGGAGAAGGGAAGGGGAAACGGAAAAAGGGGGTGGGGCGAGGGAAGATCACCGTTTTACCGGCGCCCAAAGCGCATGACCGCCATGGCGACCACGAGCACGGCCACCGCAATCAGCGCCACGCCGACCACGCCCCACAGCGTGGACGTCATCACCGTCACGCGGAAATCGGTGGACGCGGTGCGCACGTTCTCGGCGTTGGCGCGCACGGTGACCATGTAGTCACCCGCGATAGCCTTCTCCGCCGGGGTGACGTAGGCCGTCACGGTCGCCTCGCCGTCCACCGGCAATTCGGCGATCTTCTCCGGGTCAAAGCGCACCTTCCAACCACTCGGTTCGCTGGCGTTCAGGCGGATGTCGTGTGCCGTGGCCGTACCGGTGTTCCGCACCACGAACTTGAACGAGGTCTCCTTACCGGCGTTGGCCTCCAGCGAGAGCCGCCCGTCCGGCGTGGTGATGGTCAGGTTCGGCTGACCGGTGATTTCCACCGCCAGGTCAAGCGTGGCCGAGGTCTCGCCGCCCTGGGCGAGCACAGTAATCGGGTACGTGCCCGCCGGTAAATCCACCAGCGAACGCACCTCCAGCGTCACACTCTTGCTACCGTTCGCGTCCAGCGGCACCGAGGTGACTTCCTTGCCGATGGACTTGAAACTCACCGCAAAACCGGGCATGGTGTCCGCCGTGAGGTTGACCGAGATGTCCTCATCGCCCTCGTTGCGCAGGGTGAGGTTGAAGCGGAAGGTGGTGGTCGGCGCACCGCGCAGGGTGGGCAAATCCACCTTGAGCGTGAGGCGCGCGGGGGCCTTTTCCTTGATGACCACCTCCAGCGGGAAGCGCACGGTCTGTTTCTCACCGCGCGCGACCACGGTCACGGTGTACGTACCGGGCTGAATGTCCTTCGGCGGCTCCAGGCGCAGCGAGACGCTGTGTTCGTTCTCCGCGCGCAGGAACACCGACTGAATCACGTGGCCGCCCCCACGGAAGGACGCCTGCCAGCCTTCCGGCACTTCGGCGTCCAACTGCACGGTCTGCGACATATCCACCGCGTGCAGTGTGAGGTTGAAGGTCGGTTTGTCGTTCAGGCCAATCACCTGACTGGGATAGGTGGCATACACCTCAATCTGGCCGGTCAGCGCTTCGCTCTGGGCGAACGCTGCCGCCGGCAACGCCAACAGAACGAACAACATCAGCACCGATGCGAAGATACGACGAGCTTTCATCTTCACCTCCTTCAGACAAGCCACGGATTGACACAACAGATGAACGCAGATTTTTTCCTGCGCAAATCTGCGTTCATCTGCGGATTACTTCGTCGGATCGCCCAGCGTGACCTCCAACGTGACTTCCTGCCCATCGCGAATCACGGTCAGGGTGACCCGCTGACCGGGTTCGGCCTGGACAAGCAGGGACTTCAGTTGCTTCATGTCGGTCACTGGCTGGTCATCCCAGGCCACGATGACATCCCCGCCAATCAGCGTCTGCTGCCCGCGCACGGTGATGGGCTTGTAGCCGCCGCGCAGGCCAGCCCTGTCCGCCGGGCTGCCCTGCTGCACCCGCACCACGAGCACACCCTGCGTGTCGGCGGGCAAGTCCATCGCATCGGCCAGGTCGGGGTTCATGCTCTGGCCGTAGATGCCCAGCCAGGCGCCGGGATGCTGCGTGGCGCTGGCCGTCGGCTGTGTGCGCTGCGGGCGGGCGGCCAGGGCGAGGTCGAGCCGCTTCTCGCGCCCATCGCGCAGCACGGTGAGCGTGATGCGCTGGCCGACCTCGGTGTAGCGCGCCAGATAGACCACCAGGTCGCCGAAATCGCGCACGGGCTGGTCGTCGATGGCGACGATCACGTCGCCGCCCACGCGCTGCGAGCGGCCTTCGATGGTCACCTCACGGTCGCTGCCGCGCAGCCCGGCCTGCTCCGCCGGGCTGCCGGGCAACACGTCCACCACGAGCACGCCGCGCTGGTCATCGGCCAGTTTCATCGCGCGGTTGATGTCCAGGTTGAGCGTGCGCCCGCTGATGCCAATCCAGGGATGTTGATATGCGCCCTGGGCAATCAACGCCGGCACGACCTTCTTTACAATCACTGAAGGAATCACGAAACCGATGCCCGCGTTGGCGCGCACCGGCGACTCGATGGCCGCCGTCACGCCAATCACCTGGCCGTTGGCGTCCACCAGCACGCCGCCAGAGTTCCCCGGATTGATGGGCGCGTCGGTTTGAATCACGTCGGGGATGGTGTAGCGGGCGTTCGGGTCACGCGATTGCACTGGCAACGAGCGGTCGAGCGCGGAGATGATGCCCACCGTCATGCTGTTCGACTCGCCGAAGGGATTGCCGATGGCGATCGCCAGTTGTCCCACGCGCACCTGGGTGGAATCCGCCAGCTGCACCGGGCGCAGGCGGTCGGCAGGGGCGTCCACCTGGAGTACCGCCAGGTCGCTGTCCGCGTCCTGGCCGACGATCTGCGCCTCGTACTCCACCCCATCCCAGAAGACCACCACCACGCGGTCAGCGCCGTCCACCACGTGATGGTTGGTCACGATGTGCCCTTCCGTATCCCACACGAAGCCAGAGCCTTCGCTGTAGGTGTACTGATCGCCGGGTTGTGGGAACTGGAAGGGAAAACCGGGAATGGTGGGTACTTCCATCGTGTTGCCCACCTTTTTGGTCACACGGATGCTGACCACGGAAGGGTTGACCTGCTCGTAAATCTGCGCCAGCCGCCCTTCGAGCGCGGCCACCGCGCTGCTGTCGCCGGTGGTCGGCGCCGGAGCGACCACCGGCGGCAACGGTGTGGGCGTGGGGGCGCGCAGCGTCTCGCCCACCCAACCGAACAGACTGCACCCCATCAGACCCAACGCAATCACCAACAGGGCCAACGCGCCCTGAACTGTCCGCTTCATTGTGCACCTCCTGAACAGGATGTCACCATCCAGGAAGCGTAGCACAAACGTCGCGCGTTGTCCTTACGATAACCTTTCGAGGGGCTTAAGATGACCTTAAAGGCTCATCTTAAACGCGCGCCAACGGCTCCTACCGCGAAGTCGAATCTGCCCCCCACCTCCCTCCCCTCCCTTTGGTAAGGGCTTACTTTTACACACACTCCAGGCCCGAAGGGGTGGGGCTTCTCCCTCGCTCCTCCCCCCCAGGAGCCTGATGGCTCCTGGGGGGAGAGGAGAGGGCCATCCGCGTGGGCCCACTGGCGGCCTGAGCTGTCGCGCGTTGTGTGTAAAAGCAAGTTGGTAAGGGAGGGGAGGGGGTGCCCGATGACCCCACCAGGGGGGATCGGGCGGGGGGTGAGATTCCTCACACCCTCTTCAAGATGATCAAACACCCTGGCGTCAGGGCTGGGCGGACGGCTGTGCACCGTGGGGCGGCTTGGCGACCATCCCCGGCGGCATCTGCACCAGCACTGCGTGGCCGCGCACGGTGACCTGGTCGCCCGCCCAGACTTCGGAATCCACCACCACCTTGCGCCCTTTGTGTTCCACGATGCGCCCACGCACCACCAGTTCCACCCCCAGCGGGGTGGGCTTGAGGAAGTCCACCTGCAGCGAAGCGGTCACGAAGCGCGGCGCGGGCGTCCCATCGCCCACCTGATGGCCGGCGGCGAGGTGGGCGGCGATCGCCGCCGCGCCCGTGCTGTGACAGTCCACCAGCGAGGCCAGAAAGCCACCGTAGGTGTAGCCGGGGATGGCGGTGTAGCGCGCCGGCGGCGTGTAGCGGGTGACCGCTTCGCCATCCTCCCAGGCGGTCTGGATGTGCAACCCATCCGGGTTCAACCGTCCGCAGCCGTAGCACCAGGCCACGTCGTCAGGATAGGCATCCTGGATGAAAGGAGAAGCCACGACGTTTTCCCTCCGAATCGTCCATCTCCGGCGGCGCCTCACACGCGCCGCAGGGTGTATCCCAATCCCAGCAGCACCCACAGCGTGTTGACCGCCAGGATGCTCCAGAACTTCGCCGCCCCGATTAACCCGCTGCGGCGCTCCGCCAGGGCAAACCCCAACGCCAGCACCGCCCCCGCCATCAGCAACAGCGCCGTCCGTCGGGACGTGGGGTGGCGCGTCCCGATTGGAGCCCCACCCCGGCGCAGGCGGTACACGACCAGGGCCACCATCACCACCAGCGGCACGGAAAGCGAGACCGCCCCCACCGCGCCGAGGGTGCGGTCGTCGGCGCCCAACATCTGCGCGATGGCGATGGGCGGCGTCCCGACCACCGCCTCCAGCGCCGCGCAACGGATGCCTTCTTCGAGCAACACCCGCTTCCAGACACCGGACATCCCTTGCACCTCCGCCGCGATTGTACAGCAACTTCCTCCCCAGGACAACCGCCCCGTCCGACCACTCAACCAATCCAACACTTCTTTAACATTTCACCGACAGTTTTCTAACACCTCGCCCCTATACTGAACCCGTGGATGCCCATCCCGCATCCATCAGACCCTATGAGGCTCATCATCCGAAAGCCTGTCATGTCCCAATCGTGGGTCTGCCCCTCCTCACCCCCTTGCCCCCTCCCTTTTGGAAAGGGAAGAGGGGAGCCGGGCCGTCCGCGACGGCGAGGCAGGGGGAGGGGAGAGATTCGCCACCCACATGGGCAAGATGAGCCTCCCGACATTACCGGTTGATCATTTGTGGAGGAAACCATGAATCTGGAGAAGTTCACCCAGAAATCCCAGGAAGCCATCTTCCAGGCGCAACGCCTGGCGCAGGACTACCAGCACCAGACCATCGAACCGGCGCACCTCTTGCTCGCCCTGTTGCAGCAAGAGGAAGGCGTGGTGCCGGCCATCGTGACCAAAGTCGCGGGGAGCGTGATCGCGCTGCGCGAGGAAGTGCAGCAAGACCTGGAACGTCGCCCGCGCGTACAGGGCGCGAACATGGAAGTCGGCCTGTCGCGCCCCACGGCGGACGTGCTGCGCGCCGCCGAACGCTACGCCAAAGGCATGAAAGACGAGTACGTCTCCACCGAGCACATCCTGCTCGGCCTGACGGAGAGCGTGGAAGGGCAGCGCCTGTCCCAGTACGGCCTGACGCGTGACGCCATCTTGAAAGCCATGGCCGAAGTGCGCGGCACGCAACGCGTGACCAGTCCGAACCCGGAGGACACCTACCAGGCGCTGGAGAAGTATGGCCGCGACCTGACCGCGCTGGCGCGCCAGGGCAAACTCGACCCGGTCATCGGGCGCGACGAGGAAATCCGCCGCGTGATTCAGATTCTCTCGCGGCGCACCAAGAACAACCCCGCCCTGATCGGCGAGCCGGGCGTGGGCAAGACGGCCATCGTGGAAGGGCTGGCGCAGCGCATCGTGAACGGCGACGTGCCCGAAGGCTTGAAGCACAAGCGCATCGTGCAGCTCGACATGGGCGCGCTGATCGCCGGCGCCAAGTTCCGCGGCGAGTTCGAGGAGCGCCTGAAGGCGGTGCTCAAAGAAATCACCGACGCCGCCGGGGAGGTACTGCTCTTCGTGGACGAGATGCACACCGTGGTCGGCGCGGGCAAGGCCGAGGGCGCGATGGACGCCGGCAACATGCTCAAGCCCATGCTGGCGCGCGGCGAACTGCACATGATTGGCGCCACCACACTGGATGAGTACCGCAAGTACATCGAGAAAGACCCGGCGCTGGAGCGCCGCTTCCAGCCGGTCTTTGTGGACGAACCCAGCGTGGAGGACACCATCAGCATCCTGCGCGGCCTGAAAGAGCGCTACGAAATCCACCACGGCGTGCGCATCACCGATGCCGCCGTGATCGCCGCCGCCACGCTCAGCCATCGCTACATCACCGACCGGCACCTGCCGGACAAGGCCATCGACCTGATCGACGAAGCCGCCGCCCGCCTGCGCACCGAAATCGACTCCAAGCCGCAGGCGCTGGACGAGGTGGATCGCGCCATCATGCAACTGGAAATCGAACGCGAGGCGCTGAAGAAGGAGCGAGACAAAGCCTCGAAGGCGCGACTGAAGAAGATCGAACAGGAACTGGCCGACCTGCGTGAGAAGGCGAACCACCTGCACGCCCGCTGGCAGGCGGAGAAGCAGGCCATCGCCGAACTGCGCGCGACCAAAGAGCGCATCGAAGAGGTGCGGCTGGAGATCGAGCGCGCCGAGCGCGCCGCCGACCTGGAGAAGGTCGCCCGCCTGCGCTACGGCGAACTGCCCGAACTGGAGAAGAAACTCGCCGAACAGGAGGCGCACATCAAGCAATTGCAGGCCGAGGGCGCGCTGCTCAAAGAGGAAGTGGATGCCGAAGAGATCGCCGAAGTGGTCTCCCGCTGGACAGGCATTCCGGTCTCCCGCCTGATGGAAGGCGAGACGGAGAAGCTGATTCGCATGGAGGAGCGGCTGCATCAGCGCGTGGTCGGTCAGGACGACGCCATCCGCGCGGTGGCGAACGCGGTGCGCCGCGCCCGCGCCGGGCTGCAAGACCCCAACCGCCCAATCGGTTCGTTCATCTTTCTCGGCCCGACGGGCGTGGGCAAGACCGAACTGGCGCGCGCGCTGGCGGAGTTCCTGTTCGACGACGAGCGCGCCATGGTACGCATTGACATGAGCGAGTACCAGGAGAAGCATACCGTCAGTCGCCTGATCGGCGCGCCGCCTGGCTACGTGGGTTACGAGGAAGGCGGCCAGCTCACCGAGGCCGTGCGCCGGCGCCCGTACAGCGTGATCCTGTTCGACGAGATCGAGAAAGCGCACCGCGAGGTGTTCAACGTGCTGCTGCAACTGCTGGATGACGGACGCCTGACCGACGGCCAGGGGCGGACGGTGGATTTCCGCAACACGGTGATCATTATGACCAGCAACCTGGGCAACCAGTTGTGGGAAGGCGGTCGCCGGGTGACGCGCGACGAAATCCAGCGCGTGTTGCAGGGCCACTTCCGTCCAGAGTTCCTCAACCGCATCGACGAAATCGTGGTCTTCCACCCGCTGACCCGCGAGCACCTGGCGAAGATCGTGGACATCCAGTTGCGCCACGTGGCCGACCTGCTGGCGCAGCGCGGCTTCATCCTGGAGGTCAGCGAAGCCGCCCGCGAGTACCTGGCCGAGGTGGGCTACGACCCGGACTATGGCGCACGCCCGCTCAAACGCGCCATCCAGCGCGAATTGCAAGACCCGCTGGCGCTGCAAATCCTGGCCGGCGAATTCCGCGAGGGCGACATCATCCGCGTGGATCGCGGCCCGGAGGGGCTGACCTTCACCGCCACCCGCGCCGCTGAAGCGTCCCCCGACAGCCACGACGGCGAGGTACTCGAAGGCGAGGTGGTGGCGTAACTCCCACAACCCAACAGAACGCATCCGGAGCGACCGAACTGGTCGCTCCTTTTCGTGTCACCTTAGCCCCAACGTACTGCCGCCCGTTCTTGCGCCAAGGCTAATTATTGTCTATAATCCAGCCATGGCCGAATGTTCCGCAAAAAGGAGGACAACAATGGCAAAGCTGGATGTGATTGAAGGCATCGGATCGGTGTACATGGAGAAATTGCACACAGCCGGCATCCGCAGCACGGAGGCCTTGCTGAAAAGGTGCGGCACCGCTGCAGGTCGTCAAGAGGTGGAGGCCGCCACCGGCATCAGCGGCAAGTTATTGCTCGAATGGGCGAATCACGCTGACCTGTTCCGCATCAACGGGATCGGACCGGAGTACGCCGACCTGCTTGAAGCCGCCGGGGTGGACACCATACCCGAACTGGCACAGCGCAATCCGGACAATCTGCACGCCGCGCTGGTCAGGGTCAACGAAGAGAAGAACCTGGTGCGCCGTCTGCCCACCGCCGACATGGTGCGCGGCTGGGTCGAACAGGCCAAGCAACTCCCTCGCGCCATCGAGTATTGATCCAGAAAACCGTGCGACGCACCCTGCAAGGTGCGTCGCACGTTCGCTTCAGGTCAGGGGCGACGCATGTTCAAAGCGCGTCGCCCTGTTCTTATGGTTTCTTATGGTTCACGCAACACCAGGTTGCCCAGCCCCATATCCACGTGGATGGTCAACCCTGGCCCGTCGCCAGGGTGTGTGTAACGGCTCCCGCCGCCCGACCACGCGCCGCTGGCGCTCACCGCGCGCAGGCCGCCGCCGATCTCCACCGTGGCCGGCACGCCAACCGGCACCTGCACCGTCACCTGGCTGACGCCCGCGTTGATCCACACTTCCGCATCGCGCTGCCATTCCCCGCTGAAATCGAACAGGTAGTCTCCCACGCCGGCGGAGAAGGTCATCTTCGCCGCGTTCGCGTTGCCCAGGCCACGGAAGCGCGCTTGCGACGCGCCACCGGTGTACTCCAGCGACCCCATCGGGAGCGGGTTGGGTTGATCGAAAATCACCATGCCCTGCTCCGCCCCGGCCTGAATGGTCAGCCGCTGCAATGGCAGACCGCTCAGGTCCAGCACACCGCGATAGGCGCCGACCATCAAGGAGAGATCCAGCGGCACAGCATCCGTCAGGCGGATGTCCCAGTCGTTCACCACGCCACTGCCCATGTTTTGCAGCCCGGCCTGCGTCAGGCGCAGGCGATTACCGTCGCGGCTGAGCTTCGGCTCCAGTGCAGCCACATTGTAGCGCACCGTACCTTCCAGGCCGTCGCCACCCGCAGCCAGGTAAAGCGTGCCACCGCTCACCCGAAGCAACACTTCCGTCGGCTCACTCAGCACCTCTGCCACCGAGAAGGTCTGTTCCGGGATCAGATCAGGGCTGGTATCCGCCTGAAATTGAATGGAGCAGGCCAGGCTGGTCAGCAACAACAGCGCCAGAGGGAATGCCAACTGCTTCATGCCTCGCCCTCCTGATCGGTAGTTGTCGGTAGCACCGGCGCCACGACCGTCTGGGGGTAATCCTGTACACCGAAGCGGGTGAGAGCCACCGCACCCAGGCCGACGACCAGCACCAGGAAACCAGGAATCCACCCCACGCAGGGAATGAAGTCCAGCCCACCAGTCACAAAGCTGAGTGCAAAGGTACCCAGGCCGGCCTGCGCCACCGACGGCCAGTCCACGTGGAAAGCGTCCAGCAGCCGCGCGCCGACCTCCATGCCCAGCGCCAGCCAGCCGAACAGCGCCGCCAGCGCCAGCGCAAACCCCAACAGCAACGCCGCGGGGAGCAAGATCAACGTGATCGCCAGCACCAGCAGCGTGCCCGGCGTGAGCACCAGCAACAGCAACCCCAACCCACCGGCGGGAACGGGTTGCCGCACGGCAGTCTGCGCCACCCGGCGTGTCGGCTGCTCAAAGAAGAGCACCACCAGCATCGCCAGGGCGGCCAGCATGAAGGCGCGGAACAGCATCCACAATCCCCGCCACCACGGGGTAACCTGCACCCGCAACGACGCGACGGCAGGGAGGTTCAGGCCAGGCCAGATGAAAGGCGTCGGGCTACCTTCGACCACCTGCTGCCCCAGCACTCGCGCGCCTTCATCGCGGTGCAACACGCCGCCCATCACCACAGCGTCGCCCTCCACCACGGCCTCGGCGCCGAGAAAGGCTGTACCGCCCATCACAGCCAAGTCGCCGTTCACGCGGCCATAGACCTCCGCCGAGCCGCCGACCACCGCCAAGTTGCCGTCCACCGTAGCGCCGGCTTCCACGGTGGCGTTTCCGCCGAATACCACCAAGTCACCGTTCAGCGTCTCACCGCTGCGCAGCGTGTAGGAACCGCCGAACACCACCTGTCCGTCCTGGAAACCGTCTGCCAGGGCCGGGTTTGCCCAGGCCAGGGCGAGCAAAGCGATCAGTACAGCTTTCCACCAACGTTTCATGGTTCACCTCCATCGCGCAGCATCATCGGGATTCGACGAACGCCCATCGCCATGCACCCCAACCCACCCCGACGAGCAGTGCCAGCACCCCCAGCGAGACCAGCGCGACCGCCGTCCCAAGCGCCACGGGCGCGGCATCCAGCAGCGCACTCAGCACCACCAACGCCGTCCGCCAGAACGAGAAGGCCTGCGCCAGAGCCGACGCCAGCGCGGTCAGCGGGCGGGCGGGCTCCTGCCACCAGAGCACGCCCAGGCCAAACGCGCTGCCCAGGGCACCGACCGCTGCACCTCCCACGGTCAGCGCGTTGGCGCGGCGCTGGCGTTGCAACCGCGCTGCGCGCTCCCGCGCCAGCCAGCGGTCGGCGAAACCGGGCATCGGCTCCGGAGAGGGGGGATCCCGGAGCAACACTTCGGCCTGCTGCCATGCCGCCGCCAGCGCTGCGCAATCCTCGCAGCCACGCAGATGCGCTTCCAACGCGGCCTGCTGGTCGGGAGTAAGCATTTCGCGGGCGAACATCCAGGTTTCAAACGGTTCGTGGTTCATGGCGTCCCCTCAGGGGTTCGGTCTGTTGCCGCTGCACGGCCTGCGCCAGCGCGCGGCGGGCACGGAACAACCGGCTCTTCACCGCGCTCACACTGAGCGACAACGCCTCGGCGATCTCCTCCAGGCGGTACTCATGCCAGTAGTAGAGCACCACCACGGCGCGATCTTTGGGCGCCAGCGTCGCCAGCAACGACTGCACCATTTCGAATTGCTCATGGCGCAGCACCATCTCCTCCGGCTCCGGCAACGGATCGCGAAGGGTCTCCTCCGCGACCTCTTCCAGCGGCCACCAGCGCAGCCGCCGCCGGCGCAGGCGGTCGATGCAGTAGCGCGAGGCAATGGTCAGCAACCAGGAGCGGAACGCACGCTGCGGATCGTAGCGTCGGATCGCACGGAAAGCCCGCAAAAAGGTTTCCTGTGCCGCGTCCTCCGCGTCTTCGGCGTTACCCAACATGCGATAGCACAGCGAGAACACATCCCGCTGATACGCCTCCACCAGACGACTGAAAGCTTCGGGATCGCCCTGTCGGGCGCGTCGCAGCCAGGTACGTTCGCTCTCGGTCACTGCCACTCCTCAAATGGGCGTTCTACCCTGTACTACGCAGGAAGGAGGAAACGGTTGCACATCTCCGGGCAAATACCCGTAACTCACCTGCTCAGCGGAAAGACGCCCTGCTGAAGTTTACCCTGCTTCTGAAAAGTCAAAAGGAAAAGCGCTGCTCCAAGGGCCCTCCATTCCTGACTGGCGAAATCCCCGAACTTGTTGTAAAATCGAGGCACCCGTTCAAATTTCCTCAATCATGCTAAGGAGAAGAGGACTATGAAGAAACTGCAATGGGTTCTGGTTATCCTGACCGTGTTGTCGCTGCTGCTGGCGGCGTGCGCGCCCAAGGCCACGCCAAAACCAGCAGAGCCCACCAAGGCGCCTGCGGCAACGGAAGCGCCCAAGGAGACCGAAGCACCCACAGTAACAGAAGCGCCTGAGGCAACCGAAGCGCCCGCGGCTACAGAAGAAGCCGCTCCGGCGATCGACCCCTCCGGCCAGAGCATCGTGTTCTGGCACGTCTGGGGCTCGGGGCTACCGTCGGAGACCATGGCCGCCATCGTGGACGAGTTCAACAAGACCAACGAATGGGGCATCACGGTCGAAGCGGTGGATCAGGGCCGCTACGGCGACCTGGAAGACGCCTTCAACGCCGCCATCCAGTCGGGCGACCTGCCGGACATCGTGATCGGCTACACCAACGCGCTGGCGAACTGGTACGGCGTGGACGCCATCGTGGACCTGCGCACCTTCGTGGATGATCCGACCTTCGGCCTGACCGCAGACGACAAGGCGGACTTCTACGCCGGCGCGTTTGCGGCGAACACCATCGCCGACGGTGCGATGGTCGGCTTCCCGATCAGCCAGTCGGCCAACGTGCTGTTCTACAACAAGACCTGGGCGCAGGAGTTGGGCTTCGACGGCCCGCCGACCACCGCCGAGGAGTTCAAAGCGCAGGCCTGCGCCGCTGCCCAGGCCAACGCCAACGACGACAACCCCGACAACGATGGCACGGGCGGCCTGGTGCTCTACCCCGGTGCGTCCAACATCATGTCCTGGATCTTCGCCTTCGGCGGCGACATCCTCGCCGAGGACGGCTCCTACGACTTCACCAACCAGACGGTGCAGGATGTGATGACCTTCCTGAAGGACCTGCAGGACAACGGCTGCGCCTTCCAGACCGAGTCGTACCCGAACCCCGAGTTCGCCACCCGCAAGGCACTGTTCACCATGTCCTCCACCGCTGGCATTCCCTATCAGCTCAAGGCCTTCCAGGCTGAGGATGCCACCCAGGACGAATGGATGCTGATCCCCTTCGTCGGGCCGGACGGCAATAAAGCGGTGGACGGCTTCAGCCAGTCGGTGGCGATTGTGAACACCTCGCCGGAGCGCCAAGTTGCCGCCTGGCTGTTCATTAAGTACTTCACCTCGCCGGAGACGCAGGCGAAGTGGATCAACGGCGCGGCTTACTACCCGACCCGCCAGTCCACCATCGACCTGCTGGGCGACTACGCCGCGCAGAACCCCCAGTGGGCCACCGCGCTGGACTTCCTCCAGTACGCGAAGTCCGAGCCGGCGCGCCCCTCCTGGAGCAGCGTGCGCCGCGCGCTGGGTAAGGCGGCCAGCGCCATTATCATCAACGGCGAGGACATGATGACCGTGTTGCAGGACCTGAACGCTCAGGCCGCGGAAGCCGTGGCGGAGACCGAGCAGTAACCCTGCTGCCCCCAGCCCGAAAAAATAAGGAGACCGCCCCAAAAAGCGGTCTCCTTATTTTCTTGCACGCTGGGCCTCTTGCCATTATACTTGGAACGATTGTCGTTGGGTGATGTGCACCGCACCCGAAATTCCATCCTGTGAGGTTGAGGAGCCATGAACAAAAAACTGTATCTGCTGTTCGCCCTTTTCGTGGTGGCCGCGATGCTGCTGTCCGCCTGCGGCGGTGGCGGCAAACAGGCCGCCGAGCCGGATTGTAAGGATCCGGATGTGCTATGCGTTGGCCTGGTGACGGACGTCGGCGAGATCGACGACAAATCCTTCAACCAGTCCGCCTGGGAAGGCGTGCAGAAGGCCAAGGACGAACTCGGTGCGACCATCGACTACATCGAAACCAAGGACGCCAAGGACTACGAAGCTAACATCGAGCTGTTCGCCTCCAAGGGCTACGACGTGATCGTGACCGTGGGCTTCGCGCTGGGTGAGGCCACCGGCAACATGGCCGACAAGTACCCGGACATCAAGTTCATCGGCGTGGATCAGTTCCAGGTTCCTGGCACCGAGCGCCCGAACTACGCCGGCCTGATCTTCCCCGAAGACAAGGCGGGCTTCATGGCTGGTGCGCTGGCCGGCATGCTCACCAAGACCAATGTGGTGGCCGCTGTGCTGGGCACCGACCTGGTGCCGCCCGTGGTGGCCTTCAAAGAGGGCTATGAGAACGGCGCGCGCTACGTCAACCCGGACGTGAAGCTGATCTCCACTTACCACCCCGGCGGTCTGGATGTGGCCTTCACCGACCCCGAGTGGGGCGCCTCCACCGCCAAGCAGGCCATTGACCAGGGCGCGGACGTGGTGTTCGGCGCGGGCGGCAAGACCGGCAACGGCGCGCTGATCGAGGTCGCTTCCCACCCCGGCGTGTACTGCATCGGCGTGGACACCGACCAGTGGCTCACCGTGCCTGAGGCGCACCCCTGCCTGGTGTCCTCCGCGATGAAACTGATCACCCCCGGCGTGTTCGACCTGATCACGATGGCCAAAGACGGCAACTTCCCCAGCGGGAACTTCATCGGCGGCTTCGGCCTGGCCCCCTTCCATGACTTCGACAGCAAGATCCCGCAGGAAGTGAAGGACAAACTGCAGGAGATCCGCCAGGGTCTGGAAGACGGCAGCATCAGCACGGGCTACAACCCCGGCGGCTAAGCCAGCCACACTCGAAAAAGAAACCGGCGTCCACGCGGACGCCGGTTTTTTGTTCGCAGGGCTGCCGCTTACCGCACGATCAGCGGCAGGTAGATGGCGTGCGTTGCGCCACCAGGAGCGGTGAGGGCAAAATCAGTGAAGTGGTCGATCTGCATGGTGACCACGTTGGCGTCGGTATCCACCGCGTAACTGACCGGCACGATCCACTCGCGGTCGGTGGTGGAGTAGTAGGCCGGGCGTAAATGGTCTTCATTCAATCCCAGCCGCGCCAGGTCGGCCTCATCATAGGGGAAGCGGATAATCACTTCCTGATTGAAGTGCGCCTCGATGGGCTGGCCGTCCGCGTCGGTCGCCAGGAAGGCGTAGCCGTACTTCAGCAAGCGGGTGTGGTGTTGTCGGGGCAGCGTAGCCACGGGCACCACACGCAGTGTGACCGTGCCGCTGACCGGCATGGCGCCACCGGGGATGAAGATCTCCGTGCCGTCGCTCAGACGCAGGCGTTGCGGCTGAGAGGCGTCGAAGGTCACCACCACCGGCGCGGGCATGGTGTGTGGTCCGTTGAGGGTGATATCCAGGGTTTGCGGGCTGCTCTGCACGTCGCTCTGCGCCTCACCATACCAGTAGGCATTCCCGTGCCCAAAGGCCGCTCCAACGTGCCACACCGTGCCGGTGACCACGTCCAGGCTATAAGTGCCGCCTGCCTGGTTACCAGTGGTGACGGTGACCGGGAAGCGGCCTTTCACAAACCCGCCGTCGTCCGACCAGGCCCACACGAACACGTCGCCGCCGTGGGTCGTGTTGGAGACCGTCAGCGTGCCCTGCAACAGGGCGTTCGCCTGGCGAAAGGCCAGCACATGACCGCCAGAGACCCCATGGGCGGGCACAGTGATCCGTTTCTCCGCCGGGCGCACCCAGGAGGGGTCACCGCCCAAAGCGCTCAGGCGATAGTCGCCGGAAGGCACTTCCAGGCGGAACGCACCGCTGACGTCCGTCCGCGTGGTCAGGCGCAGGTCGCTTACATCGCCGGCTGCGCCGCGCGCCACCACCAGCACGCCGCCCAGCGGCGAATTATCGGGAGCCAGCACGGTGCCGGTGATCACCCCATCGCGCGGCAGTACCGGCAGGCCGACCACTGCCTCTTGCCCGGCGGAGACCGGCACGTTCCTCGCACCCACCATCCGCACATAGCCCGCGCGTGGATCGATGCGGTACGTCAGCCGCCACACCCCTGCTGAGACGCCCATGCGGTAGGTGCCGTTGCTGGTATCTATCGGTGCGGCTACCCAGTTATCCCCCTGCCAGGCAGCGACCGTGCCTGGCACGCCAGCCACTGCCTGTTGCTGACGCGGATCGTACAACCCGCCAACGATATGCGCATCTTTGAGCTGCACCGTCAGCGTAATCGCGGTGGTCTGTCCGGCAACCGCCTGCACCTGACGTTCCCCGACCGAGGTATAGGCGCTGCCAGACGGCAGATGCACGCTCAGGCGGTACGTTCCTGATGGCAGCAGCAGGGTGAAGGCTCCTTGCTGCACCGGCGCGCCGTGGTGCAGCGTGGGCGTGATCACGCTGCGGGCGCTCACCCAGCCGTCCACGTCGGTGACCGGATGGCCTTCCGGATCCACCAGCGTCCCCTGGATGGTTGCGGTGGCGGATTGCAGGGTGAAATCCACATATGGGACGCTGCCACCAGCGGGCACATCCCCCTCCCAGCCACTGCTCATGTAAAGGTAAGACTGATCAGGTCGCGGCGCGGGCTGCACATGCCAGGTGCCGGCACTCACCGCCAGTGCGTAACTGCCATCGGCGGCGGTTTCAGCCTGCACGCTGCCCGGTGTGCCGGGACGCCAGGCCACCACACGTATGCCGGCCACACCAGCCCCTTGCTCATCGCGCACCGTGCCGGTGATCAGCGCATTGCGCTCCAGCAGCACCAGCGTACCCAGATCAAGTGTGCCGCTCGGCGGCACCTGCACCGGCGCGATGGTCGGCCCCAGGTAGCCCGGATCATGGGGATGCACCACCACGCGGTAGCCGCCGCCGGGGACCTGCATCTGGAAATTCCCGGCAGCGTCGGCAGTGGTGCGCCGTCCGACGCCCTCGTTGTTGAACAACGCAATGGTGACCGTGAACGGCAGTGCGCTGGAATCAGGCAGGGTCACCTTGCCAACCACCCTGGAGTCCGCAACCAGCACAGTGAAATCCACCTGATGGGTTTCGGGTTGACTATCCGGGCGGAAGAACACAACCTGCGGCGGTTGCGGGAAAACCCAGTCCGCCGGTGTGGTGTCGCTGATTGGGCGCACGGTTAGCGCCCACAGACCGGGGCCCAGATCGAGGCGATAGGCGCCCTGCGCGTCTGTTAGCGCGCGCGCCTGGCCACGCGGTGCAGCGCGGCGAGCGATCACCTCGGCGTGGAACACCGGATCGCCGTTCTGGGTATGTACCGTACCCGTGACCGTCTTGCTCGGAGCACCAAAGGTCAGCGTGATCGGACTGGCTGTGCCGGGTAGCGTCACTGTGATTGGAGGCGGCGGGAGCAGGCTGGCGTCGGCCTGAGGCGGCAGTGCGGCCAACCAGTAGATTCCCGCAGGCAAACCACCCAGCGTCCAGACGCCGTGTGCGTTGGTCAGGTCAGCCTGATGTTCGCCGCTGCGACGTGTGACGATTACCCGCGCACCCGCAACCGGATGGCCGGCGGCGTCTTGCACCACCCCCCACAGGTCGGCCTGGGTGAGCGTCAGCGTGACGGTTTGCGTCTGCAACAACGAGACCTGCACCGGCGTCTTCGGAGAACGCCAGTAAGGCTGGTCTCCCGTGGGGTCAGCCTGCAACTGATAGGTACCCGGCGGCAGGCCACCGATCCGGAACTGACCGCCCGGTGCGGCAACGCGTTCCACCGCCTTGCCACCGGCGAACACGAACACCTCCGCGTCCGCAGGCGTGGTGCCGTCCGGCGCATAGACCGTTCCGACGACCTGGGGGCGAGTGAGCATCAATCGGCCTGCGTCCACCGGCTGGTTGAGCATCATCACCGCCTTGGGGAGCGAAGGCGTCAGCCCACTGCTGGCAGGCGGCACGGCGCGCAAAAGGTACAGCCCATTAGGCACCGGCCCCAGGCTGAACCGGCCTGTGTTGCGGTCTGGCATGGCCTGGGCGTGCACCGTCTGGCCGGTGGGGTCGTACAGACGCACGATCGTGCCGGCAGGCAATGGATAGCCGTCCGGCGAGAGCACCTGCCCCTGGATGGTGCCACCCTGCGCCTGGGCGGGCAACACGGCAGCGCCAAGCGCCATCAGCGCCACCACCAGGGCTAACGGAAGCAAAAGCCGTCGTATGGATTGAGACATCATCTGTCCTCCTCAAAAACCAACGGCAAGAGATGTAGAACGACCAGGAACCATGTCCAGTATAGCATAAGCGCATCCGCGCGTTGTAAACCGCATGTAAGGAGGAGGTAAAAAACCGGACGGATTATGGTAAAATTCGGGCGCTTCACCCGCCCCCGTAGCTCAATGGACAGAGCGCCGGACTTCGAATCCGTAGGTTGCGCGTTCGAGTCGCGCCGGGGGCGCCTGCATATGCCGATCTGGGGGAGAATCCCCCCACATCTGGGGGTGTGTGGTGCGCTGCCCCGTACCACACACCCCCACTTGGTTGCCTTTGAGTTGCCATTGAGTACCCATCCTGGCAAAACGTGCAGGGAAAGCCGGTAGTCTTTCGCCCCCAGTCTCATTGCAGAATGGATTCAGGATCATCCACGGACGCATGGCGTCTCACACCCTCGTCACAACCAGACTCGCACTGGCCTCATCATCGTCATCTTCACCAGAAGCAGAGCCATCCGCCCCTTGCCCCAGATCATCGAGCAGAGATGTAGAACTGAGAGGCAGAGCATCCACCACGTGAATGTAAAATTCCAAAGTGGTTGTTGGAGAGGAATGCCCAGCAGCGTTTGGGCTGCCCTGATCCCTTTGGCCCGGGCTATATTTGTCGCCGCCGTATGACGCAAATCATGAAAACGGAGAACTGAGAACCACAGTTTCTCACATCGCTCCCGAAACGCTTTGCCAAACTGGGCTGAGTCCTATAGGGTGCCAATCCGGGATGGAAACACATAATCGTGCTCATGCCAGACTCGTGCAAAGTTCTTTAAACAACTGAATATAGTGCTGCTGTTGACTCAAGATGTCCATCTCGAAGGGATTCATGCGAATCTCGCGCACCGATCTTGCTGTTTTCAGGTCAGCCAGCACCATCCCCCTGCCGCGCAGGTAAATCCCCTGCCTGGAGATGCGAACTTTCCTCTGGTCAAAGTCAATGTCCCGCCAGCGTAACCCCTATAATTCTCCCCGGCGCAAGGCAAACGCATAGGCGACGAAGTTCTTCATCCGTCAGTATCTTCAGCAGGCGAGCAACGTGCCTGGGCCTCGGAACTTTGACAAGCGGATTGTCAGGGACGCCCCCTCAGTAACGAGGAAATCGAAGAGCATTTTCAGCACCCGCCAGATATATTCCGCACGCCGCGTCCATCGCTTGTCCGCATTGCCCGTGCGGGCCTTGATCTGGTTGTCAATTTGCATCAGCAGGTCCCGAACCTCTGCCTGGGTAATGGTTTGGCAGTTCCGATCAGCCCAGTAGCGCTTTACACGCCCTAGGAGATTTCGATAGTCCTGCGCGGTGCGAGGCTTGATATTCTTTTTTTACCCTCATCCACTGATCAGCCGCTCACTTCCAGTTGGGAATTGACGAAGTGAACCCTGCAGCAAGCGTTTTCACCTGGGATATAGAGCTCTGAGCTTTTGCAGACTTATTGATCAAGCTCGTGCGTCATGCTTATATGCAAAACCCCGACAAAGCCATCCGATGGGTTCAGAGCATAAAAAAAACTGAGCAGGCAGGCATAACTGCGCCCCGCTCAGTTGAGAAACAAAGCACTTCTGCTAACCCCTCCGCGCATACCGCACCCCTTCGATACCCTGAAAATCCGCGTCCTGCGTCCATAGCGTGGCGTTGTGCGCCCGCGCGGTCGCCAGGATCAGACTGCCCGCCATCGGGAGCTTCATCTCGACGGATATCCGCGCCGCCTCGATCGCCAGAGTCTCGTCCACCGCCACCACCTGCCCGGCCTGCATCGCCGCAATCGCCTGCAACGCCGCGTCCTCGCCGCGCTGTTGCAGCACGCGCTTGAACACCTCGTACAGGTTGATGGTGGACACCAGCAGCTCGTCCACTGCCTCGATCGCGGGCGCGAAGAACTCCGCGTTCTCCCCATCGGCGAAATACTCCAGCCAGCCGGATGAGTCCACCAGGTTCACAGTCGGTCTCCCTCCCGCTCCACGTTCGTGTCGATCCCTTTCAGGAAGCCCCGCAACTGCTGCATGGGCAGGATGGGGATCAACTCAATGCGGTTGCCATACAGGATCACACGCACCTTCTGCCCCGGCGTAATGTCCAGCGCCTTCCGCACCCGCAGCGGGATCACCACCTGATATTTGGGGGAAACGGTCACCACATCCATACCAGATTCCTTTCGTTCGCATTATCGTAATACGACACTCATATTATACCCCAAATACACCATCGTTTCCACAGATTCGCTTTCTCGAACAGCGCGGCATCGCCAGGCGTCAAACGGCTTCAAGCTATCTGAAGGCGCTTGCCGAGGCCGGACTGTTGCGGCCGCTCAAGCGTGGCCGCGAGGTGTATTACATCAATGACCGACTGCTGCGCGTGCTGGCGGGATAGGTCGACGCCATCGACACATGGGCCAAACATGTCGAAAAGACCGCACGGAAATCGACATATTGAGCCGACATGTCAATGGCCTCGTCCCGTGCCTGGGCGTTGATACTGGGAAGGGGCAGCAATGCCAGCGAAGATCACGGAGAACGAAATCGAGCAGATGGCGCTGGAGCAGCTGCAGGCTCTCGGCTGGCAGGTGGCCTTCGGCCCGGACATCGCCGGCGACGGGCCGCGCCCCGAACGGGACCCGGCGGCCAGCTACGGCGACGTGGTGCTGGTCCGACGGCTGCGCGCGGCGCTGGAACGCATCAATCCCAACCTACCGCCCGCCGCCCTCGAGGAAGCCCTGCGTCAGGTGCTGACACCGGAAAGCCCCGCGCTGATCGAAAACAACCGCCGCTTTCACCGGATGCTCACGGACGGCGTGGATGTTTCCTGGATGGGGCCCCAGGGAGAGCGGCATGGCAAGGTATGGCTGCTGGATGTGGAGCATCCCGAGCACAACGACTGGCTGGCGGTCAACCAGTTCACCGTGATCGAAAACAAACATGAGCGGCGGCCCGATATCGTGCTCTTCGTCAACGGCCTGCCGCTGGTGGTGATCGAACTGAAAAACCCCGTGGCCGAACGGGCTTCGCTCCGCAAAGCCTTCCACCAGCTACAAACCTACAAGCAAGAGATCCCCTCGCTGTTCACCTACAACGCGATCCTGGTCATCTCCGACGGCATGCAGGCGCGCTTCGGCACCCTCACCTCTGGCTGGGATCGTTTCATGCCCTGGCGCACCATCGACGGCACGAACCTGTACCGCGAGCCGGGCAACGAGAAGCAAACCGAGGGGGTGCTCAAACCCGGGCTGGGCGTCTTGATTCGCGGCATGTTCGCGCCGATGCGCTTCCAGGACTACGTGCTGAACTTCATCACCTTCGAGGACAACGGCGGAGGCACGGCGGGCATTGCAAAGAAGGCGGCCGGGTACCATCAATACCACGCCGTGAACCAGGCCCTGGCTTCCACGTTGATCGCCTGCGGCATCCGGGCGCGGGCGGACCTCCCCTACACCCGGTTTGCGGAAGCCGAAGCCGCCGATCCGTTCCGCGTGGCCGAAGCGGCGGGGGCATACCAGACGCGGTTCGGCGATCGCCGTGCCGGTGTGGTCTGGCACACGCAGGGATCGGGGAAAAGCCTCTCCATGGTGTTCTACGCCAGCAAGGTGATCCGCCACCCGGCGATGGAGAACCCCACGATCGTCGTCATCACCGACCGCAACGATCTCGACAATCAGCTCTTCGCCACCTTTGCCACCAACCGCCAGCTGCTACGCCAGACGCCAGTGCAGGCGGAAAGCCGATCCCATTTGCGGGAGCTGTTGCAGGTGGCTTCCGGCGGGGTGATTTTCACCACCATCCAGAAGTTCTTCCCGGAAAACAAGGGCGACCCCTACCCGGTGCTTTCGGAACGGCGCAACATCGTGGTGATCGCCGACGAGGCGCACCGCAGCCAGTACGATTTCATCGATGGCTTCGCCCGTCACATCCACGACGCGCTGCCCAACGCCTCCTTCATCGGCTTCACCGGCACCCCCATCGAGAAAGACGACCGCAACACCCGGGCTGTCTTTGGCGACTACATCTCGATCTACGACATCCAGCGGGCCATGGAGGACGGCGCCACCGTGCCCATCTACTACGAGAGCCGCCTGGCCCAAATCGCGCTCGACGAGGCCGAGAAGCCCAGGCTGGACGCCGCATTCGAGGAAATCACCGAAGCGGAAGAGGACGAAGTCCGCAAACAGCGGCTCCGCAGCAAGTGGGCTTCCCTCGAGGCGCTGGTCGGGGCCGAAAAGCGCCTCCAGCTGGTGGCCAGAGACATCGTCGAGCACTTCGAACGACGTCAGGAAGCGCTCTTCGGCAAGGGGATGATCGTTTGCATGAGTCGGCGCATCTGCGTGGCGATGTACCAGGCCATCACCGCCCTGCGACCGGCGTGGCACAGCGACGACGATCGCCAGGGCAAGATCAAGGTGGTGATGACCGGCTCGGCATCCGACCCACTCGAATGGCAGCCGCATATCCGCAACAAGGCCGGGCGGGAGCTCCTGGCCCGGCGCTTCAAGGACCCGGAAGACGAACTGCAACTGGTCATCGTGCGGGATATGTGGCTCACCGGGTTTGATGTGCCTTGTCTGCACACGATGTATATCGACAAACCCATGAGCGGCCACAACCTGATGCAGGCCATCGCCCGAGTGAACCGCGTCTTCCGCGACAAACCCGGCGGCCTGATCGTGGACTACATCGGCATCGCCCATGCGCTCAAACGGGCGCTGGCCGTCTATGCCGAAAGCGGCGGCAAGGGACAGGCGGTCATGGACCAGGAAGAAGCGGTGGCTGCCCTGCGCGAAAAGTACGAGGTGGTCCGCGGCCTGTTGCATGGTTTCGATTACCTGCCATTGCTCCAACCAGGCCCTCCCGACCAGCATTTGCAGGAGCTTTCCGAAGCCATGGACTTCGTCCTGCAACAGGAAGATGGCAAACGCCGCTACCTGCGCGCCGTGGCGGCGCTCTCCAAAGCGTTTGCCCTGGCTGTGCCTCACCCGGCAGCCATTGCCATCCGAGACGAGGTGAAACTGTTTCAGGAAATCCGCGCCCTGCTCGTCAAGACCACGGTCACCCCGGAACACCGTCCATCGGAAGACCTGGATGCGGCTGTCCAACAACTGGTTTCGCGGGCCATCTCCGGCGCCGATGTGGTGGACATCTTTGCCGCAGCTGGCCTGGACAAACCGGACATCTCGATTCTGTCTGATCAGTTCCTCGAAGAAGTACGCCATCTCCCGCACAAGAACCTGGCTGTGGAAACGCTGCGCAAACTGTTGCAAGACGAGATCAAAGTCCGCCTGCGCAAGAACGTGGTGCAGTCGCGCGCCTTTTCCGAGATGTTGGAAGCCGCGATGCGCCGATACCACAACCGCGCCATCGAAGCCGCGCAGGTCATTGAAGAGTTGATCGCGCTGGCCAGACAAATGCGCGAGGCGCAGCAACGGGGCGAGCAATTGGGGCTGAGCGAAGACGAAGCCGCGTTTTACGACGCGTTGGCAGCCAACGAGAGCGCCCTCCAGGTGCTGGGTGACGAAAAGCTCAAGCAGCTGGCCCAGGAACTGGTCGAGCGCGTGCGGCAAAACATCACCGTGGACTGGAACCACCGCGAAAGCGCCCGGGCGCACTTGCGCGTGTTGGTGAAACGCGTGCTACGCAAATACGGCTACCCACCCGACAAGCAGGAACGGGCCACCGAGCTGGTGCTGGAACAAACCGAAGTGTTGTGCGAGGATTGGGTCACTCGCGAGTAGGAACCGCGGATAGGGCAGATTGAAGGAGAGGTACAACGCCCATCTCCCAGGAGGGGGCTAAAAATGGAACAAACCTTTCGGGAATTTACCTCCGCTTTGACACAAGAGATTCAGGCACTCAAGCAAAAGGGGGGCGCAAAAATCCACCTGACCAACGGACGCTTTCTATCCGAGCAAGAGGGGTGGTTTCGGTACAGTTTCACAATGGCCACGGAACTGCGCCTGCCCAGTGATATTCCGATCGAACTGGAGGTAGGAGACCGGAAAGCCCAGGGGATGCTGCTTCACGCAGAAGGGCAGGACTTGGTCATCCTTATTGAGGAAGACTTTGGAGAGAGTGTCCCCAACGCCCTGCTACACACAAACACCTGGTTCCTGTTAGAAGCGCTGAGAGACCGCCTTGCTTCTGCAAGGCTATCACATCATCTCCTAGCAGAGCAATTACTGCGCAAGGAAAGTCCGCCAAGGATCGACGCACTCGTTCAAGGAGAGACCAACACACAGCCAGCAGAGCTCAACACACATCAATGGCAAGCCATACAAACCATTCTCTCCCAGCCAGTGACGTTCATCTGGGGCCCACCAGGAACGGGAAAAACCAAAACGCTCGGAAGCGCTGTTCATCAGTTGCTCGATGCCGGGGAATCGATTCTCGTGGTAGCTCACAGTAACATTGCCGTTGATGTGGCATTGTTGAGCGCCATGGAGTATCTTAAGGAGCACCCCACTTACTTGGCCGGGAAAGTACTACGCTACGGGGTGTATTACGATGAGCGAGTAAAGCGTTTTCCCAAGTTAAACATCAGGGGAATTCTACGTGAGAGGAACCCCAATTTGGTCAATCGCCTTGAGCACCTGGAGGCAGAGCGCCGCCTTCTCATCCGACGCTTGCGGAAGGTCAATCTGACACGCTCAGACAAAGAGGCACTTTCAGAACACTTGCAGGACATTGTCGCTGAAATCCGATCTCTGAACGACCAACTTAAGGCGGAAGAGAAACGGTTACTGAAAGGCGCTCAGGTAGTCGGCTGCACTTTATCCAAAGCAGCGATAGACGAAGGAATTTTCGGACGCACTTTTGATGCCGTCCTGGTTGACGAAGCCAGCATGGCCTACATCCCCCATTGCGTCTTCATGGCATGCCTGGCTTCGAAACGCATTGCCGTGTTTGGGGACTTCCGTCAACTACCACCCATTGCAACGGCAAAACATCCTTTGGTGGACAAATGGCTTCGGAGGGACATTTTTGAAGAAGCCGGGATTGTAGATCTGGTCAATAAAGGACAAGAGGACCCTCGTTTGGTTCTACTGGCGAGGCAATATCGAATGCATCCTGAGATTTCAGCTGTGGTCAATCAACTTTTTTACGGTGGACGATTAGAAGATGCCCCTCAGGTCGTGAAAAACACCCGGAAAATCGTGAACCGCCCACCTCTGAGCGGAAACGCACTGGCTTTGCTTGATATTGACGCCTGTGATGCCAGTTGTGTATCGGATAAAGAAACACACAGCCGATTTAATGTAGCTTCAGCTTTAATCACCTGCACCATCGCAGATGCTTCTCAGCAGGCGGGTAGTAGCACTGGAATCATTACACCTTACAAATCCCAGGCACGTCTAATCCGCCAGCTATTCAACGAACTGGGGCTTCGAGGTATTTCAGTCTCTACTGTGCACCGTTTCCAGGGTTCTGAACAGGACGTCATCGTTTTTGATATCGTAGACGCCTTTTCCAAAAAACCAGGGCGCCCCCTGCAAGGAGATTTCCACAGCCCAGCTATGCGATTGGCAAATGTCGCTATCAGCCGGGCCAAAGGCAAATTCGTGGCAGTGGTAGACCAACATTATCTTGAAGCGAGAATGCCCGAAGACAGCATCTTTCGGGAGTTGATGACCGAGATTGCAGCAAGGAAAACGCTTCCGGTAACGTGGGAAGATTTCGTTGGTTATTGGGCCAAACGGCAATGGGGAATCCAGGCACTCACGAGAGAGGAAGCCCGCACGGAAATCGAGGAGAATATCAGAAAGGCTCGAGAAGAAATCGCACTACATTGGCGTGGCATGATCACAGTAGAGCATTTCCAGACCTCTTTACTGAAGCAGGCAGCCAAGGAGCGTAAAGTGCGAATTTTCCTCTCCGGAACTGGCCAAAAGGGGCTGGCTGAAGCATTACCGAACACCGTATTGGTTGCCCGCAGACTGCCTTTCAATGTAGTATGCATTGACCGCAGAATGATGTGGTTTTGGCTCTTTCCTAAAGACAACGAGAGAGAACCTGTGATTTTACGTATACCTTTACCCACAACTGCCAAATTGTTACACGCTTTACTTCAGATTACCAATCGAGAGGAACCAGCTCTACTGGAATCTCGGCTCTCTGAGAAACAGGGGATTTATGGAATATGTCCACAATGTGAATCACCGTTGCATCATCATGTAGGAAGATATGGCCCGTACCTAAAATGCACTAATCCCCATTGTCGATTTACAAAAGGCTTCACAAAAGAAGATGCAACGACACTGGCCCAATTATTGGGCGTTACATGCCCCAGATGCAATGGCCCCATGGTGGGACGTAAAGGGAGCACTGTTTTCCTGGGATGTTCAAATTACCCCCGTTGTCGCGGGCGGCGCCAGATACGTGATGTACTGCTGTAATGAAATTGATTGAACGACACCTTTTTTCGGCCTTACACGCCCCCAAAGCACGGTTATGCGATGAGGTTTAGAGAAAAGCCGTCGTACAACACCTGTTGTGCGACAGATTACGCTCGCGGCTTCACGAAGCGTGCCACCTTGTGGGGAGACCAGGGGGGCAGGGCTTTTCAAATCCAGGGTGGCCTTATGCTAGTTCCAGGAATGTGCGGTTGAAAAGAGACGTTCTCCGGGGTAAAGTGAGGGCACCCAAAATCCCTATCACCCTGGAGGAGACTTCCATGACAACCGATTTTGAAGACTTCTGCACCTGGGTGTATGTCACCGTAGACGATATTTAGCAACAGATGGCTCCCTATTTCAGGCATCCTGGCCCGCCGCTGATCACCGATTCGCCCGCCAGTATTGTCAGCAGCGGTTGATATCCAGCAGTTCCAGGATCTACGTGCGATGGGTCGGCTGGTCAAGCAAGGCGGCGGTCAGGCGCTCATTGCCAAACACCTGGGCCCAGCTGCGAACCACAGGCTGCGATCAGGACCAAGACCATCTGCTTGTAGAAAGATAAACAGGGCCTGCGCGTCGGTGGGGGAAAATTCAACCAGCACCCTCAGGCCATGCTTGTGCACCGCGGCCAGCAGTTTGTGCAGGCCGAGCCCGTAACAATTCGTTGACCAGATAGATGATCTGGAGCGTCCAGCGCGCGCCCAGCAGGCAGGTCACTGCCGCCACGGGATAAATCTGTTCTGGGGACACACACTATCATATACAAAGTATAGCAAACAAAGTGTATTGAAAAAACTCCAGTTTTGTCATGGACGTCTGGCGGCTGCACGGCCAGCCGGCCTGGGACAGAATGTCCCGGTCGAATCAGGGCCCTGGCCTCATGACAAAGGGACATCTGCGGAGTATTCTGTTTGCGGAAGCGACAAGGAGGCATCATAGCCCTCTCCGGACGAGCCAGTCAAGGAACAAAGTATGTTTGCTCTGCCACCTACTTTGATCGCCATGCTCGCAGCGTTCATGCCATTGCTCCCCGCCTTCCTCCCTTCTCTGGGCCTGACGCCGCTTTACCGCCCGCGGAGGCTTCGTGCCAAGCAGCTGATTGTGGCTTGGGTATGGGCAATTACCGCTGCCCCGAGAACGAAAGCGTCCTGTTGACTCCGGCCAACAGCGCATTGGCTTCCCCGGATGGGACGATGCGATGGACGTGGACAGGCAAACCACTGACAGCGGGTACACCTTCCTTGCCACCACTGTCCGTCGAGCGCCAGTGGTGGCTGGGATGGGTCGAGTTCCATCCCATGACCGACATCTGGTCTGCGCCGCGCTGATCCAGTCAGACGATGAAAGAGGCCACAGATGAACACGATGGATACCAGGCCCAACTTGGCTTGTTCCGTGGGAGTCCACGTCCACGCCGCCGTGCGTCTTCCATACATTCCATCCATAAGGAGGTATGACCATGTTGAACCGAATTCGACTTTTGCTCGTCCTCTTCAGTGGAGTAGGGCTGATACTGGCCGCGTGTAATGTGCAGTCAGCCCCCTCGACCTCAACAAACACCGATGTTTTCGCCACCTATGGGGCCTTCGACCGTTTGCCTGCCACGGCGGAAGAGGCCTTGAGCCAGGGCTGGGTGGATACGGGGGAATGCGTCCCTCAGATGGGACGTCATTTCCTCAAGATGGCTGACGGGCAGCCCGGCCCGCTGGTGCTGCTGTTCAACCCTGCCGGTGACCTGATCGGCGTCGAGCTGGAGAGCCTGAGCGAGCAGCCCTCCCCTCCCTGGGAGCACCTGGAACACGGCCATCCGGGCATGGAATTCGAGCACTGGACCATCCACTTCTGGTTCAGCGACCCGTCCGCTGCCTGCGCCGGGTGAGCCGCGCCCGCTGTGGACCGACTTCCCAACCCGAAGGATACGCCAGGATGACCCTCTTACGCCTGATTCACCTTCTTTCCGCCATCTTCTGGGTGGGCAGCACCCTGTTCATCACCTTCTTCCTGGAGCCGACCGTCCAGGCGCTGGGAGCGGAGGGCGGCAGGTTCATGCAAAAGCTGAACGGTGGACGCCTCAGCCCGGCCATGGGCACCGCCGGTTTGCTGACCATCGCCAGCGGCCTGTGGATGTATGCCTCGGTCTCAGGCGGCTTCAACCTGACAGTGATGTTCGCTGCCCGTTTGCCGCTCACCCTGGGCGCGCTGGCCGGGATCACCTCGCTGCTGGTCGGTCTGCTGGTGCAGGGGCGCGCCTCGAGGCAGCTCAAGGCCCTGGGGCAACACCTCGCTGCCCAGGGCGGGCCGCCCACCCCCGAACAGGCCGCCCGCCTGGCTGCTTTGCAGCACACGCTGCGCCGCGGCGGTCAGTTGAACGTGTTGTTGATGATCCTGGCCGTCGTCGGCATGGTGACCGGTTGAACGGAAGCCAGCCCTGCCGCACCGGAAGGCTCTTCGACATGGGAGGCTGCGATTGACAGGCGAACCTCGTTTTTTCCTGAACGCGAAAGGGCTGTTCTTCCTTTTCATCCTCTTGAGCACAACGACCTGCTGCTGGCAGTTGTCTGTCATCTCGGCGGGCGCGGCCAGCGAATCATGGCCGACGGTAGAAGGGGTCATCACGTTCGCCGAAGTGCGGGTACATCAGCCGTCTGTCCGAGACCGCAGGGAACTGGGGTTGAAGACCAGGTACACGCCGCGCATCACCTATCGCTATCAGGTGGACGGCAAGACGTACGAAAACCACGTCATCGGGCGGTACGGTTACACCTCGAAATGGGCATCCGGTATCTCTCGCGGCCAGTATGCGGTCGGGAAGCCGGTGACCGTTTACTACAACCCGGAGAATCCGGCGGAATCCGTCCTGGAGCCAGGACTCGGCGGTTACGCCCTGGCCCCTTGTGGCCTGGCGCTGCTTTTCCTGGCCCTGGCCGTCCGGTTCGGCTGGCAAGCCATCCGCAAATCGTCCTGAAAAACGGTGCTTTCCCCCGCAATGTGAGCAGACAGACAATGGAGATGAACACCTCACGCATTGCACGTTCGTTGTTCGTGATGATCGGCGCAGCCATTGCCATCGCTGGCGCCCTGTTGCCCTGGTCTCTGGTCCGGGCGGTTACCTGCAACGTCCCCGCTGGCTATGCCACCATCCAGGCCGCTATCGACGACCCGGCGTGTGGCACCATCGTCGTGGCTGCCGGGGACTATACCGAGAATCTGGTCATTACCCGCAGCGTGACCATCCAGGGGGCAGGGCCAGGGTGGAATCCAGGTGCGAACGTCACCCGCATCCGGGGCGGCTACGCCGACCGGGTGATCCACGTCTACAAGCCGGGCTATACCCAGCCAACGCCCATCGTCCAGCTCTCCGACCTGACGATCATGGAAGGCAGCGTCACCGGTTATGGCGGCGGCGTGTACAACGACAGCGCCGTGCTGACGCTGGACAACGTGTATCTGTTCGAGAATGAGGCCAGCCTCGGCGGTGAGCAGTTGTACGGTTACGGATGGGCCGAGACCACCATCCAGAACAGCCAGTTGTTGCTGACGCATTCCGGCGAAAGCATTCACTACATCGCGGCATACGGTCGGTTGACCATCACCCATTCCGCGATTGCAGGGATGGGGGACGGCATCAGCACTGTCCAGCGGGCGATCTACACTCTTTCGCCGCTCAGCGTGCAGGATTCGGAAATCTACGGTCACAACACCGGGATTTACGCGGAGCGCACGGTGATAACCATCGAAAACAGCATGTTGCACGACAATTACTACAGCGGGGTCATCTTTTATGAAGGGGCATCGGGGGTGATCGCCAGCAGCGAGATTCTGACCACGGTGGTTCCCGCTGCCGTGGGAGGCACGACTCAGTATGGTGCCGTGCAACTGTTGGGTACGGTCACGGTCACGGTGCAGAACAGCACCATCGGTGGCAGCCAGAGCCTGGACGCCTACAAATCCATAAGCGGGATCTACGCAAACGACCTGGGCGGCCCGGGGGGGACGTTGACCGTCACCAACTCGCTCATCCACAACAATCAGGGAAGCGGCATCCTGTTTTTGGGTGGGGGAACGATCGCCATTGATGGAAGCGAAATCCGCGACAACGGCGGCGCTGGCCTGAAGGTGTCGAACCTGAGCGGGAAAGTTCGGGTCCGAGATACCACCGTGGCCTACAATGGCGACAAGGGATTGCATCTGGAAAGCGTTGGAGGTGGGGTGAGCGTGCGCCGTTCGACGATGATGTACAACTCGACAACCGGCGTCAACTCCGGCAGCAACGGCCGGGGCGGTGGTGTGTACGTGAGCGATGCCGACCTGCTCCTGGTGAACAGCACCGTGGCCCAGAACGACGCCGACGGTGATGGCGGCGGTATCTACGTGGCGGACACCGGGACGGCGGATTTGCTCAACGTGACCCTCGCCCGCAACACGGCGGATGCAGACAACGATGCCGACGGCGCGGGCGGCGGCTACTACGTCGCGGCCAGCGGGGTGATGACGCTGACCAACACGCTGGTGGCGGCCAATACGCTCGGCAACGGCAGTTGGTCGGATTGCAGCGGGAGCGTCGTTTCCCTGTCGGTCAATCTGATTCGGGTGGCGGACGGCTGCTCCGGATTCTCCGCCGCCGACCTGACGGGCAGCGCCCTTTTCCCGTTGAACGCCTATCTGGGCGCGCTGGGAGACCACGGCGGCGCCACATGGACGATTCCCATCACAGCCAACAGCCCGGCGGCCGATGCCGGCCTGGATAGCGCCTGCAACGCGCTGCCGGTCAACGGGAAGGACCAGCGGGAATACGGCCGCGCTAACGAAGACGGCAACAACGACGGCGGCGGCGCCCGCGCCGCCCTCCGACCCCGGCGCGCGCACGGGCACACCGCTCCCCCCCCCCCCCGCGCCGCGT